>CAZJFQ010000010.1:0-25557 GCA_964545335.1 uncultured Gammaproteobacteria bacterium | reverse complement strand
CTGACCGGCGTTTCGGCCCGGCTTGGCTATAACTGGTTTTCATACGACCTGAGTCAGGGTTACGGCGGTATCGACTACGACACCGAAATTGACATGCAGTCGGTATCGCTGGCGATAGATTGGCGACCCACACCGGGTCCGTTTCATATCACGGCTGGTGTTCTCTATAACCTGAATGAGATCCAGGCGTTGAATGAGCCGGCGCCCACTTTTGACATCGGTGGAACAACCTATACCGCGACTGAGGTTGGGAATATGACGGCCGTGGCGACGTTTGAAGACTTCGCGCCATTTGCCGGTTTTGGCTGGACGATCCCACTGGCACCGACGTTTGCCATGTCGATCGATCTCGGCGTCCTCTACCAGCGTCTCGACGAGATCACGATTGCGTCCGACGGCACGCTGGCCGGCGATGCGGGATTCCAGGCATCAATCGCGCTCGAGCAGTTCGAGTTCGCGGACGAAATTGAAGATTATGAACTGTACCCGGTGATTTCACTCGGGTTCCGCAAAAAATTCTGACGACAATCGGCGATCGGGGCCGGGCACTGCGGTGCCCGGCTTTTTTATGCGCCCGCATCTTGGCGGCAGCTGCCAGCAACAGACACAAAAGCTGAAAATGACAATAATTGACCACGAAGGCGTCCGAAGGGCGTCTTCGCAGTAATTTCCCGCGTCAGCGCCGCTTCCCGCTTCCCGCTTCCCGCTTCACTTTTCACTATCAGTCGCCATCAAGCCAATGTGCGACGTTCAACAGCAGTTGAACGTTGTCTTTCGCCTTGTCCGAATTCAAACCGAATGCATCCTGCTCACGGCCCTGCAGCTGAGCAGTAAACATGGCAGCCTCACCGAATACGGCTACATGACCGGTTCCAAATGCCAGTATGGCGGCCTGAATCATTCCCGCAGCTGGTTTTACCGGTGTCTGATCCGAGAACTCCCAGGCCGTGGACGGAAACACGAGTTTTCGTTGCTTAGCAAATTCGAGCAGAGCGAACGCAGGTTCGTCGACTGAGAATCCCTGGCCGGTAAACGTGGCTATCTCATCAACGCGCTCAGTCGAGTCACGACCGTCAGTGACCGGATTTGCCATCAACGTGCCCCGTGTACGACGGAATATGGCGGGATCTTTGCGTAGCAGCGACGGTGTAATGTCAGCGATACTCTGCTCCGTGGCAATGTCATAACTGTTTGTAAAGTGGATGCCGAAACGCATCGCGAGGTCCTGTGCAGCACCGCCAAATGGCATGTGATCTGCGATGAGCCAGAGGGAGCCACCGTCACTAACCCATTGCTCCACCACGTCAATCTCATCGCCGGTAAAGGCCGACGGCGTCGGTACGGACCAGTCGTCGACGTTCCGTTCATGCAGGGCGTTGGCAATAACAAGGATGTCGGCCGCTTGCAGTACGTCCGCAGTGAACAGATGGACAGACGGCTGGACAACATAACCGTCAGCCCGAAGAATGCCGGCAAAAGTCGCGTAGCGCCCGTCGGCCGTATGAAAGTTGTGGTGCGCTTCGTCGATCAGAACCACCGGGCCTGCATCCGACCGATACTCCGGAACGTCAATCTCGACGCGAAACGTTGTGTCGGCAATCTGCGGAAGTGGATCGCACGCTGACAAACCTGCGGCCGCCAGAGCCAACAGTCTTATTGACAGGAATGGCACTCGGGAACCAGATAACACGAAACGACCGCAGCCTAGTGCACGTCTTCCCTCCCCGCAAGGTAAATCTGTGGTCGATATGGCACACTCCCCGTCTCGATTTACCTGCCGGAGACTATTCCGTTGACACACTCCCGCCTGCTGATGCTCCTTATCGCTGTTGTCGGCCTGGTGCCGCCGGCAGTGGCGCAAAATGATGATGAAATCCTTGCGGCCGTCTCACAGCGTTACAGCGCTGACAGCCGGATTGCGCAGTCAATTTTCGAATACGCCGAACTCGGATACCTGGAGGCTCGCAGCAGTGACTTGTTGCAGGAAACGCTGCGCGGCGCCGAATTTGACATCGAACCCGGTGTGGCCGGTATTCCGACCGCGTTTATTGCCAGCGCGGGCAGCGGCAGTCCGGTAATTGCACTGCTCGCGGAATTTGATGCTTTGCCGGGCATTTCTCAGACGGTGGCTCCTTACCGGGAACTCGACTTTGGCAAGACCGCCGGACATGCCTGCGGTCATCATCTGCTCGGTACCGGATCAGTGTCCGCAGCCATCGTAATCAAATCCTGGCTGGACAAGAACAACCATCAGGGCACGATTCGGCTTTACGGAACACCAGCCGAAGAAGGCGGGTCAGGGAAGGTCTATATGGTACGTGGCGGGCTTTTCGATGATGTCGATGCTGTCCTCGCCTGGCATCCGTCAGACCACAACGGTGTCGATACCCAGCCAAATCTTGCCAACCGGTCGGCACGCTTCCGGTTCACCGGCCGTTCGGCTCATGCCGCTGGTGCACCGGAGAAGGCCCGTTCAGCGCTCGACGGTGTCGAGTCATTCGATTTCATGATGAACCTGATGCGGGAGCACGTACCGCAGGAAACCAGGATCCATTACGTCATCACGTCCGGCGGTAAGGCACCGAATGTCGTCCCGGATTTTGCAGAGGTTTACTATTACATCCGCCACCCCGATATCAACACGTTGCGCGAGATCTGGCCCAGAGCGGAAGCCGCCGCTCAAGGTGCGGCCATGGGTACCGAGACATCCCTTAGCATCGAAATCATGCATGGGAATTACAGCATGCTCCCAAACGAGACGCTCGCGGCATTGTTGCTTGAAAACCTGACCCGCGTGGGCGGAGTAAACTATTCGAAAGACGAAAACGAGTTTGCCGGGAAGATCTACACGACGTTGGACAAGCCGAAGTACCCGTTGCACTCGCAGAAGGATATACAGCCGTCCGAAGACAGACTCCAGATGGGTTCAACCGACGTCGGCGACATTAGCTGGACAGCGCCGACGGCACAATTGCGAACTGCAACCTGGGTGCCAGGCACCCCGGCGCACAGCTGGCAGGCGATTGCAGCCGGTGGTACCGAAATGGGAATCAAGGGGCTGCAAGTGGCGGCGAAGGTCCTCGCCCTGACAGCAATAGACCTGTTCGAAAATGAATCGTACCTGGTATCGGCACGCGCCGAGTTGGACCAGAAACGTGGTGACAACTTTGTGTATACGCCGCTTCTCGGCGATCGCGACCCGCCACTCGATTACCGCCTCCCCGTCACACAGGGTGGCGAGTAATCTGTCAGGAGAAAACGCGCCGGCGATTATTGTGGGGACCCGCTGATACCTGTTTCCTGATCCCTGTTGCCTGATAAGTGGGGCCAGACCGCCGGTAGGGAAAGGACCAGATTTTCTTCAAAGTCCCGGCGGCCCGGCCCCGGGCGGGGTCAATCGGACCCACAAATGGACCAGCTACTCGATATTCGCAACGGTCGTGACATCATCGTTGACATCGAGACTGATGCTGACGCGACGTTCCATGGCATAGGCATCGAGATCACCAGCGGCAGATGTCGAGTTGGCCTCGCCATGTGCAACCAGAGTGATGCGATGTTGATCGACGCCGTTTTGCTGCAACAGCGATTTCACACTGTCTGCCCGACGTGAAGAGAGCTGCACGTTGTAGTCCGTGTTGCCACGCGGATCGGCATATCCGTCAAGCCGTACACCAAGCTCCGGCATTGCGTCCAGCAGGAGCGCAAGTTTGGACAATTGTGCCGCCGACTCAGTTGACAACTCGCTGTTGTCGGTTCGAAACAGGACTTCGAGTCTCAGGTTTTCGACCTGTCGGCGCACATCCTCGTCACGAGCAACGCGGTCATGAAGCAGTGCCAGATCTCGCGCTGCATCGTCCAGTGCGCCTTGCATGGTATCCATGTCGCCACGCGCCTGATTGAGTTCGGCCGTCAGTGTCCCGACCTTACCCGCTTCGTGCACACGTCGACCCAGTACGGCTCCCGCGGCCGAACCGATGATGGCCCCGACCGGACCACCAACAATGGCTCCGACTATCGCGCCACCACCGAACCCGGCGCCAGTTTCCACAGACTTGTCTCCCGCTATCGCCGAAGTTGTCAACAAAACGGCGGACAATCCTGTAACAATCATTTTTTTCCACATGGTTTCGACCTCTCGTTTCCATTCTCGGTACGAGAAAGATTTAAACCGTTGACGGTGACCGGAGAGTGCCCGGACAAAGGCAAGCTGGTGCCAGATTGTGGCGAAAAGTGGCAGAGAATATCTCACCGCTCTCTTTCCACCGCGATGGCGACAGCGCACAATTACCGCGCCGGCAACTACCGCTTGAGTCTCGATGGATCTGCCTGACGACCTGGACCGTTTTCTCGCCGAATCGGAAGGCCGCGTCGTGGATCTCATTCCCGGCACCGAAAAAAAGATTATTCGCGCGGATTCTGTGTCGCGCGCCAGGACGCCGTTCGCCGTCGTCTATGTACATGGCTTTTCGGCCACTCGGCAGGAAACGGTGCCATTGGCGGATCGGGTTGCAGCCCGCCTCGGCGCTAATCTCTTCTACACCCGCCTGACGGGACACGGCAGCACCGGAACAGCGCTGGCCCAGGCTACGCTGGAACAGTGGCAAGCCGACGTCGGGGAGGCGATGGCCATTGGCCGGCGCCTGGGCGAGTCCATGATACTGATGGGTGTGTCCACAGGCGCTGCGCTGATCTTGCAGGCCGTCGCCCTTGCGCCGTCCCCCGACATCCACGCGATGGTTCTGATGTCGCCCAACTTTCTGCCGCGAAACCGGCTGGCCCGGCTGTTGCTGTGGCCCTTCGGGTGGACGATCGTGAGGTTACTGCACGGGCCGACCTACAAAATGAAGACCATCAATGAACTTCAGGCCCGCTACTGGACTACGAAGTATCCGTCTATCGCCGCTCTGGATCTGATGAAGCTTGTCAAGGATGTTCGGAATGTGCGGTATGAGGATATCGTCACACCTACACTCGTTCTCTATTCTAGAAACGATCGAATCGTCGACCCGGAAGAAACCGAGAAATATTTTGCGAAGCTCGGCGCCACGCACAAGCAACTGATCGAAATCACGAACGCTGAAGACCCGAAACAGCACGTACTTGCCGGGGACATCCTATCACCGGGGGCAACGGATCCGGTTTGCGAGAAAATATTGGCTTTTCTTGACGCCGCGCCCTGAATGCTGGACCAGGCCAGCGGTCACGCGCCGCCGTGAAGACCGGATTCCTTTATCTTCTCCCGGTGCCGGCGAACGCGGGCCAGGTTGCCACAGACCTTCGTGTCGCACCATTGACGACTGCGGTTACGCGTAGCGTCCAGAAACAGGTATTCACAGTCATCGCCGCCACAGGCGTGTAGCCGGTCAAAATCACCGGACGTCAACAGATTGACAGACGATCGAACGATGGGCCAAAGCGGCTGCGACAACTGCATTGGATCGCCACAACAATCGAGTTCGTACCCCGACTCAGTGTATTGCAGGCGTGTCCGAGACATCGTATCGGTGACTTCGTCATTGATTGCCGTCAGATCCTCCCGCGCTGCCGGATCACCATGGACGATCGAGTAGAACAGTCTCAGGAGTCCCTTACGCAGCTTCAGTGACCGCCTGGCAATACGGCCGGCTGCAGCGGCGTTTTGCCTGGCCAGCTCGCCGAGAGCCGCCGCGTCGTGGGCAGACAGGGAGCCGGCCTGCCGGCTCCACACGAGCAGATCTTCATAAGACCAGTGTGCCGGCCCTCCCAGCGTCTCGTCGCTGTTGCAGAAATCCAGGCACAGCTCACCAGCGATGAAGTCGAACTGATTTTCCTGATTGTCCGGATTCGATTCGATAGCCATAGTCAGGCGACGTGTAATGAGCAAATGTGGGGTTGACTAATTACTATACCCGCGTATCATGTAATGGTCAAATATACATATAACCAATTACAAAAGAGGTACGCGCCATGACTACTCGTGCTGAAAAAGGTCTCGACCGACGAGCCCGTAATCGTCGCTCCGGCGGCTCGCAGCGCCCCCGCCGACGCTGGGGTCATACACGGCGAAACCACACCCTGACAGGAACCGCCGGCGTCGGTTTCAACGGCTGGCGGTCCCGGTTTCTCTTTTGACCATGGCGGTTACCGTTAAGGTACTCGTCACGCTCGTCGGACCTCTGCTGAGTGTCGCACTGCTCATCGCGTACGCAGCAGCGCCCGAGCCGATGGCGACTACCTTGCCGAAAGCCTTCCGGGCAGGCCCGGACTCAACCCTTTGCCGGAGCGAATAGGCTGATCTCCCCACAGGTCAGGTCGCACAGGACACCCTCAATTCAGGCAGATTTGCCCGTTCGGGCAAAGATCGGGCAATATGCGCACCGTTTTTAGTAAAATTTGCGCCGCTTGCGCCCGGCCCCGGGCGAGATGGATCTTGGAAAGGAGTGGCGATGAAAAACGTCATCATTATGGGTGCTGCCGGCAGGGACTTTCACGTATTCAATACCTGTTATCGAAACAATCCCGCAGTGCGTGTGGTTGCGTTCACTGCTGAGCAGATACCACGTATTGCCGATCGCCTTTATCCGCCGATTCTGGCCGGCGCACGGTATCCCGATGGAATCCCGGTTCACCGGGAATCAAAGCTGGTTGAACTCATCGGAGAGCATCAGGTTGACGAAGTGATTTTTGCTTACTCCGATATCAGTCTTGAGTTTCTCGATCAACGGCGTGCCGTCGTCGAGGGAGCCGGCGCCCGGTTTGATATTTTTGATGTCGATGCAACGATGGTCGACTCGCGAAAAACGGTGATCGCGGTAACCGCAGTGCGAACGGGTGCCGGAAAAAGCCAGACCTCACGCCGCATCGTGTCTATCCTCAGCAGTGCCGGTTTCCAAACAGTGGTGATCCGTCATCCAATGCCTTATGGCGATCTGGGTCAACAGATCGTGCAGCGATTCGAAAATCTCGAGGACATGGATAAATACGACTGCACGATCGAGGAACGTGAGGAATACGAGCCACACATCAACAATGGCGCAATCGTTTATGCTGGAGTGGATTACGTAGCGATACTCAAAGAAGCCGAACAGGAAGCTGACGTGATTGTCTGGGACGGCGGTAACAACGATACGCCCTTCTACAAACCGGATCTCTGGATCACAGTAGCGGACCCGCACCGCCCGGGCCATGAGCTTCAATATGTGCCCGGCAACGTCAACTTCGAGCGCGCTGACATTATCATCATCAACAAGATTGACAGCGCATTGCCGGAAAACGTCGCAATCGTCGAAGCCAATGCAGCAAGCATCAACCCGGATGCTGCCGTTGTTCACGCAGAGTCACCGGTCCGCGTTGCCGACCCCGGCGCCATTGCCGGCAAACGCGTACTCGCCGTCGAAGACGGGCCAACATTGACGCACGGCGAAATGGCTTTTGGTGCCAGTGTTGTCGCCGCAGAAAAGTGGGGTGCCGCCGAGATCGTTGATCCCCGACCGTGGGTGACCGGTAGGATCGCCCATACATTCGACGTCTACCCGGATATCGGGACCGTTTTACCGGCAATGGGATACGGTGAACAGCAGATCGCCGATCTGGAGACAACCATCAACGCAGTCGACTGCGACCTGGTACTGATCGGCACACCGATAGATCTGGCACGGCTCATAGACATAAACAAACCGAGCCAGCGGGTTACCTACGACCTCCGTGAACATGGCGAGGTCTTGACCGAACGGGTGATGGCAGCCGCCCGATCCAGTGCCGCTGCCTGATCGGCCAACTCGGCACGAAAAAAAGATTATCATTGACCGTCAGAGCGTGAGTGTGATGGGTCCATGATTTTTGAATGGCGCAAAAGTTCTCAATTGGCCGCAGCAACTGGCCTGGCTGTCGTCCTCATGTTTGTATCGCCGTTCGCCTCGACCTCGTCTGAAGCCGCCGGCGCCGATGCGGACAATGAAACCGAAGAGTTATCTGTCTTCGACCAGGCTGCGAGAAATCTTAATTCCGTACATCGGTATATCGATCGCGTGCGGGAAACCGAAAGGGAACGCCCCAGGTCGCCGACCGGCAGCGCTGCCCGCTACGAATGGGATCAACAAAGCCACTGGCTGCAGCAGCAGAAACACATGGCCGAGGAATTCGGCCGCGAGTTGCATTCTGTGATTGCTACGGATGATCCTATCGGCCAGGAAGAAGAACTCGCTGTGCTCAATTGGCAGTATGAAGCGCTGAAGAATCAGCTGAAACAGAATGCGAAGGAAGTCCGAACCAGGGACGAGAGTGTAAAAAATCGCTACCGGAGTTACAAATCAGCTCTGCGCCAACTGAAATAGAAAACCCGGATGTTGCGCCGGGTTGCGGCGTCAGGTTAGACAAGACTCGGCGGCGATTCCGGCACTATATGATTTGCCCTTTGACGCGATAGAATTCGGCAATAAATTCCAGTGCATCCCGTCGATTGAATGTCTCCAGTACCGGTCGGTCGCCGTCCACTTCGATCGCGTCGAACGAAATGTAGCTGCTGCCCTCGACCTCAAAGATCATTTCACCGTCGTCCCAGCGGATTTCGCGGATCTCATCCAGATCGTACTCGACCTTGGTTTGCATCATCTGCTCGACGCCGTCGAGCACCATGTTCTTGATACCGGATGCAAACCCACTGTCTTCTTTTTCCTCGCGTTCCTTTTCCAGTTCCTGATGGATCTCATCAAGAACCTGTGCGGACAGTTCCATGTAGACAGCGTCGGTCGTCAGCACCAGATCGACCTTGTCTTCGTTGTTCGTGATGCGCAGGATTTCTTCACCCGCTACGGTCCGTGTAAATTCGGCACCCTCGTCGGAATGCCCGCAGCCAGCCAGTGAGCCCAGCAGAACCAGGAAAGTCAGGAATGTCAGGTTGCGACGCACGGCCAACCCCCTGTGCAACTCATCAAAGAGCAGCCGCTATTGTAAAATGCGGCGGTGGCCTGATGCCACCGCCACGAACCCGCCTTTCTTTCAGGTGCCGATGTGTCAGGCGGTTGTTCCGGAAATCACTCGGTCCCGGTGCGCTGCAGCACCTTGCTTCTCAACTTCTCGAACAGCCGGCGCGCGACAGACTGGCCCTTGCCGCTCAAGGGAAGTTTCGTAACACCCTCCCGGCGCTTTAGCTCTCTGAGGCTGAAACGTCCGGAGGTTGACGCCGGGTCCGGTGTTCTGTTCGTGTCCGCAGTCACCCGCTGAGCTGCTTTTGCCTGCGCTGGCCTATGTGACCGTTTCACGCCGGCCGGTTTCTGCGGCCCCGCTTTCGGAAATGCTTCATCGGCCGACACACTATGAGTACCGGGCAGCCCTTCCGGGCGGCGCAGTGAGATAGTGGTGCTCATCGGATCAAACGCCGAGATAGCCAGCGCGTGCTCGGTGCTCGTAATTTCTTCAACCCGGGGTTTGTTGAACTCACGCTTGAGACCCCGGGCCACCTTTTCGGCCGGACCCTTGCTCGGGAAAAATCCGAGACGCAGTCCGTACCAGTGCTTGCCCTGTTCCTGGGCCTCTACCGCGTAAAGTTTGTGAGACTTCAAAAGCGGCAGTTCGGGAATCAAATGGCGATCGAATGGCCGCCGGGACCATTTGAGATGAACGGCGTAAAAGCTGCCAGTACCCGTTTCCACGATCCTTGATTCGCCTTTGCCCGGCGCCACCCTACCGGTCGCCAGTAATGACGCTGAGCCTTGCCCCACGGCACCCGGTTTGCGGCCGTGTTCACTGAGCCGCGCTCTGGGTTTTGGCAGCGGCTCCGGTTTTGGCAGTTTGCTGCTGTGCGCTGAAGTTTGTACTACCCACGCGGTCGGAAAACTCCGACGTATCTTTGACAGCGTCAGCAACGCATCCGCTTCGGTTTGGAAAGTGCCCAGATGCAATCGGTATCGATCGCGGCCTTCTTCCACAGTGTGCGTAGTGAACACACTATGTCTTTTCAGGATCGGCAAGTTCGGCAGATCGCTCTTTGTGAAAGGCGACATCGACGAACACAAGTTGATGACGAACCTGCGCTCACCAGCGCTGGCACGCCTTTGGGCATTTGCTGCGGCCCTATTGCGGCCGTCCGGTACCCCGGATCCGGTATTGGTTCCCCCGCGTGTTGGCATTGTCACACCCCCTACAATGGTTTGACTCATCAGGCTTGAATGAACACTGGTACAGGACCGTGCCGACGTTTCGCAGTCGCGAGACGTTGCACATGTCGGGCGCAGGGATTTGCACAATGGATGTGACAACTGGGAATAACGGCGCCGCCGGATCAGCGAAGCCAGTCTTACAACAGGAATTTGAGAAATGCTGCAGTTGGTGCATCATTGCGGCAACCCCGCCGTCCTAGGAACGATCCCGTAGACCGGTGGTTTTGCGTCCCCGCCTTTCGACGGGTTTGCTTTTCACATGACTCAAAGTGACACAGGCGCCTGGTAAGGTCAAGACTATCCCGCGACACATTATGTTGCCCACATACACCACAGCGCGTCATTATGTAACGAGGCTGCAATCGTTGACCGGTGCAACATTCGGAGCGGTCTGACGGATTTTTTTATGTCAAAATCGCTGCCGCAGAATACATTGTGGTACTTCTCAGGACTTATGGTCACTGTGCGACTTCGATCGTGAATCATTCCGCGTCGAATACTACGAAGCCGCTCCTCGAGCGGGCCATGCATTATCTCGAAGAAGGTGATGCAGCGGCCTGTCGCGATTGCTGCCTCGAGCTGTTGCAGGACGAGCCCGAAAACGGCGAGGCATTGCAGCTTCTCGGGGGGGCTCTGAGCCATCTGCGACAGTACGATGATGCCGCGGATGCGTTTCGTCACGTGGTCCGGATCAGTCCTGACAGCGCCCAGGCTCACCACAACCTGGGACACGTTCTGCGCCAGCAGGAACGAATTGGTGAGGCACAGGAATGTTTTCGTCAGGCCATTATTCTCGACCCGGCGTATGCACTCGCTCACGAGAGCCTGGGGCTGGCGCACCTTGCCGCGGATGAGGCCGCGGATGCCGAGCAGGAATTCAAACGCGCGCTCGAGCTTGAAAGCAACAACCCACAATTGTTGACACATCTGGGCATTGCCTGCCGTCAACAACAGAAACCTGAACCCGCAGAGGCGGCATTTAGAAAGGCAATCAGTCTCTACCGCGACGACGTCGTCGCGCATACATTTCTGGCCCGCACGCTGCAGGATCAGGGTAAGTTGGAGGAGGCTTCGCGCGCATATCACGATGCGATCCGTCTGCGTCCCAGGGACGGCAATCTGCATGGGGAACTCGCGGGCGTGCTGCTGGCCCTTCGGAAACCGGCCGAGGCCCTGTCCGCAGCAGACACCTGCCTCGAACTGATACCGGGTCATGGCCAAGCGCTCACGGGCCGGGTCATGGCGCTATATCAGCTCGGCCGCAACGACGACGCGATTGCACTGGTGGATTTTGACCGCTTTATATCCGTGGCAACCATCGAGACACCATCCGGTTTCGACGCGCTGAAAGACTTCAACGCGGCGTTGTCCCGCCATGTCAGCGAGCACCCGACGCTAAGTTTTGAACCGGAGGGTCACGCTACACGCCACGGCTGGCACACAGGCGATCTGCTCGCGGGAGAAAAAGGGCCGATCGCTCACCTCCAGGCCGCCATTAACAAGGAAGTGGAAAAATACCTCCGCGAGCACCCCCGCGACCCCGGGCACGCCTTTCTCGAGAATCCTCCGCAACGCCGGTCGCTGGTGATGTGGGCCGTGATCATGGACACACAAGGCCATCAATTACCTCACGTGCACACGACTGCGTGGCTCAGCGGTGTTTACTACGCGAATCTGCCACCGGTAATCGGCAGCGGTGAGGACGATCAGGCGGGCTGGATCGAATTTGGACGTCCCGACGAAAACATACGCGGCGATGTCGAGCCGCCGATTCGATCCTGCCACCCGCATGAGGGCATGATCGTGTTGTTTCCGTCCTATTTTTTCCACCGGACGGAATCCTTTGAAAGCGACCAGCAAAGAATTAGCATCGCCTTTGATATCGTTCGCAGCGATTGAGTCCGGTGCCACGCGCCTAACTGCCGTGAACCGTAAACCGGGCACCATCGGTGCCCGCATCAATTTTTTTCCCGGTTTTTTTCGCGTTAGCGGAAAGTCCCGCTTCCCGTTTTCGCGAGGGCCTAAGTTTTAACGCTGCAGTTCATCGCTGTTGTATGACGATTGTAATAACTACTGCAGATTCTCGCTGTTACGCTGCTATATTCGTCCTGTCCGATCTGGGGCGCCGATACACGACGAGGGGACATCTATGAAGCTGGCATTCGCACTGGCCGGATTTGTCGCAGGCATCTTTCTGAGTATTGGCGGAAATGATCTGATCGGCCCGCTACTCGGCCCGCTGCTCGGCGCGGCGATCGGCTATCTGCTGGCCTCTGTCAGCGATCAGGCCAAGCGATTAAAACGTCTCGAACGGGACGTGGCCCGCGGCACACCGACACGCCGGGTGCCTCCATCTGTCGCGGCTACGGGCGGGCCAGTGCCCTCGGCGACGAGACCAGCAGTCGAACCTTTGGTTCCCCCGCCGCCACGGCCGAAACCTGAAACACCGCCGCCTGCTGCGGAACGACCACCGCCGCCCACTTTTGAACGTCCAGCGCCACCACCGCGTCCTCGTCCTTTAGCGACCCCACGCATCAGTGATGAACCCGACCACTTTGACCGTCTGTGGAACACCGCTAAAAAATGGCTTACGACCGGCAATGTACCGGTCAAACTGGGCGTGATCATTTCGTTTTTCGGCGTCGCGTTTTTCCTCAAGTACGCCGTGGATCAGGGCTTGTTCCGGCTACCCATCGAATTCCGGCTGCTCGGTGTCGCTATCGGCGGCCTGATCATGCTTGGTTTCGGCTGGCGTCTGCGCGAGCGCGCCAGAACGTACGCCCTGAGCCTTCAGGGTGGCGGGCTCGGCATTACGTATCTCACGATATTCTCGGCGATGCGCCTGTACGAAGTCCTGCCCCCGGTCTTCGCTTTTGCCCTGCTGGTTGTCCTTACAGGGCTGATCGGCGCGCTCGCCGTTCTGCAGGAATCACGCGTACTTGCAGTGTTCGGAATCGTCGGCGGTTTCATGGCACCGGTACTTGTGTCGACCGGCCTGGGTAATCACGTCATCCTGTTCAGCTACTACCTGGTGCTCAATATCGCAATCCTCGGTATCGCCTGGTTCAGGCCCTGGCGCGAACTGAACATTCTTGGCTTTGGTTTTACATTTGTTATTGGAAGTATATGGGGCTATGAGGGATACCGGCCCGAGCATTACTCTTCAACACAGCCGTTTTTGATCATCTATTTTCTTTTCTATCAGTTTATCGCGATCCTTTTTGCCCACCGTCAGCCACCGAAATTGCGCGGTCTGGTGGACGGCACGCTGGTGTTTGGCACACCGGTGATCGCATTCGCTCTGCAGGCAGCACTGGTTCGCGATATGGAATACGGCCTGGCCTATAGCGCAGTTGCGGTTGCATTGTTCTATGCGGCCACCGCAACGTTCCTTTTCCGCCGGGAAGCCGAGCGCTTGAGGCTCCTTGTTGAGAGTTTTGTCGCGCTGGCGGTCGCGTTCGGCACGATCGCAATTCCGCTGGCGCTTGATGCCCGGTGGACGGCAGCCGCATGGGCAATCGAGGGCGCCGCATTGATCTGGGTAGGCGTCCGGCAACGTCAGCTTCTGCCCCGTGCCGCCGGTGTGCTTCTCGTGTTTGGCTCAGGGATTGCGTTTCTTCTTCAGAATTTCGATACGCGGGATGCTCTGCCGTTGCTCAACGGAGACTACCTCGGTGGTTTGTTGATCAGCCTGGCTGCTCTGTTCGGTTCGCGACAACTGGACAAGGATTCCGATGAAATTCACGGCGCCCAAAGGCTGGCAGCGATAGCGCTGTTTGTCTGGGGAGCGCTCTGGTGGTTGGGCAGCGGACTGAAGGAACTCGATGCCCATGTTCCCAACCAGTACGAGCCAACCGTATTGTTGCTGTTCTTTTCGCTGTCCGCAGCGTTGTCCGCGGTGGCTGGCCGAGTTCTTGACTGGCACCGAATGCGAGGCGCCTCTCTGGGTCATTTATTTGCGTTGCTCTTCGCAGCGGTGGCTTTTCAGGGCACGTTGAATCACCCGTTTGCGAATCTCGGCTGGGTCGCCTGGACGATTGCGTTTGCAGTGCAGTACTTTGTTCTCAGAAGCTTCGACGGCTACTTCAAACGACTGGGAAGATTTGAACACGCCACTACGGCGATCGTCGTTGTCCTGCTGCTGGCGTGGGAACTGACCTGGCAACTCGACCAACTTGCAATTAGTAAACTGTGGGCGCCGGTTACAGTGAGCGTGCTGCTGGGTATTTCAGCGCTGGCGGTCCTTTCCCTGCGCAATGCGCTGAAATGGCCGATTGATGAGTACTGGTCAACATACGCAGGCGCGACCTGTGGTTTTTTGATCGGGCTTGAGCTCCTGCTCATTCTCTGGATGAACCTGCACTCCAGCGGTAATCCTGCGCCGATTGCGTATATGCCCGTGCTCAATCCCCTCGATCTGGCATCGGCTTTCGCCGTCCTGGCCGCTTTGAGATGGGTAATCACTATCCGCCATACAACCGACCTGTTGTCGGGCGACTCTCAACGTGCGGCCGTTATCGCATTGTCAGTGTTCGGCTTCGTAGTATCCACGGCGGCTGTTGTCAGAGGCGTACATCATCTGGGCGATGTACCCTGGCGGACACACGCCCTGTTTGACTCTGTGCTGGTGCATGCCGTCTTGTCGATATACTGGGGCTTGCTCGGGTTCACAGGAATGATCTGGGGTGCGCGCCGGATGCGGCGAACGCTTTGGCTTGCCGGGGCGGGCATCATGGGAGTGGTTGTCGTTAAACTGGTCCTGATCGATCTCGGCAACTCCGGAACCCTGGAGCGAATAATTTCGTTTATCGCAACAGGACTGCTGCTGCTAGTGGTCGGTTACTTCGCACCGGTGCCGCCCAGGCAAGACAGTGCCGGGAAAGCCGTTGCATGAGGCCACAGATGTGACGCGGTCCGTTTTTTCTTTTCCGTTATGCGCCGGCGTTTCTATTGTGCTGATCGCTGGCCTGACGGTCGTCGCGGTTCCGGCTGCCGATGATGTCGACGCCATACCGGCACCGGACGATTATGCATGGGGCTGGACTGTCGAATACACCGGAGAATCGGACTTCTATGAAGTAATTCTGCCGCTGGACGTCTACAAATCCTCTGCAGACACCCGGATGCGTGATTTAGCTGTATTCGATGGCGATGGCAGTGCAGTACCACGCGTACTCAGGGAACAGGTCATAACAACACAAACTCATGAACGAACCGTGAATCTGTCGCCTTTGCCGTTATTTCGCAATGCAACCGGTGAAACAGATGATATACGGCTGGTTATTACACGTTCAGGCGCATCGACCGCAGTAGATGTCACCACAGAGACACCGCCCAGTCCCGAAGATCGCAGAGAGCTGATTGCATACGTTGTTGAAACCGGTGATCTGCAAGCACCGCTCGATGCCTTGCGGTTCAGCTGGCCGGATACAGCAGATCCGTTTATAGGCCAAGTAACCGTTGACAGCAGCGACGATTTGTCTGCCTGGAAACGCGCCGGTCAGGGCAAGATTGCTGCGCTATCGGACGATACGGCCACGATCGAGCGCAACGTCGTCGATATAAGCCGGACGGAATCGGCCTATCTCAAAATCACCTGGCAGAACATGCCGGACGACTGGACTCTCGACGGCCTGACAGGGCTCATTTACGAGGAACAATCCGAGGTTATTCGTGAGTACCTGGAACTCGATCAGACAGATGTCGACACCGGTGACGGCGGTCGTATTTTCGATGTCGGCGGCTGGATACCAGCCGATGAGATAAATCTGCTGCTGCCTGCGGATAACACGCTGTTTCGTGCAGACGTGTACGTGAGATCAGAGGCCGGCCGCTGGCACTGGATCATGGATCACGTTTTCTACAATTTTCGCCGCGGCGCTGATGCCCTCGAACATCCTCCGACAGTGATCGGCCCGCAAAGAATCCGGTATGTCAAAGTCGTTCCCCGACGGGGGCGTCAGGATGCCGAGTTTCGGCTCCAGATCGGCTGGCGTCCACACCGGCTGATTTTTGTTGCCCAGGGGGATGATCCTTACCTGCTCGTTACCGGCCGTGCATTGGCAAAACACGAAAATTATCCGGAAGAGCGAAACTTTGGTGAACCGGTCGTTTACGATCTGTATCGAAATACCAGCTACGCCAGTGTGGCAAGTTTGAGTCCGCGAATCACCATGGGCGGTCCCGGTCGACTGACAATTCGCGAGCAGGTTGACTGGCAGACCTGGATGCTATGGGGAGGATTATCAGTTGGCGTGTTGCTTATCGGGCTGATGGTGCTCAGCCTGTTTCGGCAAATGAAGGATAAGCCAAGCGGGAAGTGAAACAACGCGGACGCGCCGACGCCAGGCCATCAGTTCACGGTTAACGGCGGGCATGTACCAGTCTTGAGTCCCGGGTCCTGAGCATGCGGCGCAACCGCGCCGCCTATTTTCCGCTTCCCGCTTCCCGCTCAGGAGATCCGTTCCGCAAGCTTGCTCTGTTTCTCGGCGCGTTGGTCGAACCCGTCCTGCCAATTTGAACGGTGGGTGGCAGGGACCACCTGCACCGCGGTCATTTTGTATTCCGGGCAGTTGGTCGCCCAGTCAACGTATTCCGTGGTTACAACGTTGGTGCCGGTTGCCGGGTTGTGAAACGTGGTGTGGACGACACCGGGATTGACCCGCTCCGGTCCACGAATCTGGTTTACTTCAAGTGTTAGACTGCTGTCCACAGCCATGCGTGCTCCGCTTGAGGCACCGCGCCAAGAACAAGTATAAAACCGTGCCCCGACCTCCCAGCCGGCTTGCTGAGTTCCGTTTGCAATGCCCTATCTTGCCGTCGTATTTCTGATCACCGCCCTGGTCTATGCATCAGTCGGCTTTGGCGGTGGCTCGACATATAACGCGTTACTGGTTCTTTACGGTGCCGATTACCGTGTATTGCCGTCTGTCGCACTGACCTGCAACATCATCGTTGTTGCGGGTGGCGTATGGCATTTTGCGAGAGCCGGGCATCTTCGTCCCTCGCTTTGTCTGCCCTTTCTTGCCTTGTCCGTACCCATGGCCTGGGTCGGGGCCCGCATACCGGTCAGCGAGCAAGTCTTTGTAGGCCTTTTGGGTTTGTCTCTCGCGTTCACCGGCCTGCATCTGCTGGTCAGTCGAAAACCCCAGGCCACTGAGTCTGCGGGCCCGACGTCAGCTCGCCGTTGGGCGACCGGGTTGCCCATCGGCGGTTCCATCGGCTTCCTGTCCGGAATTGTGGGAATCGGCGGTGGTATCTTTCTGGCACCGTTGCTCCACCTGCTGCGATGGGGCACCGCACAGGCAATTGCCGCCGCCAGCAGTCTGTTTATTCTCCTGAATTCGATCGCGGGGCTGACCGGTCAGTTGATGAAACTCGGAGATCTCGGACAACTTGGGAGCTTGCGGGAATATGTCTGGCTGTTTCCGGCGGTTCTGCTGGGCGGCCAGGTCGGGAGCTGGCTCGGGTCGCGTCATTTACCCGGGCACCTCGTGCGCCGGCTGACAGCCGTTTTGGTACTCTATGTGGCGGGGCGCTTGCTCCTGCGCTGGTACGAGATGGGCGGCTGACGCCCTCCTCAAGTCGTCCATAGAAGTGGTGGGTATGGCAACTGCACTAAAAGAGCAGTCCGGGACTGGTCTGACCCTGGTGTCGGTCAACGAAGCGATCCGGTCTATTCACGAAAACATGATGCCGCTGGCCTCGTGCATGCATTCTATTGACGACGTTGCCGATGAAATCTTGCGGGAGGACGTCGCGACGGATCGTGACCTGCCACCCTATGACCGGGTCACCATGGACGGCTACGCATTGCGTGCGGATGCGTTACCCGACGATCGTATTGAGTTTACTGTTCAGGAAACGCTGCCCGCGGGTCAGCCCCCGGCCGCGCTCGGCAATAACGCAGATTGCATCGAAGTAATGACGGGATCCACATTGCCGACAGGATGCGACTGTGTCGTGCCGGTCGAGCGGGTGGATATCCTGGGTAGCAAAATCCGGCTTGAATCCGGCTACAAACCCCAACCGGATCAACACATTCACCGCCAGGGCTCGGATTTCGTCAACGGCACGGTCCTTCTTCGGGCCGGGACACGACTGCGTTCGCCCGACATCGCGGTACTTGCCTCTGTTGGCAAAGCGACCGTCAGCGTATCTGAACGACCGGATGTTTCGGTCATAACAACCGGCGATGAACTCACGGACATTACCGATGAAGTTCTGCCGCATCAGATCCGTCGATCCAATGACCGGGCGATTCAAGCGGCCCTTCGCAACGATGGTCATAGCTGTTCGACAAGAAGTCATGTCGCTGATGACCCATTGCAACTTCGACAAGTGATCGAAGTCGCGCTGAGAGACAGCGGAATACTGATTCTGAGCGGCGGTGTATCAATGGGTAAATTTGATTATCTGCCCGAAGTGTTGGAACAGGCCGGCGTCCGCCTTGTCTTTCACAAGGTGAGTCAGAGACCCGGTAAGCCCATGTGGTTTGGTGTCGGGCCAGAAGGACAAAGCGTTTTTGCCTTGCCCGGTAATCCGGTATCGACCCTGGTGTGCATGCGTCGATTTGTACTGCCGGCGATTTCAAAAGCCATGGGGGCGAAGGACAACAGGCCAATGGTTGTGAAGCTTGCCGAAAGAGTCACATTCAAACCGGCACTTACCTGGTTCCTGCCGGTTTGTTTGCAGGCGGAGACCAACGGGTCAGTTTGGGCGGAACCCAGGCCGACAAATACGTCCGGCGACTTTGCCTCGCTATCTGCCAGCGATGGATTTGTTGAGCTCGACCGTGACCTGGAAGTTTTCGAGAAGGGATACACGGCGCAGTTTTTCGGCTGGTAAGGTGTGGAGGTAGCGGGCCAACGTGTTGAGACGAACTGAAAATACGCCGCAGGTTGCAATCGTTGCGGATACTCTGGGCCGAACGCTGCAGGATCTTCGAATTTCTGTCATCGACCGATGCAATTTCCGCTGTCCATACTGCATGCCGGAGGACGATTACCCGGACCACTACGGGTTTTTCGATGCCCCCGATCGACTGATATTCGCCGAGATTCAGCGACTGACCGCGTTGTTTGCCCGACTGGGCGTGCGCAAACTGAGAATTACCGGCGGCGAACCACTGCTGCGTAAGAATCTTCCCGAGTTGGTAACAGCGCTGTCAGCGATCGGTGGCATCGAAGACATTGCGCTGACAACAAATGGCATCCTGCTGGCGAAACATGCCACGGCTCTCAAGGCATCCGGACTGGACCGCGTCACCGTCAGCCTGGACAGCCTGAACCCGGAGATCTTTGCGCGCATGAGTGGCGGCCGCGGATCCGTACAAGATGTTCTGAACGGGATCACGGCGGCAGGTGAGACCGGGCTGAATCCGATCAAAGTCAACGTCGTGGTTCAACGTGGTGTCAACGATGACGGGATCATCAACCTGCTCGGTCATTTCCGCGGTACGGGTGTCATCGTGCGGTTTATCGAGTACATGGACGTCGGCAACATGAATCACTGGCGTATGGATGAGGTCGTTCCCTCCGCTGAACTGGTTGCTCGCATCAATGCCGAGTGGCCGGTTCGGTCGCTGCAAGAAAACTATCCGGGCGAAGTGGTTTCGCGATACGTTTTCGAAGACGGCAAAGGTGAGTTTGGTGTCATATCCTCGGTCACGGCACCGTTCTGTCGTTCCTGCACTCGCGCCCGACTGTCAACAAACGGTGTTTTGTATACCTGCCTCTTCGCCAGTCACGGTACGGAACTGCGCGGCCCAATGCGCGAAGGCGCAAGTGATGACGACCTGCTGGCACTAATCCGGAACGTCTGGCATGGCCGGGCCGACCGCTACAGCGAATTGCGCGAACCGGAACTGGCCGAGAAACACCTGGTGCACAAAATCGAGATGTACCAGATAGGAGGCTAAATGCTCTCACACATCAGTAAAAACGATCGCCCGAAGATGGTCGATATCAGTGACAAAACCGTGACAAAGCGCACAGCCCATGCACGCTCGTTTGTAGTGTTCCCGGACGGGATTGCAGCCACCGGAACGGATGGCGAAATCAGAACAAAGAAGGGGCCGGTTTTTCAAACCGCGATCGTTGCCGGCGTCATGGCGGCAAAGAAGACCCATGACCTGATCCCGTTCTGCCATCCGCTGAAGCTGGACGACTGCCAGATTTCAATTGAGCTGGACGATGACGGTAACGCGGTCATCGATTGCCACGTCACGGCCAATGACCGGACCGGGGTCGAGATGGAAGCTCTGACCGGGGCCAGCGTAGCGGCACTGACAATTTATGACATGTGCAAATCGCTGACTCACGACATTGTTATTCGGGAAACACGATTGATCGGGAAACGGGGCGGCAAAAGCGATTTCGGGAAGGTATAGACGGGTGACAAAGACTCCCTTGTTCGGACTGGTCCTGGCCGGTGGCGACAGCCGGCGGATGCGAATCGACAAAGCCGCAATTGAAATTGGGGGAGTGACCCAGCTCCGGCGAGCGTACGACCTGTTGTCGCGCCATTGTGAAAAGGTCTTCGTTTCCGTTCGGACAAACCAGGCGGAAGACCCGGAGCGTCAGGGATATCCGCTCATCTGCGACGTACCCGAAGACATCGGACCGGTCGCCGGCATCCTCGCCGCATTCGAGTCGAATCCGGAAGTGGCCTGGCTTGTGGCCGCCTGTGATTTACCATTGCTGGACGACATGACGCTGATGCACCTGGTCAAAAGCCGCGATGTAAACCGGACTGCTACAGCATTTCGCAGTTCACACGACGCCCTTCCCGAACCAATGTGTGCTATCTATGAACCCGTCGCCAAACAGTTCATTCGCGCTTTTGTCGATGATGGTTTGCATTGTCCACGGAAGATGCTGATCCGGTCCAACGTCCGGCTGCTTACCCAACCAAATCCGGACGCTCTGGAGAACATGAACAGCCCCGAAGATCTCGAGCGCATGACTGGGAACATCCTGCCGTGAAGAATGTCGAAGTTCGCTATTTTGCACTGTTTCGTGAACAGGCCGGTCGCCAGTCGGAGCCAGTCCGGACTAAGACCGACAATGTCGGCAACCTGTTCGCCGAATTATGCGCTCGGTACAGTCTGAGCGGCTCTCTGCCCAACATAAAAGTCGCCGTCAACGATGAAATTGTCGATATGTCGGCATCTTTTGATGACGGCGATACGATTCTGTTTTTCCCACCCGTATCAGGTGGCTGATGTTTTCCGTTACCGACAAAAAAATCGATACGGTTGACCTAAAGACTGCGCTTGCGAACAACAGCTGTGGCGCTTGCGTGACCTTTGAAGGTTGGGTCAGAAATCACAGTCACGGCAAGTCTGTGAAGCGACTTGAGTATGAGGTGTACGCGGAGCTGGCAATAAGAGAAGGCGAGCGCATCCTGAAGAAAGCGCAGGAAAATTTTCCGTTGGAGCTGGCCCGGTGTGTTCACAGAGAAGGCCCTCTGAATGTGGGCGATTGCTCGGTCTGGGTGGGCGTCAGCGCTAAGCACCGCGACGAGGCGTTCAAAGCCTGCCGCTACATTATTGACGAGATCAAACAGCGCCTGCCGATCTGGAAAAAGGAATATTACGGGGACGGTGATTCCGGGTGGGTGAACTGCGAGCGCTGCGAAACCCCGACGCAGAAACCGGCGGCCGCTTCCTGACCCCGGCCCTTGAAGGGCACCCCTACGAAATAGGCGGCGGCGTCGCAACTCATAAAGAAAACCAGGCTTTTGGCCTTCGTGACCGGCCGTACGCCGCCTTTTTGTTTTAGCCGAAGAGAGATGGCCGCCGGAGCCATCGCCACCAACCGGCCAGGGCGTTAGAATGCGATCGCAAGGAGCACGCCTCAAGTGCGGGGATTCAGAAGAGCGACCTGTATCATCCCGGCGGTGGCTGGCGCATGTCTGGTTGCCGCCTGCGGATATGGACCGATCCATACGGCCACCGATTCCCCGGTGCCGCCGGACTATGCCTCGCTGACGCCGGTGCCACCGGCGAGCAGCTACGTATACCCGCTGCAGACGGATGACCAGCTGGTCGGCGAACTTCAGGTAACGCTGACCAGTTACGAAGATACACTGCCCGGCATCGCGCGCCGGTTTAACCTAGGCTATGAGGAAATCCAGACCGCCAATCCGGTCGTGGATCCCTGGCTGCCGGGTGAGCGGACGCCGGTCCTGTTGCCCACCCGGTTTGTCCTGCCGGATGCCCCGCGTAAGGGCATCGTCCTGAACGTTGCATCATTGCGCTTGTTCTATTATCCGGACTCCGGTGACGATGGCCCGGCCACGGTCATTTCGCACCCGATCGGCATCGGACGTGTCGATTGGCAAACCCCGCTCGGTGAAACGACAGTCGTTTCGAAGGCTCGTGATCCGGTCTGGTATGTACCCCGATCGATTCGTGAGGAACATGCAGCCGCCGGTGATCCCCTGCCGTCTGTCGTTCCGCCGGGGCCGGACAACCCACTCGGCGAGTTTGTATTGCAACTTGGCATGCCCGGCTATTTGATTCATGACACCAACAAGCCGGTTGGCGTAGGGATGCGCGTCAGTCACGGCTGCGTCAGGCTCTACCCGGAGGACATCCGGCCGCTGTATGCGAGCGTTTCGTTGGGAACACCGGTAACGATCGTTAATCAGCCGTATCTGGCCGGATGGAGCGGCGACACGCTGTATCTGGAGGCGCATCGGCCGCTGGAAGAAGATGACCGGGATCCGAAGACCGTGCTGATTGCGGTGGTTAGTGATGCCATTGATGTTGCAGGCTATCCGGAGGCGAAGATTGACTGGGGGCGGGTACGGGCAGTGGCGGATTCGGCGCTGGGTATACCGGTGCCGATAACAAAACGTTCGCCGAGAACGGAAACCATAATTGCGCAGGCACTGTTCGTGGAGAACACGCTCCCGGCCGGAACCAATCTTGAATTCGATCCAGCGTACGATGAGCCGGACGACTCACAGCTGGCGCAATCCGGCGACGAGTAACCCGTAGCGGCTAACCAACCTGCGCTGAAAGTGCGACTTTCTAGCCGCCAGCAAACGCTGAGATACGCAAATCCTCGCGGGTATCGTTCAGATAGCCGTTTCAGTTTTCCTCAGCATCAAAATCGAGCGCGGCTGAATTGATGCAATACCGCTTGCCGCTTGGTTGCGGGCCATCCGGGAACTCATGCCCCAGATGCGCGCCACAATGCTCGCAAAGCACCTCGAGCCGGCGCATTCCATGACTCGTATCCAGTTGGGTTCGCACAGCTGCATCACCGGCCGCTGAGTGGAAGCTGGGCCAGCCGCTGTCGGAATCATATTTTGTATCGGATTGAAAAAGGACATTGCCGCAGCAGACGCAACGATAGGTACCATCGTCCTTGTTATGGAGCAGCTTGCCCGTGAACGCCGGTTCCGTGCCCTTCTCCTGAGTAACGTGATACTGCTCCGGCGTCAGGCGACTTTTCAAATCCTTATCAGCCACGACTGCTCACTCGGTGCGGGCCTCCACGGTGCTGAAGTGATTCAGATTACGGTACCGATGACACACTTCTTCCGCGAACATCTCGGAGAAATAGGCGCCGGCCACATACGCCTCGCCGCCGGCCCGCTCCTTCAGGTCAGCAATACCCAGTTCCTCTGCGATCGCAGACCGTTCAGCTGTGTCCTGCGGTACGACCAGCACCTCATAGATGACATTGGCTGTGTATTCCTGATCCAGATAACCTTTTACGATATGGGTCAACTCCTCCAGGATAAGCTGCTCTTCGTGTGTGACTTTCTTGTCGGCCTGGATCAGGAAGCGGACGAGATCAAAGACCTTGGAAGCTTGACGCCTGGGTGGCTTCTTGGCGAGGTAATCGACAAATGCCTGTCGAACCGTTTCGATATCGGAGTCAAAGTCGCCGGCTGACGCACCCACTATTTCTTTCGGTTGTATGCCCCACGGCTTCGCGACTGATTCAATAATCTGCAACTCCTTTTCGTCAAGATTGTGATCCACAGCGGAGACAAGCTGCAGAATCCTGAGAATAGCCTCGGCCTCTTTTGGCTTCGTGAACGACTGGATGAGATAGGTAAGCTCGCCGCGCTCGGTGAGCAGGGACTGCTTGAGCATCTTCCAGAAGCCCAGCCGTTCTCCCTTTCTGGCCCAGACACCAATGCCGATAGAAACCATCACGAAAAACACGACCAGGCTGATAAACCACTTCCCTGCAGTGACATAGTCCTGGTCGATCAAAAGCGCCTTGACGAGAAAGGGCATCGTCGTGAACAAGCTGAGAAAAGCCGCCACGACAGAGACGCTCTCTGACACCTCCTTGACGTGTTTCCTGACCCAGATTTTGTTGACCTTCAGGTAGGAAATTAACGTTGCCAGCACCAGGCCGACAATGGCAAATGAAGTAATGATTTGTTCGAATACTTCCACGCGTCGATTGTTCGTTGCTCTGTGGCAGGCGCGATATTAGCACAGCGATTGAGGGATTCGACGAGCCCGTTCCGCGGAATCACGGCTGCGCCGCTACCGGCGCTGGTGCCCGGTGCTGCGGTCCTTCGGGCCTTCAATAAGACTGCCATTCACCGCGGTAGTTGGTCTATAGTCTGCAAACTGTACGCTGCTATTCGCGATTCACGGTCGCATGGGGATAGTCATGATTTCTTCGTCCTTGAGCCGTCGTAAGCTTTTGCAGAACCAACCCGCGCGCGTTGCCATCCCGGTACTTTTGGCGCTTGCGCTGACCAGTCTGTCGTGGCCGGCCGGCGCGGCGACTACCATGGAAGCTGAAACAAATCGCCCGGGGGGCGACTACGATTCGATTGACCTGTCCCACTCGGAACCCAACGCGTGTCGAACCGCTTGTGAAAATGACGTCCGCTGCAAGGCGTACACCTACGTGCGCCCCGGCGTGCAGGGACGGCTCGCGCAATGCTATCTCAAGAGCACAGTGCCGGACCCCGTTCATGATTCCTGTTGCGTGTCAGGCGTGAAGTCCTCGGGCTCACCGCGCACGACGATTCCGGCGCCCGCTCCCGCGGCTACTCCCGTGTCGGAAGCCGGGGTTGCCGAAAATTGCCCGGCCTCGATCTGCAGCAATACAGTCGCAACCCTGAGCGAGTGGGATGAGCGCAGCAATAGCTGCCGCAAGACGGCCGTGTACCCCTGCTTCCCGTTTGCCTGCGACAGTGATGAAACGGGTTTCTGTGGCGGCAGCTGCACAACGGATGCCCAATGTGCAACAGGTGCGGTTTGTAATACCCATACGGGCACCTGCGCTCCCAGTGGCTCCATTTGCGTCGATTCCTTCTCCCTTGTCGAATCCGATGGCAATCAGATCGACTGCAGTCCATATCGATGCGATGCGGGCACCTGTCGCGACAGTTGTGATGCTGATGTCGACTGCAGCGGTTCGTTTCGTTG
>CAZJFQ010000009.1:13891-52056 GCA_964545335.1 uncultured Gammaproteobacteria bacterium | reverse complement strand
TTTTGAGGGCTTCCTCATCCCAGTACTTGGGGCCGCCCGATCTCAAGCTGCGAGGATGTTCAGCTGATGCTTGCGAGCATTTTTATAAAGCGGCCCGCACGGGATTTCTCAGCCTTTGCCAGGGTCTCGAAGAAGCGAAATAAAGGTAACGACGATTGGCCTGTGATTCACCGGCAAAGGCGTCTTTCAGATTTTGTTCAGTCTTAGTTCCCTTGAGCGACACGTTGCGCCCTCCTGTCTGATTGCTGTGATGCTGGCCTTAGACTGAGTCTAAAGTAATGGAAATCTAGTCAACCCGACCGTCCGTGTCAAGCGTCGAATGCCTCCCGGGTTCAAATTGACCGCCGGTGGACCCGTGTGTACCTTAGGCCTCCCGCAGGAATCCGCCATGCCCGCAAGAAAAAGCAAAACCCCGGATTTTGAAAAAGCCTTAGAAGAACTCGAGGCGCTGGTCGAAACCCTGGAGAAAGGCGAACTGTCTCTGGACGAGACTCTGAAACAGTTTGAGCGGGGCATCAAACTGACCCGCACCTGCCAGACAGCGTTGCAAGAAGCGGAGCAGAAAGTGGAAATGCTTATGCGTGAGGCCGGTGACGCAAAACTTGAACCGTTTGAACCGGATTCGTGACCATTCAAAACAGCCTGGCGCGATATCGTGACCGGGTAAACGCCGCCCTTGAGAGTTGGCTCCCCCCGGTCGATTCCCGGCCCGAGTCACTCCATACGGCAATGCGCTACTGTGTACTCGGCAGCGCCAAAAGAATCCGCCCGACACTGGTTTACGCAACCGGTGACGCACTGGGACTCGACGCAGCCCTACTCGACGGTCCGGCCTGTGCGGTCGAACTCGTCCACACATACTCGCTCGTACACGATGATCTGCCGGCAATGGATGACGACGATCTCCGACGCGGTCGGCCGACCTGTCACCGTGCCTTTGATGAAGGTACGGCAATTCTCGTCGGCGACGCGCTTCAGGTTCTCGCGTTCAGGATCCTGGCCAGCGATTCAACCATGACTGCAGATGCGGATACTCGGTTGCGCATGATCGATCTTCTGGCTGGCGCAATCGGAACCGCGGGTATGGCCGGCGGGCAGGCCATCGATCTGGCCTCCGCAGGAAGTGCGCTGGATGTGACTGAACTGGAACATATGCACGAACTCAAAACCGGCAAACTGATCCGGGCCAGCGTGCTGCTGGCGGCACTAAACCTGGCGGAACCGGAGCCGGCATTGATCGAAGCACTGGGTCTATACGGTCACCTTATCGGCCTCGCATTTCAAATCTGGGACGATATTCTGGATGTGGAAGGTGATGTCGAGGCGCTGGGAAAATCACCCGGATCCGATGTCGCCAAGAACAAAATTACCTATCCGAGCGTTGTGGGCATCCAGGAGGCCAAGCGTCGCGCAGATACGCTGCAACAGCAGGCCGTGGAGGCGATCGCCGGCATGGGTGAGATGAATCTGCCCCTGGTGCATTTGTCCGAATTTATGGTCAATCGCCGGCACTGAGCGGTCTTTGATGATTGCCACGCCGCCTTATGGTGATGCTGAGCCGGATTGAACCGCGCCGCCATTGTAGCGGATAATCAACGGCATACGGTGTCCGATACTCATGAATCAAAACAGTTTTCCTTTACTCAGCGGCATTGAAAGTCCGGCTGACGTTCGCCAGCTGAATAACCAACAGCTCGGTGAACTGGCCCGGGAGGTGCGGGAGTTCTTGATTGAAACAGTCAGCCGCACCGGCGGACACTTCGCCGCCGGACTGGGGACGGTGGAACTGACTGTCGCGCTGCATTATGTATTCGACACACCGCGCGACCGGCTGGTCTGGGACGTTGGTCACCAGGCGTATCCTCACAAGGTCCTGACTGGTCGCCGCGATCAGTTACACACTATCCGCCAGTACGGCGGGCTGGCGCCGTTCCTGAGTCGAAATGAAAGCGAGTTCGACGCGTTTGGTGCGGGGCATTCCAGCACATCGGTAAGTGCTGCGCTGGGCATGGCCATAGCAGCTGCCGTGAACGGCGAGCCGCGCCGCGTTGTCGCTATCGTGGGTGATGGCGGACTAACTGCCGGCATGGCATTTGAGGCGCTGAATCACGCCGGCAGTCTGGATGTTGATCTGTTGGTGATCCTCAACGACAACGACATGTCCATATCTGAAAACGTCGGCGCATTGTCGAACTACTTCGCAAAAGTGCTCTCAGGCAAGCTCTATTCACATATCCGCGAGGGCAGTAAAAAAGTTTTACGACAGATGCCAACCGTATGGGAGCTGGCCCGCCGCTCGGAAGCCCACATGAAGGGAATGATCCTGCCGGGAACGATCTTTGAAGAGATGGGGCTCAACTACATTGGCCCGATCGATGGTCACGACTTGCCGACTGTGGTCAAGACGTTGCAGAACCTTAAGGATCTGCCCGGCCCGCAGTTCTTGCATGTCGTCACACGCAAAGGCAAGGGGTTCGAACCCGCTGAAGTAGACCCCATCAAATGGCATGGGCCGGGACCGTTCGATCGCGACAAGGGCATTATCCATAAGACGGCTGCGAATACACCGACTTACTCGCAGGTATTCGGCAAATGGATCTGCGACACGGCAGCGAGCCATGAGGATATCGTCGGTATTACACCTGCCATGCGGGAGGGCTCGGGCCTGGTCGAGTTTTCACGTCAGTTTCCCGACAGATATTTTGACGTTGGTATCGCCGAACAACATGCAGTCACACTGGCCGCGGGTCTCGCGTCTGAGGGGCTGAGACCGGTTGTAGCCATCTATTCATCCTTTTTGCAGCGTGCTTACGACCAGCTGATCCATGACGTGGCCCTGCAAAAGCTGCCGGTTCTGTTTGCAATCGACCGCGCCGGTATTGCAGGCGCCGATGGCGCTACACATCACGGCGCATTTGATCTGAGTTTCCTGCGCTGCGTACCCAATATGGTCGTAATGACCCCCGCGGACGAGAACGAATGCCGGCAGATGCTGCATACCGGAATGCAGCTTGAACAACCGTCCGCCGTCCGCTATCCGCGTGGCCGTGGACCAGGCGTTGCCGTAGAAGAAGACATGGTGGCGATACCCGTGGGCAAGGCCCAGCTTGTCCGACAAGGCCGTGACCTCGCGATACTGTCTTTCGGAGGCCTGTTGCACGCTGCAAGCAGTGCTGCTGAGCGGCTGGATGCGACGCTGGTCAATATGCGATTTGTAAAACCGCTGGACGAGGAGCTGATATTACAAATGGCCGACGAACATCGCGCGATCGTAACGGTCGAGGACAATGTTCGCTGCGGCGGCGCTGGCAGCGCCGTAGGCGAATGCCTGCTGACGCACGGCCGCGAACGCCCGCTGCTAATCCTGGGTTTGCCGGACCGGTTCATGCCTCACGGCTCCCGGGAGGAAGTACTTGCCGAAGCAGGCCTCGACGCAGGCTCCATTCTGGATGCCATCCGAGCCTGGCTGGACCTGCCCGCCGCCGGCGTGGAACAGTCGCGTTGATAGGAACCGGCCCAGTTATCCTGTTTCATTTATAATGCCCAGTTAGCCGACAAAACACGTCAAACCAGGCGGGCAGCCGCGCGTGCCCGGCCGGGAACCCCATGTCGCCCAGGGCGGGAGCAGTTTGTTGAGAGATTCGAGTCAGGCGGGAGCGTCTGTTAAAGGCAAGATCGATCCCATAGAAGATGTACAGGGACGGGCTGACAGCCGTCGCGTACCGATCAACAAGGTTGGTATCAAGGATATATATCACCCGGTGCGGGTTCGGGATCGTTCGGGCGGCGATCAGCACACGATCGCCAGTTTCAATATGTATGTCGATTTGCCAGACGGTTTCAAGGGAACGCATATGTCCCGGTTCGTGGAGATCCTCAACAACCACGAAAGGGAGATATCCGTTAGGTCGTTTCGGGACATGCTCACTGAGATGACCGATCGACTCGGCGCGAATTCGGGTCATATCGAAATGAGTTTTCCCTATTTCGTCACCAAACGGGCACCGGTATCCGGTGTCGAGAGTCTGATGGACTACAAGGCTGCGCTGATCGGCGAACGCCAGAACGGCAAGAACAGCATCTGCATCCAGGTGATTGTTCCCGTCACCAGTCTGTGCCCCTGTTCAAAGGACATATCCGACTATGGTGCACACAATCAGAGATCTCACGTGACGATAAAGGCGAGAATTGCCAGTTTTATGTGGATCGAGGAACTGATCGACATCGCGGAGGAAGAGGCGTCGTCGGAGCTGTACGGAGTTCTGAAGCGTCCCGACGAAAAGTTTGTGACTGAACGCGCCTTTGACAACCCAAAATTCGTTGAAGATATTGTCAGAGATATCGCGGTACGCCTCAATGCAGATGAACGAGTACGGGCTTATGTGGTCGAGTCGGAAAACTTCGAATCCATACACAACCACTCGGCCTACGCGCTCGTCCAAAGTGACAAAGACCCGGATTGAATGTGAACTGAAGGTCGATCGGCACAGGGATGCGCCGAAAGCCGGTCAGGAGTCGGGCTGCGTTCTCTGGGCCGACTGAAGTCGCTGTATCAACGTACGCAGGAACATCTTGTTGAATCGCAGTTGGCAGGAAGAAGACACCTGCTCCAGCAGCGTGGAACTAACTTTCATCAGGGTGACCGGACCGTCGGCGCGGATCGTGGCCGTTCGTTTTGCATGCTGCACATAGCTGGTCTCACCAAAACAGTCGCCCTTACCCAGTCGCCCTACCGTCTGTGAATTACGTTCGACCACGACTTTGCCGTTGACGATTATATAAAAGCGGTCGTCAATTTCGCCTTCGCGAACGATTTCTTCGCGATCTTCATAATCCTGCCATTGGCTCGCGCGAACCACTTCCCAGATTTCGGCATGCGAGAACTCGTGGAAGAAACTCAGTGTTCTCAAAAGATCGAATTGCTGCTGTTTTTCAATCCGATCAAATTTCTGTTTGAGCTGCTGATATACATCGGTAAGTGCGGCAGCAAACGCCAAACCGTTCTCGAACCGTTGTGCCGGATCTTTTCGCAGCGCTCGGGCGGTGATTTCTTCGAGTTCTTCAGGAATGTCATCACGCATTGTGTGAATGGGCGGTGCGGTCGCGTATACGATCTGGTGCAACAACTTGGAAAGATTGTTGGCCCGGAACGGGCGGTAACCCGTCAACATCTCGTAGGTAACCGCTCCCAGAGAATACAGATCTGACCGGTTGGTCAATTCCGCCGATTGAACCTGTTCCGGCGACATATAGCTGGGTGATCCTGCGATCCCATCGATGCGTGAGATGTCGGAGTCGGCACACAACGCTATACCGAAATCAATGATGCGCACGTCATTGTTTACAGTCAGCATGATATTGCTGGGCTTCACGTCACGGTGAATAACGCCACGACCATGAGCATAGTGCAATGCGCGGGCGCACTTGTAGACGATCTCAACGACATCTTCGATTGGAAGAAGATTGTCGGGTTTGCAGTACGCTGCCAGAGTCCTCGCCCCCTGAATGTGCTCCATTACGACATAACGGGAGTCGTTCTCCTCACCGGCATCGTAGATCGGCAGGATATTGGGATGCTGCAGCATTCCCACCATATGTGCTTCATTGAAGAACATCTTGCGCGCGATCCGTGCCCGTTTCTCGTCGTCATTCGGGTCCTGTTCGTAAACCTTGATGGCTACGTCTCGGCCGTAGTACGGATCATGGGACAAGTAGACGTTACCGGTGCTGCCGCGGCCGACCTCGTTGATGACCACGTATTTACCGATTTTTCTGAGCGTCTTTGACTCAGCTTTTTTGTCTTTGAGGCGTGCGACCAATAGCTTAACCGGGAATCAGAAAACGAATTGCAAACAGCACAACAGCCGCAAAAACGGCCGCCAGCAGGTCATCCAGCATAATGCCCGCCCCGCCGCGTATTCTGTGATCCAGGTCTCGGATCGGCCATGGTTTGAGGATGTCAAAGGCCCGAAAGGCCACAAATCCAGCCACGATCCACGGCCAGTCGGCCGGCACGACCAGCATCAGCGCAAGGTATCCCGTGATCTCGTCCCAGACGATTCCCGGATGATCGTGGACACCAAGACGGCGCGCGCTCTCGCCCGTGAGCCACACACCCGCTACGAACAGGACCACAACGACCCCGATCCTTACTGCAAGTCCGGTCGGTCGCAGGAGCAAATCGATTCCGACTGCGAACAATGTGCCGATTGTGCCCGGTGCAACCGGAGACAATCCAACACCAAGTCCGAACGCGAGCAGGTGGACCGGATCCCTGATTACTTGCCCGGGCGATACAGGGGTCATTCAGACCGTCCGGCCGCAAAGTGGTCATGTCCGGATACTCGAACAGGTCCAGCTTCCCTGTCAGATCCCAAATAGACACCGCTGCCCTTTTCTATCTGGCCGATCCGGGTACAACGGCAGTCCCAGGTACGGCTGGCCCGCGCCAGCACCGACGAAGCTGCGGCCGCTATGGTAAAGCAGAGTTCATAGTCATCACCGCCTTCCAGGGCCAACCGCATCGCTTCCGACTGCCCAAAAATCTCCGCGGCCGCAGATGCCAACGGGAGCGCTTCCGGTTCAATCCGTACGGCAACCTGGCTGGCGCTAGCCAAGCGTGCCACGTCGATCAGCAAACCGTCTGAAATATCGATTGCTGCACTCGCGATTGACAACAGCGAGCGTCCGGCCGCGATTCGGGGCTCGGGACGCAGCAAGGCTACTGACAGAGATTCAGATTTTACATCCGGAACGACGAGGTCGGTGGCCTGGCGAAGTTTCAAACCAGCCGCGGCGGCGCCGGGTGTTCCGGTAACATAAACGACATCACCGTGAGCAGCGCCGCCCCGGCTCAGATGACGATCGACGGGCACAAACCCGTGGATCGTGACAGTCGCAGCCAGCTCACCGCGTGTCAGATCACCGCCGATCAGCGCCACGCCGGCCGACCGTGCCAATCCGCTAAAACCGCGGGCGAATTCCTTGAGCCACTGTTCCTCCACGGCAGGAAGACTCAGCGCCAGCACAGCCCATGCCGGCTCCGCGCCCATCGCGGCCAGATCACTCAGATTGACCGCCAGCACCCGATATCCGATATCGGCGGGCGCCGCATCCGCTGCAAAGTGCACGCCGGATATTATGGTATCCGTAGCGACAACCAGTCGCCGGTCGGAAGGAACGCGGACGACAGCACCATCATCACCGATACCCACGTCGATATCTCCGCGTGTGAGCGCATGAGCGGCAAAATACCGTTCAATGATGTCTGATTCGCCGGTAATCACAGATGTACTGCCTGCCGCAAACTGCCGGCAGCAGGCTCAGGACTCTTCACGATGATGCAGCAAGACGCTCTTTTACGCGCATTTCGGACGCCGCGGAGTCGAGCAGCGCATTAACATACTTATAACTGCCCTCCGCCCCAAATCTCCGACTTAAACGAACGGCTTCATCAATGACGACTTTGTAGGGTGTGTCAATGCAATATTCGAATTCGTAAATCCCGATCCAGAGGATTGCATGTTCGACCGGATCCAGTTGTTCGAGTGGTCGGTCCGCATATCGCCCGATCCGGGCATCCAGCGACTCCCGCGCAGAAACCACACCTTCGATCAAAGATTGCAGCATAACTGTATCGGCATTGGCATAGTCATCCGCCTCAGCAAACTGCCGAAGTAGTTCATCGCCGCCGTAGCCCGTCAACAGATGCTGATAGAGCGCTTGCATCGCCAAGCGCCGTGCAAGACTGCGCGCACCGGAACTCTGAATTTTGGTCACGAGCTATTGTCCAGTTTCCGTAACAGGTTGACCATCTCGATTGCCGCACTTGCCGCCTCAACCCCTTTGTTTCCGACTTTGCCGCCGGCCCGGTCCTGCGCCTGCTTCGCCGTATCACAGGTCAGCACTCCAAAAGCAACCGGAACGTCCTCAGACAGCGCGATGGACGCAAGTCCGCTACTGCATTCGCCCGCCACGTATTCGAAATGCGGTGTTTCGCCACGAATAACCACCGCAAGTGCGATCACGGCATCGTAACGGCGCGAACGCGCGATAGTGCGAACGGCAAGTGGCAACTCGAATGCACCCGGAACACGTACCAGAACCAAGTCTTTTTCACTGGCACCATGGTGACGTAGAGTATCTTCGGCGCCCTCGATCAGTTGCTGCACGATGCTATCGTTAAACCGGGCCGCCACGATCACAACTCGCAGGTCACTGGCGTCAAGTTCGCCACTGACGGTCTTGATTACAGTCATCGGATCCTGCCTGTTCGCCTATTCACCATCCACATACTCAACAATCTCCAGACCGAAACCCGAAATTCCATGCATCTGTTTCGGCGCACTCAAAACCCGCATGCGGGTGACGCCAAGGTCTCTCAGGATCTGTGCGCCGATCCCGAAGGTTCTGATCACCGACGATTTGGTCGTGCTCTGGTCCTCACTATCCGCGCTCGTTAGGGAATCGATAGTCGTCAACAACTCTCGCGGGTCCTGCTCGGACTGAAGAATGATACACACGCTGTTGTCCTCTTGGGCGACACGTGACATGGCGTCTCTCAGCGGCCAGCCTAAACGTTCGCTGGTTACGCCGACAATATCGCGGAGCGTATCCTGCACGTGTACACGCACCAGAGCGGGTTGGCCCGTCGTCAGATCACCGCGAACCAGTGCCAGGTGCACCTGACGGTGCACATGGTCTTCATAGCAGATCAGACGAAATTCACCGAATTCGTTTGTAATTACACGTTCTGCTACGCGCTCGACAGACACTTCTTTGCCCAAACGATATTCGATCAGGTCAGCGATCGTACCGATTTTCAGCTTATGTCGGCGCGCAAAAATCTCGAGCTCCGGCCGTCGCGCCATGGTGCCGTCTGCATTCAATATTTCCACGATTACGGCGGCCGCCTCCAGTTCTGCCAGGCGAGCGAGATCACAACCCGCCTCGGTGTGACCCGCTCTGGTAAGCACGCCACCCGGTTGTGCCATCAGCGGAAAAATGTGACCCGGCTGTCGCAGATCCTCCGGCGCCGCGTTCGCTGCTACAGCCGTCTTTATCGTATGCGCCCGGTCGTGGGCCGATATGCCAGTGGTGATACCCTCGGCAGCCTCTATAGACACAGTGAAATTGGTCGACTGCAGACGATCAGTCTCTCTGACCATCAATGGAAGCTGCAGCTGACGGCAGCGTTCGCGCGTCAAAGTCAGACAGATAAGGCCGCGACCGTACTGTGCCATAAAATTTACGTCCTCCGGTCGGACGTAAGCGGCAGCCATGATGAGGTCTCCCTCGTTTTCGCGGGATTCGTCATCCATCATGATGATCATTCTGCCGGCACGAAGGTCAGCTACAATGTCATCGATGGTATCGAGTCCCGTGCGATTGGTGATATCGTGAACACGGGTTGAATTCGCCACGTCAGTACCTCTCAATCAGTCGCAGACGGCGGTTGCTCTTCCCCGCCATTACCAGATCTGACCCAATGCTCGACATACCGGGCCACGAGATCAACCTCGAGATTGACGGTGGTCCCCTGTCGGTAGCCGTCGAGTATGGTTGCCTCCAGAGTGTGCGGGACAATGTTAACGCCAAATTGTGTACTGCGGATATCGTTGACCGTAAGGCTGACTCCGTCCACTGCTATCGATCCCTTGCGGGCGATGTACGGCGTCAGACGCTCGGGTACCCGGATAGTCAGGCGGCAAGAGCGCCCATCCGCCCAGCGGCGGATGATCGTGCCGGTCGCATCCACGTGACCTGTAACCAGGTGACCGCCCAGCTCGTCCCCTGCTTTCAGTGCCGGTTCGAGGTTAACCCTGGTCCCGACGGTTAGTCGTCCCAGTGTCGTCAGCTCAAGTGTTTCCCGCGAGACGTCACAACCGAAAAACTTGTCCGTTGTTTCGGTTACCGTCAGGCAAACACCGTTTACGGCGACACTCACACCCGCTGCCATATCCGGTGTCGCCAGCTTACCGGGTACGATTTCCAGGTGCCGGTCACCGCCGGTTTCGCGGTTGGCGGAAATCTGTCCCGTATCAATGACAATGCCGGTAAACATCAGTCGGTCTCCAAAACGGGCTGAGCGGTAATTCGGACGTCGGGCCCGATGCGACGAATATCCGTTAGTCTGAGCTGCGGCCTTTTAACGAGCTGGGTCAGCCCGGGCAGGTCAAGCATGCCACGACCACCGGTTCCGATAAGACTCGGTGCCAGGTAAATCACCAGCTCATCCACTAGTCCGGCGTTCACGAGACTTCCGCCAAGCCGGGGCCCTGCTTCCACGAGTACCTCGTTGATCTGACGGCGAGCCAGCTCCGCCACAACGCCTCTCAGGTCGACACCCTCCCTGGCGCGCTCTATTTGCATGACTTCAGCTCCCGCAGCCTCCAGAGACCGGGCTGCAGCCGGGTCGTCACTCGTCGTCAGTATTAACGTAGCGCCGTCCTGTGCGATCAACCTTGCCGTTGACGGTAGTCGCAGCGTCGAATCGAGAACCACACGCAGCGGCTGTCGCAATTCGTTGCAATCGTTACCGGATCGAACTGTCAGCAGCGGATCATCGGCGAGAACCGTCCCCGAGCCGGTCAGAATCGCCGAACTGCGAGCCCGCAGGCGGTGAACATCAGCGCGGGCTTGTTTCGAAGTAATCCAGCGGCTTTCGCCACTACGCATGGCAATACGACCGTCCAGCGTTGTGCCCAATTTCAATCTGACAAAGGGCCGTCCGCGTCGGTGTCTGGAGCAGTAACCGACGTTCAGCGCTTCGGCAGTTGCCGACAATACGCCGGTACTCACTTTGATCCCCGCTGCGGTCAGTGTTTCGATTCCCTTGCCGCTAACCCTCGGATCAGGATCAGCAAAGGCACATACGACACGATTCAATCCAGCTTCGATCAGTGCGCCGGTACACGGCGGCGTGCGACCCTGATGACAGCACGGTTCGAGAGTTACGTATGCCGTGGCCCCACGTGCCGACTCGCCCGCCGCCGCCAACGCCAGCACTTCCGCGTGGGCTTCACCAACACGGCGGTGCCAGCCTTCGCCGACAATACGGCCTTCATTGACGATTACGCAGCCGACTCGTGGATTGGGGTCGGTAGTTTCCAGACCATACCGTGCAAGTTCGAGCGCGCGGGACATAAATCTGTAATCGACGCTTTCCGCCATCTCATTTGTCCCGACTCTTGTCATCGGGTAACAGCGATAGCTGATTGAGCGCGTCGCCGGGGTCCACAGCCCGTTTCAGACGTTCAATTTCTTCCCGAAACGCGTCCACATCCTTAAAGCTCCGGTATACCGATGCAAAACGCACGTAGGCGACCTGATCAAGCATTCTCAGTTCATTCATCACCAATTCGCCGATTGCACTGGAGTCTATGTCCCGTTCGCCGCTGGCTCGCAACTGGTGAATGATACGCTGGACACCCGCCTCCACATCATCGCTGTCAACCGGCCGCTTCTCGGTTGCCCGCGTAATTCCTTTACGCAACTTACCCTCGTCAAACGGTACCCGGGTTTTGTCCCGCTTGACTACGTTTGGCAACACAAGTTCTGGTGTTTCATAAGTCGTAAATCGTTCGGCGCAGCCGAGACACTCGCGTCGCCGGCGAACCAGGCGCCCCTCTCCGGCGAGCCGGGAGTCGATGACCCTGGTTTCCTCGTTATCGCAGAAGGGACAGTGCATCGGCGGGTCCGACGATCTCAGCCGGTCGGCGTGTCACGCATAAACCGGAAAACGGGAACAAAGATCGAGCACCTGCTCTCTGAGCATATCAATCATGTTCTCGTTTTCGATGTCATCCAGGATGTCGGCAATCCAGCCCGTCAGATCGCCGATCTCTTGTTCCCTCAGCCCGCGCGTGGTCACAGCAGGCGTGCCTATACGCAAACCGCTAGTGACAAATGGAGACCGAGGATCGTTGGGAACTGCGTTTTTGTTAACTGTGATGTATGCGCGTCCGAGCGCAGCATCTGCTTCCTTGCCGGTAATATTTTTGTCAATAAGGTCGACCAGGAACAGATGATTGTCGGTCCCCCCTGAGACGATCTTGTAACCGCGATCCATGAGTATCCGGGCCATCAGCCGTGCATTTACCAGTACCTGCTTCTGATACTCGACAAAATCAGGCTGCATCGCCTCCTTTAATGCCACCGCTTTGGCAGCAACCGTGTGCATCAGCGGCCCGCCCTGCGTCCCCGGAAACACCAACGAATTGAGCCGCCGTGTAAGTTCCTCATTCTCCCCGGCGAGTATCATTCCACCACGAGGGCCCCGCAGCGTTTTGTGTGTCGTCGTTGTTGTAACATCCGCGATCGGAACCGGGTTCGGGTATTGATCTGCTGCCACCAGACCGGCGACATGGGCCATATCCACCATCAGCATGGCGTCGACGGAATCCGCGATCCGGCGAAAGCGCTGCCAGTCGACCACACGCGAATATGCTGAAAAACCGGCGACAATCAGTTTCGGCCGATGCTCTTCTGCCAGTTGTTCGACCTGCTCGTAGTCTATTTCACCGGTGGTCGTATCGATCCCGTATTGCAGCGCATGGTAGACCCGGCCCGAAAAATTCACCTTGGCGCCGTGCGTCAGATGTCCGCCATCGGCCAGACTCATGCCCAGCATCGTGTCACCCGGATCGAGTATCGCCATGTACGCGGCGATGTTTGCCTGGGTACCGGAATGCGGCTGGACGTTTGCATACGCCGCACCAAACAAAGTCTTTGCTCTTTCGATCGCCAGCTCTTCAGCGACATCCACGAATTCACAGCCACCGTAGTAGCGCCGACCCGGATATCCCTCAGCATATTTGTTGGTCAGCACCGAACCCTGCGCCTCGAGTACCCGTGGGCTCGTATAGTTTTCCGAAGCGATCAGCTCGAGATGTTGTTCCTGACGACGGTGCTCGTCTTTGAGTGCACGATCCAGTTCATCATCGAATCCGGCGATCGTGGATGCCGAACTGAACATATTGCCTCTCTTTAAAGGTGCCTGGCGAAAGCGGGCATTGTAGCCCAAGGCTATGTGTATTGGGCGACCGCTTCAGGTGTGGGCCAGCGCGCCAACGACACGAGTCCATGCCCGGGCCAGGTTGCGTCGATTGTATCCGCCACCACCCATTGCCAGCAGACGTCCCTCGCAAAGGTCATCGGCTAGCTGACATAGTCGGCGGGCTGCATGCGCGTGCGCTTCTTCCGTATAGGACAGATGCGCCAGGGGATCGCCAGCGAGGCTGTCGGCCCCGCATTGAAACAAAATGAATTCCGGTCGCAGTTGCTGAATGTGATCTTCCACTCTCTCCCAGGCAGACAGAAAATCGGCATCTCCCGCACCCGGCAACAACGGAATGTTCAGTTTGGTACCTTTCGCCGCCCCGGTGCCAACCTCCTCCGGTAAGCCGGTGCCGGGGTAAAGATATCGACCGTCTTCGTGAATGTCGGCGAAAACAAGACCGGGATCATCTTCAAAAGAATAAAACACGCCGTCGCCGTGATGAGCGTCAATGTCAACATACGCCACCCTCTCGATTCCGAACTTTCTTCGCAGACATTCAATCGCAACGCCACAGTCATTGAACACGCAAAACCCGGCTGCGCGATCACGGGTCGCATGGTGCAGACCGCCAATCGGCACAAACGCACGTTTTGATGCACCCGTGGCAATCGCTTCCAGTGCTACCAGAGTGCCCCCGACTACCGCTGCGCTGGCCTCGTAGACGCCAACAAATGCAGGCGTGTCGCCGCCATCGAGGTAACCGTCCCCAGTGGTCGATTTACTATTGACGAATTTCAGATACGACAACGTGTGAAAACTTGCAAGCTCATCGAGTGATGCCGGGCGGGCGGCTACAAATGACACGGCATCGGTCAGCCTTTCGACATCGAGTTCGGCAAGGAAGACATCATGGCGATCCGGTCCAAACGGGTGACCGCCCGGAAAACCGTAACGAGCCACTTCGGCACCGGCAACCACGCATACGGATTTCATGCTGACATCAGGCCGTAGTCTGCAGGCTGCTGATATTATTCGTATGATGCGAATATTGCGCCAAACCTGGCGCGTCCGGCGCTATTTGTTCTTCGTGTCGCTGCATACAAGAGACAAAGTGTCTATGGACAATAAGCTACAGGTTATAAACTCAAATTAGTGCTTTGCCGGCAGATATTTTTCACGCCGTAACTGCCGCGTCTCGAAACCCGCTTCCTTCAGCATCACCATGGATTCATCGATCATGTTCGGGTTGCCGCACAGGTAAACGATGTCTGACCCGGGATTCAGATTCAGGTGCTCGTATTGTTTCTGCACGTAACCTGGTCGCTCATAGGCCGCCCTATCTTCCGGAGTTTCGCGGCTGTAACAGGCATAAAATCTGAAGCGGTCGGTCTCGCGCGCAAGCGTCAGAAACTCATCGCCATAGAGCAGTTCTTCGCGGCTCCAGACACCGACCAACATATCGAATTCGAAACCCCTGTCGATTCTATTTTTTATTTCCGGCAACATCGCACGGAATGGCGTGATCCCGGTTCCGGTTCCAGCCAGTATGTATCGACACGGCTCATCATCACGGAGAATAAACCGTCCATAGGGTCCGCTCGCGAAGATTCCTTTGCCCGGTTCCAGGTTGAACAGAAGATCCGTTGCGAGGCCACCCTTCACAGGAGACACGGCAATTTCGATCAGCCCCCCGGATCCCGGCGAGTTGGCAACGCTGTAGCTGCGGTGTGTCGGTTCGCCGTCTACATCAAAGTGTATATTTATGAACTGACCGGCAGCAAAGTCAAATGTATCACCGCCATCGCGCTGAAACGCAAGGTGGAGTATATGCGGCGTGACGTACTCGCTGCGTTCGAGCCTGATGGGAAATGTTTTCCACTGCATGGATGAATCTTATGTCCTGTATTCCGAGTTCCAAGTTGCGCAGCAAGTCATGCTGCGCCAATCTGTCACCCGCTAGCCGCTTATTCAACTCCACTCCCGCGGCCAGGCTGCTATAGTGCAGCCAGTGGGTTCCGGCAAGTGGGAGGCAAGCCCGATGTTAGGCTCGAGACGCGCAATTGTAACACTTGGCAGTCTTCTGCTCCCGTGGTTAGCAGCCGGGCCGGTATCGTCGGATACCGCCGGCAGTGAACCTGGAAACGAATTTGCCGACGCGGTCGCCGGTGATCATCGGGACGACGATGAGCGGGCACGGGATCGTTATCGCCATCCGGTGGCGACGCTGGAGTTTTTCGGGCTCGAGGCCGACATGAGCGTGATCGAGATCTGGCCAGGCAGCGGCTGGTATACGTCGGTCCTGGCGCCGGTGCTACGGACGGACGGCAAACTGATCGTCGCCACATTCAGCGAAGCGCCGCCGGATTATCGGCCCCGCGAATATCAGGCTCTCCGCCGGCGAATGGCCGCCGACCCGCAGATTTACAATGCCGTTGAAGTGGTGTTGTATGAGCCGCCGAAGCGGACCCGACTCGGCCCACCGGATTCCGCCGATATGGTTGTGACGTTCCGTAACTCCCACAACTGGGTCAATCACGAAATAGCGGACACGGTTTTTGCCGGGATGTTCGCGGTGTTGAAGCCCGGAGGAATTCTGGGCCTCGTTCAACACCGGGGTTTTGCGGACGCCGATCCGGAGACAAGCGCGGAAGCCGGCTACGTTCCGGAGGGCTATATCATTGCACTGGCCGAAGGCGCTGGTTTTGTTCTCGAGGATCGTTCCGAGATCAACGCTAACCCGAAAGACGTCAAGGATTATTCGAGGGGCGTATGGACACTGCCGCCGACTCTGAGTCTCGGTGACGACGACAGCGAGCGGTACATGGCAATCGGCGAAAGCGACCGGATGACGCTCAGATTCGTCAAACCGAATAATCAGGACTGACGAAGGTCTTGATTGAGTTCAGTTTTACTGATCTCTGCCAGGACATCGCCGATCACACCACGCAGCATCGCTGATACTTCTCCGAATCGAGTGTCGTCTGTTCGGTCCGGGTGCGCCTCGCTCATGTAAACCCGCTGACACATTTCAATCTGTACCGCCTGGACATCCGCTGCGTTGCCGTAATGATGTGTGATGTAACCTCCCTTGTACGGATCATTAGCCGCAACCTGCAGTCCGTTGCTTTCGAATCGCCTTTTGAGAAAATCGAAGACAAGTGCACCGGAGGCCTGTCCGTCACGATTGCCAAGGTAGATGTCCTTATCGAGCCTGCCATGAACTAGACTTTTGTGTGATGCGACACTGTGCGCATCCAGCAGAATCACAAAACCGAACCGGGCACGGACATCATCGATAAGTGACTTCAGTTTGTGGTGATACGGATCGTAGTAACGTTTTTTCCTCGACTCTACATCCGCGGCGTCGGGCGGCGTCGCAAAAATCTTCTCCCCCTGAAAGGTTCTCGTCGCTACAAGTCCGGTTTCGAACCGTCCGGAATACAGCGGGCGTGAATCCGGTGGGCGGTTGAGATCAATGACGAGGCGACTGACCGTGGCGTGAACAAAATGCCCCCCGAGCTCCGGGACGAAATCGTACAGTCGGTGAACATGCCAGTCAGTCATCGGCAACGAGTCCATTTTTCGGTCGGCAAAAGCTGCTGCAATCGCCGGTGGAACGTAGGTTCCGACATGAGGCGCGCTTACCACCAACGCGACTTCACGGCTACACGGCTCCCGGTAGGAATACGCGGCCGGGGGCAATTCAGCATCAGACTTCATCGGCCAGACGTATCAGCACGTTTGTGAACTCACGGCGTAGTGCGCCGACACCGGCGAAGGCGCCATTACTGATCAGCCGCCGCCCCGCGACGTATACGTCAGAGATACGTCTCGCACTGCCACCGGTAATCAACGCATCGAGGTAATGCGTTTTGTCGGCCAACGCTGCGATCGGCTCCGTCTCCGGCAATACGACCAGATCGGCCATCTGCCCCCTCTCTACAAGACCGGTATTGATTCCCGACGCCCTGGCACCGACGCTTGCAGCTTCCCGCCACAGGCGCATACCCAGCCCTTCAGGTCCGGCCAGTATCGGGCGCTTGTGAGATACGAGTCGCTGGCCGTATTCCAATAGTCGCAGCTCCTCCACAGAATCGATACGAACATTGCTATCGGTACCGATCGCGATGCGTCCGCCCTGCTCGAGAAAATCGCCGGCAGGAAAAATGCCATCGCCCAGGTACGCTTCCGTCAGCGGGCACAGAACGACATTCGCGCCGGCCTTAGCAACACGTTGAAGTTCCGTTTCAGAGGCATGTGTTGCATGCACGAGATTCCACGTCGGGTCGAGTTCGACATGGTTCATCAGGACATCGATGGGCGTGTTCTGATGAGCCAGAAGGCTGTCACGCACTTCAGAGGCTTGTTCCGCAATGTGAATGTGTATTGGACACTTGTCACCCAGGATACCCCGCGCGCCGTTGACCAACTCAGGAAGCACCGCAGGAGATACAGCCCGAATTGAGTGCGGTGCAACGCCGCAAGCGATATCGCGAAAACATTCGAGCAATCGCAGATAGTCTTCGATCGTGTCGAAGATAAATCTCTTCTGCCCTGCCTCCGGATCGAGATAACGACCCTTGGAATCGATCCCGCCGTGCTGATAAAAAACCGGCAACAATAGTAAACGTATTCCGGTCGATGCTGCGGCGCGAACCAGCGCCTCAGCCATTTCCGCCCCGCGCTGGCCGTCAATACCATGATGCAGGTAATGAAACTCAGCGACCATAGTAAAACCACCGCGCAGCATCTCCGCGAATGCCAGCCGTGAGATTACATAAAGGTCGTCCGGCGTGATGTGATTTGCAAACCGGTACATGGTTTCACGCCAGCTCCTGAAGCTGCCGACCATCGACTGCCTTTCGCCAAAACCGCGCAGTACCCGCTGAAAACTATGGCTGTGCGCATTCGGCATGCCGGGGAGCGCAAGATACCCGTCAAACGGCCCGTCCGGCGCATGCTCAATCGCAGTAATCACGCCGCTGTCATCAACGAGCAGGCGTCGGCCTGGCTCGATCCCCTGAGGCGTCAACACATATTCAAAACTGAGCGATCTCGGCATACCCTGTCGGGACTCGCAACAAGACGGGCTGTAAGAGTTTGTACGACCTGCTGATAAAGAACGCCAGATTGTACCCCATGGCTGGAGACACCGGCCCGGCCGACGAGACTTCTCTGGCCGTGGAAAATGGCCGGATCGTAGCGTTGGGCTCGGAGGGTCCGAGCCGTGAAACTGTCGACGCCGGGAATCGCATTGTCATGCCCGGATTTATCGATTGCCACACGCATGCTTTGTACGCGGGCGACCGGCTGGCGGACCACAATAGGAAACTCGACGGCGTGAGCTATGAAGAGATTGCGCGGTCCGGCGGCGGCATCATGTCGACTGTAAAGGCCGTTCGCGCAGCATCGACAAGCCAGCTCATACGAGAGACATTGCCAAGATTGCAGGCCCTGCAATCGGAGGGCGTGACTACCATCGAAATCAAAAGCGGCTACGGTCTTGAGCATAAGACCGAGCTCAAAATGCTGCGCGCGATTCGAGCCATCTCTGATCACATCAAGATGAATGTCTCCGCAACTTTCCTCGGAGCCCATTCGGTTCCGGCCGGAATCGACAAATACGACTATCTCAAGGCCGTGATGGACAAAATGTTGCCCGACATTGTCCGGGATCGTCTTGCTGAGTCCGTAGACATTTTCGTGGAAAGAATCGCATTTGATCTCGATGATCTGACCAGTCTGTTCAAAACTGCCGATGCGGCCGGTTTGCAGCTGCGTGCACATACCGAGCAGCTGTCACATCTGGGAGGTACTGGCCTCGCTGCCAGTCTCGGCGCAATCTCCTGTGATCACCTGGAGTACGCAGACGATCGCGACGTTGCGTCAATGGCCGCAGCGGGTACAGTCGCAGTACTGTTGCCGGGTGCGTACTATTTCTTGCGTGAAACCCGCCTGCCGCCGGTCGAACTGTTGCGAAAACACGATGTGAGTATTGCGATTGCAACGGATCTCAACCCCGGTTCTTCGCCACTCGCGAGTTTGCTCACGGTGATGCACATGGGAGCCTTGCTGTTTGGCCTGACTGCTGAAGAAGTGCTACTTGGCGTTACACTGAATGCCGCCCGTGCGCTCGGTAAGCAAAGTAAAGTCGGTAGCCTGGAACCCGGCAAACAGGCAGACTTCTCACTCTGGTCCCTACCGTCTCCTGATTTTCTGGTGTATCAACTGGGCGGCCTCAAGCCGGACGCCGTGTACCACCATGGACAAAAAATATGAGCGATCACAAGCTGCTGTTAACCGGCTCTGATCTCAAACTGTCGGAAATACGCGATTTCGATTCGACACGGCCGCAAGTCAGCGTCGACGGCGGTGCCCGGGAAGCAATGATTCGCAGCACAGAAACACTCGCCAGGGTTGTCGCTCAAGGTGACGTCTGTTACGGCGTCAACACGGGTTTTGGCGCCTTCGCCAACCGGAGAATATCACCCGAGCAGGTGGTCGATTTACAGTACAACCTTGTGCGCTCGCATGTCTGTGGAATCGGCGAGCCACTCGCCGACCAGATCGTCCGGCGAGTCCTGCTATTGAAGGCCAACAGTCTGGCCGCCGGTTATTCCGGCGTCCGGCCGGAACTTGTCGACGCCCTGCTTTGCCTGCTCAACAACGATGTCCTGCCCGTTGTTCCGTCCCGCGGTTCGGTCGGCGCATCGGGCGATCTGGCACCCCTCGCTCACATCGCACTGGCGCTCATCGGTGAAGGCGAGGCACGGCATCAGGGTCGCCTGCTGCGGGAGGCCGAGGTATGCACGGCCGCCGGATGTGATCCGATCCGCCTGAGGGCCAAAGAAGGCCTGGCACTACTCAACGGAACGCAGGTCAGCACGGCACTGAGCCTGGAGGGCTTGTTTCGGGCTGATTGTCTTCTGCAGTCGTCCGTGGTTGCCGGCGCACTGACAGTGGAAGGACTGGCCGGCAGTCATCGCCCGTTCGACAATCGTGTCCAGGCGGTTCGACGAATGCACGGCCAGCAAGCGATCGGACGCCAGTTCAGCAGCATTCTGAAAGCCAGCGAAATCAACCGCAGTCATGAAAACTGTGACCGGGTGCAGGATCCCTATGCGGTCCGTTGTATGCCCCAGGTACTTGGCGCGGCTTACGATACACTCCGGCATGCAGCCGCGGTGTTGGGACATGAATGCAATGCCGTCACGGATAATCCACTGGTATTCGGTGATGACGTCATATCGGGCGGCAACTTCCATGCAGAGCCGATCGCGTTCGTAAGTGACTTTCTTGCCGTCGCCGTATCGGAAATCGGCAACATTGCGGAACGTCGGATCGATCTTCTCGTGCGGCGCGTCAATCCCAATCTGAACATGTTCCTAAGCAACGACCCCGGACTTGAGTCCGGTTTTATGATCGCGCATGTGACCGCCGCAGCACTGGCATCCGAAAACAAGACTTTGTCGCACCCGGCATCAGTAGACAGCATCCCAACCAGTGCTGGCCAGGAAGATCACGTCAGCATGGCTATCTGGGCCGGAGTGAAACTGCTGGATATTGTTCGCAACGTGAGTCGGATCCTGGCAATCGAACTGCTTGCTGCGTCACGGGCAATTGATCAGCAACGCCCGCTGCGAACCAGCGACGAACTCGAACGTGTTTATGATTTTGTCAGGAAACATGTCGCTTACGATGCAAGCGACCACAGACTGGATCACGATATAGCCGCAATCAGCACACTGATAGATAAAGGCGCCATCAGTTCGCTCCTGCCCGGGCATGAATCCGTCGTCGATGAGGGGCAATTATCGCCGGACAACAGTGCGTGAATCAGGACACTGATGTGCAGACAGCATTATTGATACTTCTGGGAGCGGCGGTCGTGCTGCTGCTGATTGCGATATTGCGATTTCGGCGACGACGCTGGGGAGCTGCGGTGCGCAATGGTTTGTCCGGCCTCCTGCTGCTAGTGTCGGCCCTGGTACTGACAGGACTCGCGGCTAATCTGCACACGTACTCCCGGCTGACCCACGAACAAGACGTCGCGGAAATTGCATTCCGTTCTGTTAGCCCGGCACGTTTCGTAGCAGTCCTCGAACGCCTTGACAAGGACGGTAGCCGTTCTTTTGAAATCCAGGGCGACGAATGGCAGATCGACGCCCGGATCGTCAAGTGGCACGGTGTTGGTGTGTTGCTCGGACTGGACACTCGATTCCGCCTGGAGCGCCTGAGTGGTCGATACGCGGACGTCGACCGAGAAAACACGGAAGCGCGGACAGTCTATTCGCTGGCACAGAACCCCGGGGTTGATTTCTGGCAAGTATCGAACCAGTTGCCCTCCTGGCTGTCAGTGGTCGATGCACAGTACGGCAGTGCCGCCTATGTACCGATGTCCGATGGTGCCCGATACCGGATTTCAGTCACCCAGTCGGGTCTGGTTGCCCGACCGGTCAACGAAGCCGCCCGCGTGGCTGTCGATGGTTGGAAGTAGTGAGATGGCATTGGAAATGAAGGCCGGCTGCGATCGATGCAACGCCAATCTGCTGTCGGACAAGACCGCCTACATCTGCAGTTACGAATGTACTTTCTGCACCGCGTGCGCGGCAAGTCTGGAACAACGGTGTCCAAACTGCGGCGGCGAACTTGTCCACCGGCCAACACGGAGTACGACCGACTGACCCGGTCCGGAAACGCGGCGTATCTATTTAACTTAATCAAAGAGTATCCCGACGCGGCGTGCTGCCTACACCGCATTACGGTAGACTGAATCGAACCTGCACGGCACCGGCAGGCCTAACAATAAATATGAGCGACTGACGGGCACCACTGGCAATTCCCCCGTCATCCGAAGCATCGATGCATCTCGATCGCGAGAACAGGCTGAAACACAAGTTCGACCAGCACTTTGCCATGGAGTGCCCGCACTGCCAGGTCTTGTCGCATTTGAGCCTGATGGCGGCGCCAAAATTCGACGACCTGATGCGCTTCAAACCAAAGCAGGTCGGTATCGTGTACCGGTGCGATTCCTGTAATTCGCCCGTGTTTCTGCGGTTTCCGGTTCGCTCTTACGGCAGCGACCTGATCGAGTTCAGCCCCAACTACACGCAGATTGAGCGTGCCAAAGAAACTTTCGAATTCACCTATCTGCCGGAAGAGATCGAAACCCTGTTTCGTGAGGCTTTGATCTGCTACAGCGCATCATGCTTCAACGCATTTGCCTCGATGTGTCGTCGGACTGCACGAACTGTTTTTGCTGACGTGGGTGAAGTCCGGAAGTTGAAAATATTTGACGAACTCAACGAGATCCAGGACCTGGCCGAGATCGACGATCAAACGTTCAGTGCCGTACAAAGGGTTCTTTTCGACCTCGATGACGTTCGTCATCGAAATCCTCCAACTGTTGACACGGCAATTGCCGGGGTCCTGCTGGAAATCGTAAAAGACATGCTGTACCAGACCTATGTGCGCAAGGGTAAACTGCAGCAATCCATGCTGATGCGAAAATTTTTCGTGGAAGAAGTCGAGCCGGTCGGCGATCTGGCCCAGACCTGAGATCCGACCGGCCGTTTTAGCCAATCATCGGCAACTTCAAACCACGCTGGCGGGCTACTTTTTTTGCCTTGTCGTAGCCGGCATCGGCATGCCGCATGACACCCGTGCCCGGATCATTGATCAGCACGCGCTCCAGTGCCGCTTCGGCCCTGCCACTGCCGTCAGCGACAATAACCACGCCCGCATGCAGGGAATATCCCATACCGACACCACCGCCATGATGATAGCTCACCCATGACGCACCGCTAGCTGTGTTCAATAACGCGTTGAGGACCGGCCAGTCAGCAACCGCATCCGATCCATCCAGCATGCCCTCGGTCTCCCGATTTGGTGAAGCAACGGATCCGGCATCAAGGTGATCGCGACCGATCACGATCGGGCCGTCCAGCTCACCACTTCGAACCATCTCGTTAAACGCCAGCCCGAGTTTGTGGCGCTCTTTGTAACCAAGCCAACAAATCCGGCAGGGCAGCCCCTGAAACGGTATGCGTTCCCGCGCCTGGTCGAGCCAACGATGCAGCGCAAGCTTATCGGGAAATATTTCTTTTGCTTTTTTGTCCGTGCGGTAAATATCCTCCGGATTTCCCGAAATCGCTGCCCAGCGAAACGGCCCGATACCTTCGCAGAAGAGCGGTCGGATATACAGTGGAACAAATCCCTTGATGTCAAATGCGTTTTCCACCCCGGCATCCTGCGCCATGGCGCGGATATTGTTACCGTAGTCAAACGTAGCTATGCCCTTGCTGTGAAACCCGAGCATAGCCCGCACTTGTCGCGCCATGGATGCTTTGGAAAGCTGCACATACTTGTCCGGATCTGAGTCGCGCAATTGTGCAGCCTGATCGAGAGAAAAGCCGGACGGTATGTAACCGTTTAGCGGATCGTGGGCCGAAGTCTGATCGGTAACCATGTCGGGCAGTAAATCACCTTCAAGAATTGCCGGAAAAACATCTGCCGCATTGGCTAACAGGCCAACAGATACAGCTTCACCCCGTTTGCCGGCTTCCTGAATGATCCGCAGTGCATCCTCCAGGCTGTCGGTGCTTTTATCGAGATAGCCGGAGGCTAAACGCTTATCGATTCGTGATGCATCAACCTCTACGGCAAGGCAAGACAGGCCTGCAAATACCGCGGCCAGCGGCTGAGCTCCACCCATGCCGCCTAGTCCACCAGTCAAAAGCCATTTTCCGCCCGCGTTACCATCGTAATGTTGTCGAACAGCTGCAGCGAAGGTCTCATAGGTGCCCTGAACGATGCCCTGAGAACCAATATACATCCACGAACCGGCAGTCATCTGCCCGAACATCATGAGCCCTTTCTTGTCGAGCTCGAAAAAGTGATCCCAGTTTGCCCAGTTACCAACGAGGTTGGAGTTGGCGATCAAAATGCGGGGTGCCTGTTCATGGGTCACAAATACGCCCACGGGCTTGCCTGACTGAATCAGCAGAGTCTCGTCGTTGCCGAGATCCTTCAGTGCCTTGACTATCGCATCAAAACACTCCCAGTTACGCGCAGCCCGTCCAATGCCACCGTATACGATCAGCTCCTTTGGTTTTTCGCCAACATCCGGATCGAGGTTGTTCATCAGCATCCTGAGCGCTGCCTCCTGAACCCAGCCTTTGCACGAAAGATCAGGCCCGGTGGGCGCATGGAGCTCAACATCACGATATCGCGTATTCATATGATTGACCTTGAATGTAAGGCTCTAGGCCTTAGAAAAATTACGCCTAACGGCGCCGGCATTTCTTTTCACTTTTCACTATTATGTTTTCTTCGTGCGCCCAGAGAGAAGCTACTGCTGAACGAGGTAGTACCCGAAGGGCGTCTTCGTCGTTATTCCTAGCCCAGCCACAGGCGAGCGTTTCGGAACATTCGCATCCACGGTCCGTCTTCACCCCAGTCATCCGGATGCCAGGAATGCTGCACTGTGCGAAAGACCCTTTCCGGGTGAGGCATGATAACTGTCACGCGGCCGTCCATGTTGGTCAGGGCCGCAATACCATCGGGTGAGCCGTTTGGGTTGGACGGGTAACGAGCGGCGCTATCGCCATAGTTGTCTACAAACTGAGCTGCAATCAGACCGGCCTCTGTACACAAACTGTGATCACCGGGGTCCGAAAATTCGGCGCGGCCTTCGCCGTGTGACACGGCGATCGGCAGAACCGATCCATCCATAGCAGAAAAAAACAGTGACGGTGATGACGTCAGACGAACGAGACTGAGACGAGCCTCAAATTGTTCGGACCGGTTGCGTACGAAGCGTGGCCAGTGTTCGGCACCCGGAATCAGTTGCTTCAGCGCCGCCAGCATCTGGCATCCATTGCACACGCCGAGCGTAAAGTTGTCGGTTCGCGAGAAGAACGCGTTGAATTCGTCCAACGCCCGGGCATTGAACAAAATTGACTTGGCCCAGCCCTCGCCCGCACCCAGCACGTCGCCATAGGAAAATCCGCCACAGGCTACCAGTCCCACGTAGTCGCTGAGCGATTTGCGCCCCTCGAGCAGGTCGCTCATATGCACGTCGTGAGCCTCAAATCCGGCACGATTGAATGCTGCTGCAATTTCCACCTGGCTGTTGACGCCCTGTTCCCGCAGCACCGCCACGGCAGGCCGCGACCCGACTGCAAGCAACGGTGCTGCAATGTCCTCGGCAGGGTCAAAAGTGAGCGTTGCGTGCAGTCCCGGATTGTCGTTATCGCCCAGACCCTCGTACTCTTGATCGGCACATTCCGGGTTGTCACGGAGCCGTTGCATCTGCCACGAGGTTTCCGACCAGGCGCGGCGAAGATCTGTCAATGATTCATCCACGACCGACTGATCATTCAGAATGACACGCACGCGCTTGTCTGTGGCTGGCGACCCCAGTACGTGCACGATATCGCCAAGACCGGCATCGTTGAGTTCAGTCAGCACCGGGTCCAGGTCATTGTTTGCGACCTGCAACACGCCACCGAGTTCCTCACTGAACAGCATTGCGACCGGGTCTGTATGCGGCGTATCGGGTTGTATTTTCAGACCGCAGCCGCCGGCAAAAGCCATCTCGATCAGAGTAACAATCAGACCACCATCGGAACGGTCGTGATAGGCCAGGGCATGCCCCAGCTCATTCAGGCGCTGCAAGACATCAAAGAATCGCTTCAGAAGATCAGGTTCCTCTACATCGGGACAGTCACCACCAACTACGCCCTGGATCTGTGCAAACGCCGAACCGCCCAGCCGGTTGCGTCCCGCGCCGAGATCGATGAGTAGCAGCGTTGTGTCACCGGCATCCGTGCGAATTTGCGGCGTGAGGGTTCGTCGAATGTCCGCGACGGGTGCAAAAGCGGAAATGATCAGGGATAACGGTGCGACAACAGCTTTGTTGCTGCCGTTTTGCTGCCAGTCCGTTTTCAATGACAAAGAATCCTTGCCAACCGGGATCGCGATACCGAGAGCGGGACAGAACTCTTCACCCACGGCCCGCACTGTCGCAAACAGCGACGCGTCCTGGTCCTCAAACCCGGCAGCCGCCATCCAGTTCGCGGACAGGCGAACCTGGTCGAGCTTACCGATGCTGGCCGCGACGATGTTCGTAATGGCCTCCCCGACAGCGATGCGTCCGGATGCTGGTGCGTTGATAACAGCCAGCGGAGTGCGCTCACCCATCGCCATCGCCTCCCCCGCATAATCATCATAGGAGCTTGCCGTGACCGCGACGTTACTGACGGGAACCTGCCAGGGACCGACCATCTGATCGCGCGAGACAAGACCACCGACAGTGCGATCTCCGATCGTTATCAAAAAAGTCTTGTCCGCAACGGCCGGCAACCGCAACACGCTATAGGTCGCCTTTGTAATACTGACGTCCCCGTACTCATGCGCTGCCGGGGCGCTATGATAATGCCGGATCTCGCGGGCCAGACGCGGTGGCTTGCCGAGCAGCACGTCAACGGGCATGTCCACGACAGGGGCCTCAAGGCGGGCGTCACTGACATGCAGCTTGCCGTCACCGGTCGTTTCACCGATGACTGCGTAGGGGCAGCGTTCCCGCTTGCAGATCCGGTCAAACTGCTGAAGGCGATCCGGCGAGATGAGCAGTACGTATCGTTCCTGGGCTTCGTTGCACCAGATTTCCATGGGGGACATGCCCGGTTCATCATTCGGTACCGACCGAATTTCAATTTGGCCCCCGAGCCTACTGTGATGGATGGATTCCGGTACCGCGTTGGAAAGGCCACCGGCACCGACATCGTGTATGAGAACAATGGGGCTATCGTCGCCGAGCGCGCAGCATCGATCGATCACCTCCTGTGCACGCCGTTGTATTTCGGGATTTCCCCTTTGAACTGACGCAAAATCGAGTTCGGCATCGCTGTGCCCGCTGGTCAAAGATGACGCAGCGCCCCCACCGAGACCTATCAGCATCGCCGGACCGCCCAATACAACGACCTTGGTACCCGGAACAGCCTCGTTTTTATCTACATGTTGCGGGCGGATGTTTCCCACCCCGCCACAAATCATGATGGGTTTGTGATAGCCCCAGATCCAGTCGTCACGTCCGCGGGCCCGCTGTTCGAAGGTCCGGAAATAGCCGCAGATCGCCGGACGTCCAAACTCATTGTTGTAGGCTGCGGCCCCGATCGGACCTTCGAGCATGATATCCAATGCCGACGCGATACGGGCCGGCTTGCCGTAGTTCGACTCCCACGGCTGCTCCGCGCCGGGAATCCTCAAGTGCGACACGGTAAATCCTGTAAGGGCGGCTTTGGGTTTAGCACCACGCCCGGTCGCACCTTCGTCACGGATCTCGCCGCCGGATCCGGTTGCAGCACCCGGGAATGGCGAGATTGCAGTTGGGTGATTGTGTGTTTCAACCTTCATCACCAGATGCGCACGCTCCTGATAATGCCGGTAGATATCGTTGGAAGGGTCTGCGAAGAACCGACGCACTTCGGATCCGCGGATTACCGCGGCGTTGTCACGATAGGCGGACAAGACGCCTTCCGGGCTTTTATCATGAGTGTTGCGGATCATGTCGAACAGCGATTTCGGGTATGGATCGCCGTCAACCAGCCATTTCGCATTAAAGATCTTGTGACGGCAATGCTCTGAGTTGGCCTGGGCAAACATAACCAGCTCGACGTCTGTCGGATCACGACCGAGCTGTTCGAAATTGTCGACCAGATAATCGATCTCGTCGCCGGACAGAGCAAGTCCCAGACTGACATTCGCTTCCTCAAGTGCCGCACGACCGCCTCGAGTGACATCGATCGCCGACAGCGGTGCCGGTTCGTGTTGTTCGAACATCCTGGCCGCACCGTGGTACTCCAGGAGCACACTCTCAGTCATCCGGTCGTACAGCAGCGGTGCAAGTTCCAGTAGTCGCGAATGATCAAGCTGTCGTGATGAAGACAGGAAATAACTGATGCCGCGTTCGATACGCCGTATGGATTCGAGACCGCAAATGTGAGCGATATCGGTGGCCTTGCTGGCCCAGGGAGAGATCGTGCCAAAACGGGGCACCACCAGAATCAACTGACCGTTATCTTCTATCGACCGTGCACCGGTGCCGTAGGTCAGAAGACTGTCCAGGACATCTAGCTGGTTCTGACCCAGGTCATTTTCGATATCGACGAAGTGGTCAAAACGACAGTTGATCTTCGTGACCGCCGGTTCGCGACTCCGGATACGGTCGAGAAGTTTATCCAGGCGAAACCGGGATAGCGCCGCAGCGCCGGACAGTTTCAGCATCTGTTGTCCAGGGATCGGTGGGCGCGTCCGGAGAATGCGGTCAAAAAGAGGCGCGAATTATTAGGACGTCCCCGGGTCACCACCACCCGCCACCATTGGTCATGTCAGACATCGATCCAGTCCAGGCCAAGGACCTGATTGGCCACCCGAACGTGAGTTTCAGCGACGCCGGACGATGTCAGAGCTTGTCTCGCCCGAGCAGGCGAATTGTTGGTTTCACTCAGATGCACGGCAACGACATGACGCAGGCGTGACCGATCCATGTTTTCGAGCAGATTGCTTGTCTGATCATTGCTAAGGTGTCCAAGTAATCCGCCAATTCGATCCTTGAGTGCAAGTGGATAGGGTCCGTTAGCAAGGCTGTGCCGGTCGTGGTTGCACTCGATGGCCAGCGCGTCCAGACCATCAACCCGGCGACGCAAATGACGCGTTATATGACCCGTGTCGGTAATGATTCCCAGCCGCTTACTGCCGTCACTAAAAAAAAACTGGCAAGGTTCGCGGGCGTCATGGGGTACCGGTACCGGCTCGACGTGCAGATGTCCTATCGTGATCAAGTCATGGCAGTTGATATCACGCGTTACAGGCAGGTTGCTGTCACCCATCGCGGCCCGCGTACCTGGTGTCATCCACACAGGGATATCGTGTCGACGCGCAAAACGGCCGACGCCGGAAATATGGTCCGAATGCTCATGGGTCACGAGTATGGCCGATATTTCGCTGGGCTCGGTCGCCAGTCTCTGTAATCGGCGCTCCGTTTCGCGAATCGAGAAACCGCAGTCCAGCATAATGCAGGTATCGCGAACACGAACGAGGGCGGAATTGCCCCGGCTCCCGCTACCGAGATAGGCAAATCTGAAAGGTACCCTGCAGGTCAGAAACGCATCCCTTGCCGGCCAATCACTTGCCCTTGTCCCCGTCATTGCCGGCGGTATAAACCGGCATTGGAAACTGAGTGACGTTGCCGCCCTCAACAGACGTGATTTTGCTCACGCCCTGCTTTTCTACCTGATCGATCCGGATGACGGTGTGTAGTGGAATGTAGGTTCGTTCAACGCCGGCGAACTCAGACCGGATCTTCTCCTCCGCCGGATCAACGACCACACGGGATCGCTCACCAAACACAAGCTGCTCGACTTCGATGAACCCGAACAGGTCGCCATGGCTGATTTGACGGGCGTAGACTTCGTAAACCTTGCCCTTGGACATGAAAATGATCTTGTAGAGGTGCTTGCCTGCCATCCGGAGTGCTTTCCTGCGATCTGGAGAGGTGCCCGCCAGGGCGCGCAGCAGCATAACACAGCGCTATCACGGGCTTTTCATATTGAGACATCCATCACTGCCCTCGCCCCGGCAGGGTGCAAATATGGCTCGACGAAGGCGGGTTAACAAAATGCCCCGCTCGCCGGTCCTGCGGCATGGGGAACGGGCCAATATTATGTCAATTACACTGTTCGTAACCAGTGAACACAAGGACGCGCTGGGGCCCAAGCGTCTTAAGAAATTTTGCTCCGGCGGGGGCACGATCGGCCGTGCCGATACCAATGACTGGACCCTGCCCGACCCGACCAGAATCATATCCAGCCGCCATGCCCGCATCGACATGGACGATGACAACTACCTGCTCGTCGACACCAGCAAGAACGGCGTTTTTGTTAACGGTGCCGATCGCCCGATCGGCAACCGCGATGCTCACCATCTGGTCAATGGCGACCGTCTCAAGATCGGTGCCTACGAAATCATGGTCTCAATCGAAGACGACGACGATGATGACGATCCGGCGCCGGGCGGCGCCTATACGTCCGTACTGCAGACAGATGCAACTGTAGCCGAAGGACGGGAAAAACCGCCGGCGAAAAACGCGCGCAAGAAATCGGCTCAGATTGATGTACCGCAGACCGGACAGGAGCCCCCTGAGACCCGCTCGTCCGGCAAGAAAGAGCCGGACAGCGTTCTTGCCAAGTCGTTTCTCAAAGGTCTGGGTGTCCAACCGGAACTCATGCCGGAAGATACTGAAGCCGAGTTCATGGAACTCTGTGGCCAGTTGTTCCGGGAATCCATCGAAGGCTTGAGGGAATGCCTCAAACAACGCGCAGATGAAAAAGAGCGGTTCCGACTCAGCCAGACTACGATCCAGCCGGGTGAAAATAATCCGCTGAAGTTTTCAGCAACCACTGATGAAGCGCTGAAAATCATGATTTTCGATCAGAGCCCGGGCTATCTGCCACCGGTAGAAACGATACGCGACGGCTTCCGCGGTATCGGTATGCATCGCGAAGCAATGCATCACGCCATGCAGACCGCTCTCGATGACTTCCTGGATCGCCTCGCGCCCGGCGAGCTAAAAAAAGAATTCGACGAAAATCTCGATTCAGGCATCCTCAAGACAGGTAACAAATCAAAGTACTGGGACTGTTATCGCGAGATGTACAGCGCCCTAAACCAGCGCACGGGCTCGAATCTGCCACTTCGGTTCAGCGAAGTGTTTATCAACGCGTACAACGAATTCCTCGAAGAACAAGGCGCCCGCTAAACTTCTGTTTGCAGTCTAAAGTCTTCAATCCCTAGATGAATTCAGAGCCGGTAGCCCGGTATTTTTCATTGTCAGCGAATGCTGACCTTCGGATTTCTGCAGAAGACAGGCTGAAGAATGCGGACTATTCAATGGTTGGCATGTCAAACTCAGCGCCCTGACGGATGCCCGTGGGCCAACGCGAAGTTACCGTTTTCAGGCGCGTATAAAAACGTACCCCTTCCATGCCGTTTATTGCGACATCACCAAACAGGGACCGTTTCCAGCCACCAAAACTGTGAAATGCCATCGGCACCGGAATCGGAACATTGACACCGATCATTCCAGCTTCGGCGCGATAGGCAAACTCCCGCGCCGCATCACCGTCGCGGGTAAAAACTGCCGCGCCATTGCCAAACTCATGTTCACTGACCAAACGAAGCGCGGCATCAAAATCCGCAACCCGGACGATCGTCAGTACCGGTCCGAAAATCTCCTCGCGATAGATCCGCATATCGCGATCTGCGTGGTCGAAGAGTGACGGACCGAGGAAAAAGCCGGCCTTGAAATCGCCCATTCGGTCACGGCCGTCGACAAGCAGATTGGCGCCTTCCTGAATGCCCGAGTTGATGTAGTCCAGTACCCGATCTCGGTGTTCTGCGGTGACCAGGGGCCCCATCTCGGAGTCCGGATCAGTGCCGGCCCCCACGATCAGTGCGCGGACCAGTGGTTCAAGGCGGCGGACCAGTTCATCGCCTGCATCTCCGACAGCCACCGCCACCGAGATCGCCATGCAGCGCTCTCCCGCAGACCCGTAGGCGGATCCGATGAGCGCATCGGCGGCCTGGTCCATGTCCGCATCGGGCAGAACGACCAGGTGATTTTTAGCACCGCCCAGCGCCTGCACGCGTTTTCCGCTTGCGGCCGCTTCCCTGTACACGTATTCAGCGACCGGCGTCGAGCCGACAAAACTGACGGCCGCAATGTGAGCGGATGACAGCAATGCATCAACAGCCACTTTGTCGCCGTGCACAACATTGAGCACGCCATCCGGAAGTCCCGCCTCGCTCAATAACTCTGCCATACGTACCGAGCAGGACGGATCCTTTTCGGAAGGTTTGCGTACAAAGGTATTGCCACAGGCGATTGCGACCGGAAACATCCACATCGGCACCATGGCCGGAAAATTGAACGGCGTAATACCGGCGCAGACACCGACGGGTTGTCGTGTAGAAAAACTGTCAACCCCGGAACCAACCTGCCCGCTGTACTCACCTTTCAGAAGGTGCGGAATTCCGCAGGCGAATTCAACAACCTCGAGACCGCGTTGCAGCGATCCCCGGGCGTCATCGATCACCTTACCGTGCTCACTGGTTATGATCGCAGCGAGCTCATCCACGTGCCGATCGATCAGATCCTTGAAGCGGAACAGGACCCGGGCACGTTTCACTGGCGGCGTTGCCGCCCAACCCGGCGCTGCAGTCCGAGCGTTTTCTATCGCAGCAGCAACTTCACCGGACGTTGCCAGCGGAACCCGCGCATTGACCCTACCCGTCGCGGGGTCAAATACGTCCGCCATACGCTGTTGCTTGCCCGCAGTCTGGGTGCCATTGATCCAGTGAGGGATCGTCCTTCTGGTTGCTATTTCCTTTTCTGCGGTCGCCATGCTTTTCACGCCGAAACCGTTATTCGGCCTCCTTAAGGGCGGTCGCCAGCGTATCGATTATCTGCGCGATCTGATTCTCTTCGATGATCAGCGGCGGCGATAATGCGATAGTGTCGCCGGTCGTGCGTACGATAACGCCCTGATCAAAACACCGCCGGAACACGTCCAGTGCCCGTATTGTCGGTTTGTCCGCAATCGGCTCGAGTTCCACGGCGCCAATCAGCCCAAGATTGCGAATATCAATGACATGCGGCAAGTCGCGCAGAGTGTGCAGAACATCCTCGAATACAGGCTCCAATGCGCGAGCGCGTTCGAAAAGTCCCTCGTCCTCATAAACATCACAGGCCGCGTTTCCCGCCGCCGCCGCGAGCGGATGACCGGAATACGTATAGCCATGGAAAAATTCAATGGCCTGCTCCGGCCCTGTCATAAACGCCTGGTAGATGTCATCGCTAACCAGAACGGCGCCCATTGGCACGTGACCGCTGGTCAGCCCTTTCGCCAGTGTCATGAGATCCGGCTGGATACCGAACCTGTCAGCCGCGAACGACGCACCTATGCGACCAAATCCGGTGATGACTTCATCGAAAATCAGCAGGATCCCGTGACGATCACAGATCTCCCGCAATCGCTCAAGATACCCGCGGGGTGGCAGGATCACACCAGCTGAACCGGCAACCGGTTCCACGATCACGGCCGCGATGGTCGACGCATCGTGCAGGTCGACTAGTCTTTCGAGTTCATCTGCCAGCTCTGCGCCATGCTCCGGCTGCCGCCGTGAAAATGCGTTTCTACTTAAGTCGTGAGTGTGTGGCAAATGATCCGTTGCTGGCAGTAACGCTCCAAACATTTTCCGGTTAGCAGACATTCCACCGACCGAGATGCCCCCGAAGCCGACGCCGTGATAACCCTTTTCCCGTCCGATCAAACGGGTTCGGGCACCTTCACCACGAATACGATGATAAGCCAGTGCGATTTTCAAAGCCGTATCAACGGCCTCTGAACCGGAATTGACAAAGAAGACGTAATCGAGATCACCGGGCGCCATCGTTGTCAGCCGCTCGGCCAGCGTGAAAATACCGGGATGGCCCATTTGAAATGCAAGTGCGTAATCGAGTGTTTCGATCTGGTTCTGGATGGCGGCGACGATCTTCGGATGACAGTGGCCGGCATTGCAGCACCATAAGCCGGCTACAGCATCGAGTAGCTGCCGACCATCCGTTGAATAGCAATAAACACCACTGGCTCTCTCGATGAGACGCGGGTGTTGCTTGAAATATCGGTTACCGGTGAACGGCATCCAGTACGCTTGCAGATTCATCGCATCGGGCTGCGACACAGTGGTAGCGGTCTCATTCATAACTTGTCCATCTCAATATGCCCGGCTGCGATTCGCCCGGGTTTTGCTGCAACGTTTATCGTACCGCCAATCCACTTTTATCGGTACCTGGATACTATAGTCACCGGGGCAGTGAGGGCGTGGACCCGTGCTGGTCTATTACGCTTCTTCGCGGAGGCGCTTCGCCGTGAGGTCCAGGCATCTGATGACCCGATCAATCAGCTCATCGATATGGTCGGTGCTGAATATCAGCGGCGGTGATACCACCATCGTGTCGCCGATCGCACGCATGATCAGGCCGTTATCGAAACAGACGTCGCGGCAAATCTCCCCCGCTCTGCCTTTTGGCTGATATCGGGACCGCGCCTCCTTGTCGCTGACAAGTTCGGCCGCAGCCAAGAATCCTGCCGACCGCGCTTCGCCGACGAGCGGATGATTGGACAATTCCTGCCAGCGCCGGGCAAGATACGGTGCAGTGGTGTCGTGTACCTGCTCCACGATCTTTTCCGCACGCAGCACCCGGATATTTGCCGCCGCGACCGCGCAGGCGACGGGATGCCCGGAATAGGTAAACCCATGATGGAATTCGCCGCCCTCTTCGATCAGAGTTTCGGCAATCCGGTCCGACACCATTACGCCACCGATCGGCAGATAACCTGAAGACAATCCTTTGGCCATCGGCATGAGATCCGGTCGGATGCCGTAATGTTCCGATCCGAACCACGTACCCAGCCGGCCGAAACCCGTGATAACTTCATCAGCAATCAGCAGGACGCCATAGTCGTCACAGATGCGCTGGACTTCCGGCCAGTAGGTATCCGGCGGAATAATGACGCCACCGGCTCCCTGCACCGGTTCGGCGATAAACGCGGCTACCTTGCCGACGCCGACTTCGTTGATCTTTTGCTCCAGCAGACGCGCGGATTGCAGACCGAATTCGTCCGTCGCAAGATCACCGCCAAGGCCATACCAGTACGGCTGGCCAATATGCTCGATCCCCGGCAGCCAGGGCCCGCCCTGACCGTGCATCGGCTTCATACCACCGAGACTGGTAGCCGCAATGGTGCTTCCATGGTAAGCATTGTCGCGACTGATGATAACCGTGCGATCAGGTTGTTCTCGCAGCTGCCAGTAGCGGCGCACTATGCGTACGACAGTATCGTTCGCCTCAGAACCGGACCCGGTGAAGAAGACGTGATTGAACCAGGGTTGGGTCACCTCACTAAGCAGCGCCGCGAGCTCGATAACAGGCGGATGTGCGGTCTGGAAAAAACTGTTGTAATACGGGAGCTGCTCCATCTGGGCTGTCGCGGCATCGGCCAATTCTTTCCGCCCATACCCGATATTCACACACCACAATCCGGCCATGGCATCCAGATACTTATTGCCATCCGCATCCCAAAGATGGACACCGTCCGCGTGCGTAATGACGCGCGTGCCGCGCTGTCCCAACGCCTTATGATCAGTAAACGGATGCAGGTAATGCTCGCGATCAAGCTGCTGCCATTCAGTGGTCGGGCGGTTATCGGTCGATCCCTGCAACATCACTCCTCCAATCGGCCTAGTCCGGGTTACTTAGACATTGAGTAACAGATACTCGCGTTCCCACGGGCTGATGACCTGGAAATAGGTTTCGTACTCTTTTTCCTTGATTGCGCAGTACGCCGCGACAAACTGCTCCCCAAGAAGCTTCTTCATGGCATCGCTCGATTTAAGAACATCAACTGCCGCAAACATGTCCCTAGCCAGCGAAAATGGCATGTCATAGGCACTTCCTTCCACCGGATCCGCCGGTTGAATACCTTCAATCATGCCGAGATAGCCTGATGCAAGCGATGCAGCAATAACAAGATACGGATTAACATCGGCGCCGGCCACCCGGTTTTCAACACGCCGATTTTCCGGTTCCGAAATCGGCACTCGCAAGCCAGCGGTCCGATTATCATGACCCCAGTGAACATTGATCGGGGCCGCCAGATATCGGGCAAAGCGGCGATACGAATTTACATACGGCGCGAATAGCAGAATAGACGCGGGCACATACCGCTGCAGCCCACCGATGTAGTTATAAAAGAGTTGATCGGGTTCACCATCGTTACCCGAAAAAACGTTTTTCCCGGTTTTATTGTCGACCACACTTTGATGCAGATGTAAGGCACTCCCGGGCTCATCCGCCATCGGCTTCGCCATAAACGTTGCATAAACGTTGTGCCTCAGTGCGACCTCCCTGGCCGTTCGTTTGAAAAGAAACACCTGGTCGGCACACTCCAGCGGATCGCCGTGCACAAAGTTGATCTCAACTTGCGCCGCCCCTTGTTCATGAATCAGCGTATCGGCCTCAATCTTTTGAGCTTCGCAGAAGTCGTAGATCTCCTCGAACAACGGTTCGAATTCGTTTACAGCATCTATGCTATAAGACTGTCGCACTGTCTCCTGACGTCCCGAGCGGCCAACAGGCGGTTCCAGCGGATAATCCGGATCGAGATTGGGTTTGACCAGGTAAAACTCGACTTCCGGTGCGACTACCGCTCGCCAGCCTTTCGCCGTGTACATTTCCATTACACGTTGCAGTACGTGGCGTGGCGCGATCGGGACCGGTGACCCATCGGCACGAAAGCAATCCATGATTGCTGACGCCGTAGGCTCTGCAGCCCACGGTACCGGTCGCAACGTCGTGACATCGGGTGTCGTAAACATGTCGGGATCCGACGGATTGATGTCCGACGGAATTCCATACTCACCGGTCACTGTCTGCAGGAATACCGCTTCGGGCAATCGCATGCCCTCATGTTTGGAGAACCTGTGTGCGGGTACAAATTTACCCCGGGCAACTCCGGCCATGTCGGGCACGAGACCCTCGACTTCTTCGATCTCGTGTTTCTTCAACCACTCTTGTACTTCGTCCATTATTTTTCCTCGGCCCGGGCGCGGGCTGCTTCCCCAAAAGCCTGAAAGAGGGCCAGAGACAGGGGATTTTCCCGCACCCGCCATTCCGGGTGCCATTGCACGGCCAAGTTAAATCCTGCCGTATTCTCCATTGTAAATGCTTCGATCAAGCTGTCGGGAGCTGTCGCTTCGACTGTCAAACCCGGCGCGAGCTGCTCGACCCCCTGTGAGTGCAGCGAATTAACCTGCGCTTCGCCGGTTCCGGCCAGTTGTTCCAGCAACCCGCCGGGTCGGAAATGAACCGGGTGCGCCGGGCCATATTGCTCCTCCGATAGTGCCTCCGGGTTCTCCCGGTGATCTGCATAACCCGGGTAATCATGTACCACCTGATGCAACGTACCGCCAAGTGCCACGTTCATTTCCTGGAATCCACGACAAATTGCAAACAGGGGCATACCGAGATCAAGAGCAGCCGCGATCAGCGGCAACACCGTTTCGTCGCGCGCTGGATCGTGCAGCGTGCCGGGTGCGCTCGGTGGGCCGTTGTACCGCAGGGGCTCGACATTGGAGTAACTCCCGGTAAATAGCAGGCCGTCCACGCGGGCCAGCGTATCCTCCGGTGAAAATCGATCTCCGAGTGCCGCGATCGGCACCGGAATACCTCCCGCACCATCGACGATGGCCAGAACGTATTTCTCGCCCACCGCATGAAAATAATGCGATTCGATGAGTTTTCGGCAGGCAATCACGCCTATTTTCGGTGCATAGGGCATAAAGATCTGTCTCAGATGGCCCACGATTTTGTCCGGAGCGGTCCAATGGTGTCAACGAGAAACGACCAGGTGCCCACATCGTGGAACCACCGCCGCAGCGGAAACATCGGTCTGGTGATGCCTCATTTGGGCCCTGGCCGATCGCCGGGTTGCCAGCGAAGGAAATCGACAGTCGCATCGTCAATAACAGCAATCAAACAATACGGCCAACTGCCATCTGCTTATGATCACGATCGCGTCAGCAGGAAAGCCCGAGACGATCATCGTTGTCTCCTATGGCGGATTCGGCGATATCCTGCTGACCACACCGCTGATTGCATCCCTGCGGCAGCGCTTTCCGCGCGCAGCCATCGATGTATACGTGCAGAAAAACCGCGGCGGAATACTCGAGGGGAACCCCCACGTGACGCGGGTATTTACGGAGAGGTGGCGGCATGGTATCCACTCGTACCTGGATTTTCTCAGGCAGTTCGCCGGATGCTACGATCTTGCCGTCTCGACAAGAAATTCTGACCGCCAGATCAGTTTCGCCCGCCTGGCCGGACGCACGGCAATCTCTCTTGTAAATCCCGCCGCTACCGGGGCACGCTGGAAGAAAGCTCTATTGTCCGGCTGGGTTACGTGGTCCGGCAATGTGCACTGCAGTCACTGCATCACGCAATTGACGCGAGTCATAGGCATAGCAGCGAGCTACGAGTGCG
>CAZJFQ010000009.1:0-13791 GCA_964545335.1 uncultured Gammaproteobacteria bacterium | reverse complement strand
TGGCGGAGAGGGTGGGATTCGAACCCACGGACGGCGCAAGCCGTCACCGCATTTCGAGTGCGGCCCGTTCGACCACTCCGGCACCTCTCCGAACCGGGTGAGGAGCCTACAGCATACCGAAGATATTGGAAACGCCCGCACCCCGTGCCGCATAGTCACTTCAGAATCTGCTCCGCGATTTACATATTGCAGGGACTTTTGTCACCCTCCCCGGGGTCCAAACCTACTAGAATTGGAGTTGCGGAGTGTTATGGGTTCCCGGCTGAAAAAACGTCTTTTGCGGCTAGGCGCGATTCCTGTTGTAGCGTCCTGGGCGGTGCTCGGTACTTGTACGGGTATTCCGACCAAGCTCGATCAGGTGCAGGCCCTGGGCGAACTCAGGGTGGTTACCCGCAACAGCCCGACGTCCTATTATCTGGGCCCGGAAGGTGCATTGGGGCCCGAGTACGATCTTGCCCGTCTTTTCGCCGAGGACCTTGGCGTTTCACTCTATATCTACAGCTCCGACAGATTCTCGAATGTCTTGCCGGATGTGATCGCCGGGCACGCACATCTCGCAGCGGCCGGGCTGTCGGCCACAGAAGAACGAGGTGAGCTGGTGCGATTTGGTCCCGTATACCTGCAAGTCACTCAGCATGTTGTCTATCGTGCCGGTGAATCACCACCGCGTCGCGTCACTAATCTCATCGGCGGCCACCTGGAGGTGACAGCCGGTACGAGTCACGTCGAAGTTCTGAATGAACTGCGTCAGCAATACCCCGAGCTGACCTGGATCGAGAATCCGAATGCGGAAAGTACAGAACTACTTTACAAGGTATCCCGAAGAGAAATCGATTTCACGATTGCGGACTCGACTGAGTTCGCGATCAACCGCAATTTTCATCCGGAGATCCGGGTTGGTTTTGACCTCAAGCAGGAAGATTCGATTGCCTGGGCATTCGCCTATGATGACGACAGCCTTTTTGAACAGGCCAAGCTGTTTTTTGAGAAGGTCCGGCAAAGCGGTGAGCTGTCCCAGATAATGGAGAGATACTACGGGCATACAGACAAGTTTGATTACGTCGGTACCCGGACCTTTCTGAGACACATCGAATCCAGGCTCCCTGCTTTTCTGCCGACATTTGAAGAAGCGGCTGGTGAGACCGGTGTCGACTGGCGATTGCTGGCTGCCATCGGCTATCAGGAATCCCACTGGAATCCAAAAGCCGTTTCGCCTACAGGCGTCCGTGGCCTGATGATGCTGACACAGGCCACGGCACGTCACCTGGGCATTGAGAACCGAACCGATCCGGAGCAGAGCATTAACGGCGGGGCGCGTTATTTCCTCCGCGTCAGAGACAAGGTCCCGGATCGCGTCCCGGAACCCGATCGAACCTGGCTTGCTCTGGCGGCCTACAACGTCGGATTCGGGCACGTTGAAGATGCCCGCATCCTGACGCAGATGCGCGGCAAGGATCCGGACCGCTGGTCGGATGTGCGCGAATTTCTGCCCCTGTTGAGTCAGAAAAAATGGTACACAAAGGTCAAGCGCGGCTACGCGAGAGGTTGGGAACCGGTCCTGTATGTCGACAATATTCGGAGCTATTACGACATACTTCTGTGGATGACCTCAGACCAGCCCTACCGCGGGGACCAAGCAACCGAAGAGCCGGTACTCGAAACAGCGTGAACCGGCTACGATGACGCGGAAATATGACCACGAAGAACACCAAGGACACAAAGACAAGATTCTCGAAAAAAGCCGGCTACGCCAGCACGACTAAGAAAGGACACCGCGCCGACAGCGCGATCTGTTTTTGTTGTTTTTCTTTTTGTGTCTTTCGTGTCCTTGATGGTCTCTTTTTTATCGGCGTTGTTGGAAGAATTCCCTCAGGAGCGCTGCGGAGTCGTCTGCAAGTACTCCGCGCTCAGTGATCAGGCGATGGTTGAGTGGCGGTGAATCGACAATATTAAAAACGCTCCCGGCAGCGCCCGCGTTGGGGTCACTGGTTGCGTATACCAGCCGCTCGATGCGCGCCTGTACTATTGCCCCAGCACACATCGGACACGGCTCGAGCGTTACGTATAGGGTTGTCCCCGGCAGCCGGTAGTTCCCGATATCAGCAGCGGCGCGCCGGAGAGCAACGATTTCGGCATGAGCCGTCGGGTCATGACTCCTTATCGGACAGTTGTAGCCCTCGCCAATAACGGTGCCATCGCCGACCAGCACCGCACCCACCGGAACCTCGCCGTCAGCGGCAGCCTGCGCAGCCAATTCGAGGGCGCGCCGCATGAATTGCTGGTCAATCTGCATGGCATCCGATTGCCGGGGTCTCATTCCCATTCAATCGTTGCCGGTGGCTTGCTTGAAATGTCGAAAGTTACACGCGAGATACCATCGATCTCATTGATGATCCGGCGGGAAACGTGATCGAGAAACTCGTACGGTAGTCGTGACCAGCAGGCCGTCATGAAGTCGGTTGTCTCTACTGCTCTCAGTGCGATCACATAATCGTATCGGCGGCCATCTCCCATCACGGCTACGGATCGAACCGGCATAAAGACAGCAAACGCCTGACTGGTCTTTTGATACAAATCGTTTTTTAACAATTCTTCTGTAAAAATCGCATCGGCGCTGCGCAGCAGGTCCACGTACTCACTTCTGACCTCACCGAGTATTCGAACACCAAGGCCCGGGCCGGGGAACGGATGCCTGTGCACCATTTCAAATGGCAGCCCGAGCTCCAGGCCGATCTTCCGCACCTCATCCTTGAACAATTCGCGCAAGGGCTCAATCAGCTTCAGGTTCATAGCGTCCGGCAGACCACCGACATTATGGTGTGTCTTGATGACCTGGGCCTTGCCGGTTTTTGCGCCGGCCGATTCGATGACATCCGGATAGATTGTTCCCTGGGCCAGCCAGCCGATATCCTCGAGCCGCAGCGCTTGTTCTTCGAACACTTCGATAAACAGGTTGCCTATCACCACGCGTTTTTGTTCCGGATCGGCAACGCCCTCCAGCGCCTTCAGAAACCTGTCTTCAGCATTAACACGGATCACGTGGATACCCATATGCCGCGCAAAAGTATCCATCACCTGATCGCCCTCGTTGAGCCGCAATAAACCGTGATCGACAAAGACACACGTTAGCTGGTCACCGATCGCACGATTCAGCAACGCGGCTGCTACTGAGGAGTCAACGCCACCAGACAGCGCCAGCAATACACGATCGGCCCCAATGGTTTGCCTTATTTCCGCAATGCTCTCATCGACGATGTTCCCGGGTCGCCAGCGAGCATGACAGTCGCAAATATCGAACAGAAACTGTTGAACAATCTTTGCGCCCTGTAAGGTATGAGTCACCTCCGGGTGAAACTGCACGCCATAGTACGCACGCGATTCATCCGCCATTGCGGCGAGCGGCGCATTGTCCGTTTCGGCAAATGGCGAGAATCCCGGCGGTAGCTCGTCGACACGATCGCCGTGACTCATCCAGACATCGAGAACAGGGTTGCCGGTCTCGTCAGTATGATCGGCCAGGTCTCCGGTCAGCCGGTTACTTCTCGTAATGGTGACATTTGCGTAACCGAATTCGCGATGCGAAGACGGGGTGACACGGCCGCCAAGCTGAGCGGCCATTGCCTGCATGCCGTAGCAGATACCAAGCACCGGGACGTCGAGTTCAAACACCCGGACCGGGACGCTGGGGGGAACCCCGTCCGTTACCGAATTCGGACCGCCAGACAGAATAACTCCCCGCGCAGCAAAGCGGGTTATTTCAGATTCAGGGAGGTCCCACGGCTGGATTTCACAATAAACGCCAGCCTCACGCACGCGGCGCGCGATCAATTGTGTAAATTGGGAACCGAAATCCAGGATCAGAATTTTGTGCGAGTGAATGTTCGCCGATGCCATTGACTAATCGGTCCGGTAATTGGGCGCCTCCTTGACAATAGCCACGTCGTGCACGTGACTCTCTCTGACACCCGCGGTGGTAATGCGAACGAAACCAGGTTTTGTACGCATGACTTCGAGGTTCTGACTACCGGTGTATCCCATAGCAGCTCGCAACCCGCCCATGAGTTGATGAACGATCGTAACGAAACTGCCTTTGTACGGAACACGACCCTCGATACCTTCCGGTACCAGCTTTTCGATTTCCTCACTGGGGTCCTGGAAATACCGATCGCTCGAACCGTGCTCCTGCCCCATGGCGCCGAGCGAGCCCATACCGCGGTACGTCTTGTAGGAGCGCCCCTGATACAACTCGACCTCACCCGGTGATTCTTCCGTGCCCGCAAACAGACTGCCGATCATGACCGAATAGGCCCCGGCAGCAATCGCCTTGGCGATATCGCCAGAGTAGCGGATACCACCGTCTGCGATCAGAGGCACCCCCGATTTCTTAAGCGCCTGGGCGACGTTGTGAATAGCAGTAATCTGCGGAACACCGACGCCGGCAACGATCCGTGTCGTGCATATCGAGCCCGGCCCGATACCGACCTTCACAGCGTTTGCACCGGCATCAACCAGAGTTTTTGCAGCATCGGCCGTCACGATATTACCGGCAACAATTTGCTGGTCGGGGTATTTCTTGCGCAGTTCGCGGACTGCCCCAATCACACTACCCGTGTGTCCGTGCGCGGTGTCAACCACGATTACGTCGACACCGGCAGGAATAAGTGCTTCGGCACGTCGCAATGCATCCCTTCCCGTGCCGACCGCTGCGCCAACACGCAGCGCACCGCGTTGGTCCTTTGCCGCCCGCGGATAGTCCTTCGCTTTCTGAAAGTCCTTTGCGGTAATCATGCCCTTGAGTTCAAAATCTCCGTTCACCACCAGTACTTTTTCAATGCGATGCTGATGTAACAGCGCCAGAACCTCGTCCTTTCCGGCGCCCTCGGTCACCGTTACCAGTCGTTCCTTGGGCGTCATGACCGCCGAGACCGGCGCATCCAGCTGTGTTTCGAATCTGAGATCCCGATGAGTAACAATGCCCACCGGTCGGGTTCCGATAACGACCGGAACTCCGGAGATTTTTTGTGCATTGGTGAGCTCGATAACCTCACGAATCGTTGTTTCAGGGGTTACCGTAATCGGATCGCTGATAATCCCGCTTTCATACTTTTTGACCATGGCCACCTGGTCGGCCTGGGCCTGAGGCGACATGTTTTTATGGACGACCCCCAGTCCGCCTTCCTGGGCGATCGCTATGGCGAGCCTGCTTTCGGTTACGGAATCCATTGCCGCCGAAAGCAGCGGCAAACTCAGATCGATTTCCGTGGTCAGGTGCGTCGTCAGATCGACGTCGCGGGGGAGAATATCCGAATAAGCCGGCTGCAGCAGAATGTCATCAAATGTGAGGGCTTCTTCGAGAATTCGCATTGGCATTGAAGGCCCCACCGCTGGATAAAACGCGCAATTCTACGCGCCGTCAGGACACAGGTAAACAGGTAAACGGGGTTTCTGTGTCCGACCGTCAGCTTTGCGGTGGGCCTGGCCCCGGCTATCATGAGCCGCATGTCGCAACACGATAAGCAAGCGGACATTTTTCAACGCGACGTCTATTCAGTGTCACGGCTGAACCGGGAAGTTCGTGGTGTCCTCGAGAGCGACTTTCCGCTGCTGTGGGTTGAGGGTGAGTTGTCCAACCTCGCCCGGCCCTCGTCCGGCCACCTGTATTTCTCACTCAAAGACGCCAACGCTCAAGTACGGTGCGCCATGTTCAGGCAATGGAACCTGCGCCTCGGTTTTAGGCCCACTGATGGTCAACGGGTTCTGTTGAAAGGCCGCGTCAGCCTTTATGAAACGCGCGGCGAGTTCCAGCTTATCGTCGAATACATGGAGGAAGCCGGAGAAGGTGCGCTGCGGCGGGCGTTCGAGGCACTCAAACGCAAACTGCAGGCCGAGGGCTTGTTCAGAGACGAACTCAAACGTGACGTACCGTTTCTTCCCCGCCGCATCGGTGTCATCACGTCTCCCAGCGGCGCAGCCGTACGAGATGTACTGCATGTTCTGCAAAGGCGATTTCCCGCCGTCCCCGTTCATATCTACCCGGTATCTGTTCAGGGCAGCTCGGCGCCGGGCGATATTGTCGCTGCTTTCTCACTCGCTGCACAACGAAAGGATTGTGACGTGCTCATTGTAGCCCGTGGTGGCGGATCTCTCGAGGACCTGATGGCGTTTAACGATGAATCTGTTGCCCGTGCTATACATGCCTGTCCGATACCGGTGGTCAGTGGTGTCGGGCACGAGGTCGACTTTACGATCACCGACTTTGTCGCGGATCTCCGGGCCCCGACACCATCGGCCGCTGCAGAACTCGTCGTTCCAGATAAACGCGAATGGATCCAGCGGCTCAACGAATTATTGACTCGTTGCACGCGCGCGACGGCTGCGGTACTTGAAGACGGCAATGAAGAAATCAGATTGCTGGCCACGCGACTGCGTCGCCTGCATCCGGAACGCTGGCTGAAGCAACAGGTCCAACGACTTGATGAATTCGAGTATCGACTCAACCAGGCCAGTCGTAACGGCTTCGAGCGGCGTGTGTCAGCAATAGCGACGCTGGCTGCCCGTCTCAATGGACAAACACCGATACACCGGCTGCATCACCTGATTCGGCGCTGTGAATCGGCGGCCGAGCGGCTGCGAAACCGGATCGGGCACACGATCAGCCAGCGAGCACAGCGCCTCAGGCTGGCCGAGCGAACGCTTGGGTCGATGAATCCTCAGTCGACGCTGGATCGGGGCTACGCCATTGTAACCGATGTCCGTTCCGGCTCTGTCCTCAGTAACGCCGGCGATGTGGCGCAGAACGACGAAATCAGGGCACGGTTATCCCGAGGTGAGATCCGGGCCAGGGTCCTCAGCACGCAGAAATAGGAAGCCATGTCGATGCTCTTAAGAATATTGACCGTGTTGATTCTGGCCGGGTCCCTGCCGGCGCTGGCGGCAATCGTAATACCGAGACATGACGCCGTTCCGGGCGGTGTCGCCATAATCGAACTCGAAATTATCGGCGCCGCCGTACCGGAGGCGCGATTTGGTGAACGGCGGGTCATGGTTGTCAAAGATGACGGTCTATGGAAAGCCGTTGTCGGTCTCCCCCTAAGCAGTGAGCCCGGCAAACATCAAATCGAGGTCTATTATGGCAATGGCGAGCGCCGCACTGTCGCCTTTGCGGTGGTCGAAAAAGAGTACGAAACGCAGCGTCTGACGATCACGAACCAGCGGCAGGTCGACCCGACAGAAGAGGACATGATACGTATTCGGTCCGATCGCAGCCGCATCAACAATGCGCTCGCGAGCTGGAGCGATGCGTCAGGCGAATCACCGGCGTTCGATGTCCCGGTCGATGGCGTCACCAGCAGCCCGTTTGGCCTGCGACGATTCTTCAATGATCAGCCGCGACACCCACACAGCGGCCTCGATATTGCTGCGGCACAAGGCACGCGGATTACCGCACCGGCCGGCGGTCGCGTGGTTGAAACCGGCGATTATTTTTTCAACGGCAATACGGTATTTATCGATCACGGCAAGGGTCTGGTTACGATGTATTGTCATCTGAGCCGCATCGATGTCAGTCCCGACGATGACGTGCTCGCCGGCGACGTGATCGGTGAAGTGGGAGCTACCGGGCGTGTGACCGGCGCACACCTGCATTGGGGCGTCAGTCTCAATCAGACAATGGTGGACCCGACTCTTTTCCTGGCGCTGCCAGCGCCAGAAAAAGAGGCGCTAGGCCCTAGGCCCTAGGCACGAAAGTGCCAAACCGGGCTACCGGCAGCGTAGCAAAAAGTCGAAGGCGACGCGGCGGCATGTTGGGAATTACCGTTCGGTCGCCAACATTCAGTCTGAAAAATACGCTTCGCATGTTTCTAGCGACAACGGCACACTGCACCCAGAGCCTAGTGCCTAGTGCCTTTCGTTTTTACTGGAAAAACGACGCAACGACCGGGGCAAAGCGTTCGATGTCGACCAGGAAGGAATCATGGCCCTGCACAGAAGGCAACTCCACGAACTCGACACGGCGACCGTTGCCATCGAGCCCCGCTGCCAGTTCGCGTTGTTGCGCGACGGGAAACAGAGTATCAGTCGTGACTCCTATGATCAGCGCCCGCTGGCATCTGACTTTCCCGAGCCCTGCCGCAACGGTCCCGCCATGATCGGCCACGTCGAAATGATCCATTGAACGGGACAGATACAGGTAACAATTGGCGTCAAACTGCCCGATGAATTTTCTGGCCTGGGCATCCAAATAGGATTCCACCTCAAATTCGATTCCAAAGGTTGACTTATCGCGGCGATCGGGAGCAACCCGTTGCCGGTCAAAACGACTCTGCCATTCCACGGCGGAACGATAGCTGATCATCCCCAGCTTACGGGCGAGTCGCATGCCGCGGATCGGGCCGGAACCGGTTGCATAAGCGCCATCACGCCAATCGGGATCGCTACGAATAATCTCCCGCTGCAGTGATCGCAAGGCGATCGCGAATGGTGTCGCACTCGCTGCCGCCGAAATGCTGATCATCCCGCGGCTCATTTCCGGATACAAAAGATTGAACGCCAGCGCAGTCATGCCGCCCATGGACGCACCGACCACCGTATAGAGCTGATCAATGTTCAGAGCTCTGAGTACCGCACGGGCGCCACAAGCAATGTCTTCTATGGAAAGAAACGGAAAGCCAAGCCGGTACGGCCGGTCTGAACCGGGTACGTGACTTGCCGGACCGGTAGAACCAAAACAACTGCCGAGAGAATTAACACAGATTACATAAAACCTGTCCGTATCGAGCGCTTTGCGCGGGCCGACCATGCCTTCCCACCAGCCGGGGTCGGGATCCTCGGCCGACGAAGCAGCATGTGCCGATGGTGACAGCCCTGTGAATAACAGAACGCCATTGTCTCGTGACGCGTTGAGCTCGCCCCAGGTCTCATAACCGATGTCCACATGGTTCAGCGAACCACCACGATACATAGCGAAGTCTTGCTGGATCGAGTGGATCTTTGTATCCGGGGGTCTGGTCATTCGGCGGGGCATGTGTGTGTCGGACGGCGGCGATTGTAACAATGCGTCGGCGGGTTGTGCTGCAGATTACCGTCTTAGGTACGGGTTTGCGCCCGACCTCAGTTCGATCCGTACCGGTGTGGCCTCCAGATCAAAGGCCTGGCGAAATCGGTTGGAAAGGTATCTCTTGTAGGAACCCGGCAGCCGGTCAATCTGACTGCCATGGATAACGATCACCGGCGGGTTACGGCCACCCTGGTGGGCGTATCGAAGCCGGATGCGCCGCCCGCGCGCGATCGGAGGCTGATGCCGGGCCACAGCGTCCTCCAGCACCCGATTCAGCGCCGATGTCGGCAGGTCCATAAATGCCGATTGGTAACCGCGATCGACAGCGGCCAGCAGCCGGTCAACATTTGTGCCTTTGAGTGCCGACACAAAATGAAGCGGGGCGAATTCGAGAAATCTGAGCTTCCGGTCGAGCTGCCGTTTGACCTCCTCCCGCGCATCGGATGACAACCGATCCCACTTGTTCACGGCCACGACCATTGCGCGCCCACGCTCGATAACGAGACCGGCCAGGGTGGCATCCTGCTCACTGATGCCGGTGGTTGCATCCAACATAAGTAGAATGACATTGGACTGGTCAATGGCCTGCAGTGCTTTGATCACACTGAATTTTTCGATTTTTTCGCGGACCCTGGCGCGACGCCGGATGCCGGCCGTATCGATCAATATGTAGTTCCGACCCTCGCATTCGAAAGGTACCTCAATACTGTCGCGGGTGGTGCCGGGCTGATCAAAAGTAAGCACACGCTCGTCACCGACCAGCCGGTTGACGAGGGTCGATTTGCCCACATTCGGGCGACCGATCACGGCCACACGCACCGCATCCCCTGGCTTCTCAGCTGGCGATGCTGCGGTATCGAACCGGGATAGTGCCTGATCGATCAGGCCACGGACATTGTCACCGTGGGTGGCCGAAATCACCGCCGCGTCGGAAAATCCGAGCGCGAAAAAGTCTGCGCTGACGATCTCCGGCGTCTGCCCTTCGGCTTTGTTGACCACCAGTATGGTTGGTTTACCCGACCGGCGAACGGCGTCGGCAACGAGTTCATCCTGATGAGTCAACCCGTCACGTGCATCGACCATAAATAACACAGTATCGGCCTCATCCAGAGCGCGTAAAGTCTGGTTCGCCATCAGCGACTCGATGCCGTCCTGCTCGTCGGTCAGGCCACCCGTATCGGCAACAATAAATGGTTTGTCACCGAGTCTCCCGTAACCATGCTGGCGATCGCGTGTCAGCCCGGGAAGTTCAGAAACAAGTGCATCCCGACTTCGCGTCAGCGCGTTGAAGAGCGTCGATTTCCCCACATTGGGGCGACCAACCAGTGCAATTACGGGGAGCATGTGAAAGAGGTCTTTGGTTTGCTGTTCGAAGTCCGTAGAGAAGGAACCGGGCGCGCCCCATTGCCTGGCTCGCGTTCGTGAGATTTGTCGCTCAAAGCCTACCGACTAAGGTCTGTAAGCGAAGACTGAATCCTGGTCAGTTCACTCGATAGGCTGCGACCGTGCCGCCTTCGGACTGCACAAGAATGATGTCGGCGACGACTACCGGAGCCGTAACAATCGCCTTGTTGTCAACACGAACGCGCGCTGACATCTCGCCGGTGCTTTTATCCAGACAGTGCAGATAACCCTCGAGATCTCCCATGACGACGCTGTCACGAAAAACCGCCGGACCGGTGAGTTCGCGATTGTACAGCGTCGACTGGCGCCAGAGGACCACACCGTTGCCACGATCCATTGCAACAACCTCGCTCTGTGAATTCACTGCGTACACGCGGCTTGAGTCAACCCCCAGACCACTGTGGCTGGAGAAATCTGTCTCCCAGATGATGCCACCGTGGTCGATATCGAGCATTGCGGCCTTTGCCTGGTAGCCGACGACAAACGCGGCGTTCCCGGAGATCGTGATCGTAGCATCCACATCGGCCAATTTTTCAAGATCGGTGGTACCACGGCTGCTCCTCAGCACAGTTTCCCAGACGGTTTCACCGGTCTGCAACCGGACGCCGAGTATGTGACCGTTATCGAAGCCGGACAAGACGAGATCACCGTCGATAACGGGTGCCGAGTTGCCACGCAGACTCAGGCGGGGCACCTCACGCTCGACGTCCCATAACTGCAAACCCGATCCGGACTCGACGCCGTGCAGGCGGCCGTCTACCGTTCGAAAAACAACAACATCCCGTCCAACGGCGGGTGCCGCAAGCACCTCGCTGCTCGTTTCGATGGTCCACAAAGACTCGCCGTTACCAGAGTCGAAAGCGACCACGTCACCGTCACTGGAGCCGACGACCAGCATCCCGAGTCCGACACCTGGCCCGGCAGACAGTGGCAATTCCGTATCGACCTGCCAGATTCTCTCACCAGTCTGAAGATTGAGAGCCACGATCCGACCGTCATGTGCCGCCGCGTACATGACGTCTCCATCAGTCGCCGGTCGCAAACCCAACAGGAGATGTTCAGCGTCGTCGCCAAGTTTGACCGACCAGAGACGACTTACCCGGATGCTGGAATCAAACTTTATTAGTTCGGCCGGTGCGGACTCTTCGTCGTCACTTCCGCCAAAGATGCCGCAGGCAGCCAGGAGAGGCACAACGACAAGTAGCAGGGAAAGGCGGCGGCAGATCATCATTGACCTGGTGTTTCTTCGACAACCGCAGGCATCGATTCCGGGTCTGCGTCCTCCGGAATGTCAGGAGTTTTCACAACAGTCGTCGATACAGGCAGCGCATCCAGTTTCATCTGCACGAAATTCCGATCGATGACGCCGGCATTGAAGTCGGCGAGCGCCAGTCCATATTCCAGCCGCGCTGATTCTGTGTCTCCGGTCGCCGCATAAATATCTCCGAGTAGTTCGTTATAACGCGAAGCAAATGTACCGCCATCAACAGACTCGATCAGAGCCAGCGCCTCACCATGCCGCCCCTGTTGCATGAGGACGCGGGCCAGTCGCGAACGGGCAATATGAGCCAGCTCGTCGTCACGGGTATTGTTGAGTACCCAGCGCAGCTGTTCGGCCGCATCAACCGGTTCCTGAGCATCCATATGCAAGCGCGCCATGGCGAGAGCGGCCTGCGACGAATAAGGCGTGTCGTCGTATTCGGTGGTCAGCTCCCGGCTGAGATTGAACGCCTCATCACGCCGCTGGTTTGTCACTGCATCCATCAATGCCGCAAAGCGTGCTGAGGCCTGCTCCGCTCGCGATTCAGTGTAATTTTCCCAGGCTTTCCAGCCAACCAACGCTCCGATACCGAGGATCAGCCCTGCTACAACAAACAGTCCGTTCTCGCGCCACCATTCGCGCAAGACTTCGATTTGTTCTTTTTCTGACAGATACTCGTCCATTTCATTCAACTGTTATCCAGAATTTCTCTCAACCGGCCGGCGAGGCCGTCCTGGTCCAGCTGCTGCTGGGGCTCGTCCCGGCGCAAGGGTTTGAGGCCGGCCTGCCCGGTGCCCGCTTCGTCGTCGCCGAGGATGATCGCGTATTCGGCGCCACTCTTGTCGGCGCGCTTCAGCAGAGACTTAAAGCTACCGCCATCGCAATACACAGTCAGCCTAAGGGTCGGAAGTCGGTCCCTGAGTTGCTCGGCCAGAATAATTCCGGCCACGCGTGCCTGCTCGCCTACCGCCACCAGGCACGCATGTGGTGCCGGTCCGGGCGGCATATTACCTGCATCTCTGAGCAAGGCAACCAATCGCTCCAATCCCAGGGCCCACCCGATAGCCGGGGTCGGCCGCCCGCCCAGCTGTTCCACCAGCTGGTCGTAGCGACCGCCGGCGCAAACCGCATCCTGCGCGCCGAGTCGATCAGATACCCATTCGAATACTGTGCGCGTGTAATAATCCAGCCCGCGAACCAGTCGCGGATTGATCGTGTATTCAAGACCAGCCTTGTCGAGTAGCTGGCAGAGACCGTCGAAATGACCCGCGGAATCCTCATCCAGATAATCGATGATGGCCGGCGCGGTTTCAATTACCGGCTGCATATCGGGATTCTTGCTATCCAGAATCCTGAGTGGATTGTCCATGAGCCGGTGCCGGCTGTGCTCGTCCAGGTCATCAGCGTGCTGATCAAAATAGTCGACCAGCGCCTGACGATACCGCTGGCGGGTTTCGGACATTCCCAGTGAGTTTAGTTGCAGTTCTATGTTGTTAACTCCAAGTCGTTTCCACAGACGTGCCGAGAGAAGAATTATCTCGGCATCAATCTCAGGACCGTCGAATCCAATCGCCTCTACATCGAGCTGATAGAACTGTCTGTACCGGCCCTCCTGCGGTGTTTCGTATCGAAACATAGGTCCAATACACCACAGTCTTTGCTTCCGGTTGTGAAACAGACCGTGAGTAATGCCGGCCCGCACAATGCTGGCTGTCGCTTCGGGACGCAGACTAAGGCTCCGACCTTTGCGATCGTCAAATGTAAACATCTGTTTTTCGACGATTTCGGTCGTTTCGCCTATCGATCGCGCAAACAGATCCGTTCGCTCAATTATTGGTAAGCGGACTTCTCCGTATCCATAGCCGCAAAGCAGGTCGCGGATGCGGTCCTCGACGTACCGCCAGCCCGGAGTCTCATCCGGGAGGATGTCGTTCATGCCGCGAACCGGCTCAATAGTTTTTCCCAAGGTGGGTGCTCCTTAAGAAATCAGGCTGAAAACATGAGACTGGTGATCAGGCGTTGTGCCCGGCACGCGGAACGGATTTATGAGTCAGGGCTTATCCCTGTCCAC
>CAZJFQ010000008.1:0-56381 GCA_964545335.1 uncultured Gammaproteobacteria bacterium | reverse complement strand
TCTTAAGCCGCCGATGTTGGCGGCTGCATTGTGGCGGCAGTTGCCGCCATTTCGTGATTCGTGAGGTCTGACGTCTGAGGTCTGGCGCCGCCTGGCAATACCTGCCGCCGGCGCATGTTACTGGCCGCTGTTTTGCGGGTAAAGCCTTTTTGGGGAGGTGTTGTGGCTGATTAATCGGTGTGGGACTTACCGGCTGCAGCGGCAGCTTCAGGAGTCGGTTCCGCGTCGTCCGCTGCCACGGATTCCCCGCGCTGCTCACGCTGCTCGCGCTTTTCGCGCTTGATTCGCTCGTAGATCTCTTCCCGGTGGACCGCAATCTCTTTGGGGGCGTTCACGCCGACCCGAACCTGATTGCCCTTGACCCCCAGTACGGTGACCGTAACGTCATCCCCGATCATCACGGTCTCACCAACACGCCTTGTTAGTATTAGCATCTGGCTGCTCCTTCCCGTCCGTCCAGTGCCTTTTAGAGGGAATTCTAGTCGGTTTGCGCCGATTTAGCAGCGGCTTACGAGGTTGAGTCTCGGAATCAGCGCTTTGTCCTTGATTTTTCAGGACTACCCTTGCTCTGTTGCGGTCGAGCCGGAGGCTTCGCCGGCGGTTTGTCGCCCCGCTTCGCGGTCCAGACCGAAGGCTTCGTGGAGACAGCGGACACCGGTCTCGAGCGCCTCTTCGGGAACGAGCACCGAAACCTTGATCTCGGAGGTCGCGATCATCCGCAGGTTGATGCCGGCTGTAGCGAGGGCCTCAAGCATCCGGGTGGTGACATCCGTGTGCGAGCGTATACCGACGCCGACCAGAGATATTTTTACAACCCGGTCATTGCCGGTCACATCGGCTCCACCGATCGACTTGACGGCGGCACGGACGAGATCCATCGCCTCAGAATAATGCTCCCGGTGCACCGTGAAACACAGATCGACACGTCCGCCACGAGGCGCGTTTAGTACCATCATATCGACTTCGATATGGGCATCGGCTATCGGTTTCAGGATCTGGTGTGCAATCCCGGGTCGGTCGGGAATAGCTGTAACGACGATCTCGGCTTCGTCCTGATTAAAAGCGATGCCTGCGACAACTGGCGCTTCCATGTCCTCCGATCCCGGACCGATGAGAGTTCCATCGCTGTCCGCGTTGCTCGATAGCACGCGCAAGAGTACCCCGTACTTGCTCGCGAATTCCACAGCGCGCATTTGCAATACTCTCGAACCCTGGCTCGACAGCTCAAGCATCTCATCGTAAGTGATCTGATTCAGACGACGTGCCGCTGGCACGACACGGGGATCGGTCGTGTAGACACCATCAACATCCGTCAGGATGTGGCATTCGTCAGCATTGAGCGCTGCTGCTATTGCGACGGCCGTTGTATCTGAACCGCCCCGGCCGATAGTCGTGACACTGCCTGAATCATCGACTCCCTGAAAGCCGGCAACGACCGGAACTGTTCCGCCGGAAAGATCGGCGCGAAGATTTTCTGTATCGACTTCGCGGATGCGTGCCTTGCCGTGAACGTCGTTTGTAACAATACGGACCTGACCTCCGGTATACGAACGCGCGGGTTGTCCGTGATTTTGGAGCGCCAGACTAAACAATGCTGTTGACACCTGCTCGCCCGTTGCAAGTAACGCATCAAGCTCGCGACCGTTGGGTTTGTCGGTGACGGAACGTGCGAGGTCCATCAACCTGTCCGTGGCATCACCCATTGCCGACAGGACCACCACGACATCGTTGCCCTTGTGGCGGTCATCGATCACCCGCTCGGCTGCACGATCGATCATCGCCACCGAGCCAAGTGATGAGCCTCCGAATTTCTGTACGAGCAAAGCCATCCGGCGGCTCGTCAACGGGTTTGCGTCAGCATCATTCTGCCGAGCGTTTCGCGGCGGCCCAGTCTTCGATCGCCTGCCGCGGGTTAATGTCGGGACTCATGCCACCGCCCTGGGCAAAATCGACGCGGCCACCGCCCTTCCCCCGTAGTGCTTCGGCGCCAATTTCCTTCGCACTCAGTTTCCCCGCATCGGCCTTTGTCAGTGAAACCAGCCACAAGGCGGGACGCTTTGACGCCGGGTCGGCTGATGTAAGCACGGCTGACCTGCCTTTCGATTTGTAGTGATCGGCGTATTCACGCAGCGACTTCGCATCTTCCCCACTAAAGTTTCTTACGACAAGACGCACGCCGTCGATGTCGACGGTCTCGGCCTGCGAGTCCCCGGTGGAGCCGAGACCTTCTTTCTTTATCTTTTTGATCTGTTTTGCCAGGCGCCGATTTTCATCCAACAGGCGCTCCACCTTCGCAACCATATCGTCGCGGCCGCCGCGCAGGAGCCCGCCCAGTTCGGTGATAACCGATTCACTCTTGCTTACGAATTGCAGAGCACCTATACCCGTAACTGCTTCGATCCGACGGACACCGGCCGCAATGCCTGATTCGGATACGATCTTGAACAATCCGATATTACCAGTACGGTTGACATGCGTGCCGCCGCAAAGCTCGGTTGAAAAATCACCAAACTTCAGAACCCGGACGTCATCACCATACTTCTCGCCGAAAAACGCCAGAGCGCCAGCCTTTATGGCGTCGTCATAGGGCATCGTTGTGGCATCCGCTGCCACATTCTTCATGACCTCGGCGTTGACCAGATTCTCGATCGTCTTAAGATGCTGCGCGCTTACCGGCTGGTGATGCGAGAAGTCGAATCGCAATCGATCCGGGGCCACGAGCGATCCCTTCTGTATCACATGCTCGCCGAGGATCATGCGCAGCGCCGCATTGAGTAAATGTGTCGCCGAGTGGTTGAGGATCGTTCGGCTTCGGGTGGCACGATCTACCTTAGCGGTTAGCTCATCACCGATCACAAATTGACCGCTCTCAACCCGACCGGTGTGCACATGAGCTGCGTCCGCCTTCTGCGTATCCCGTACTTCGAAATGCGCGTCGCCGTGATCGAATACTCCCTGATCCCCTACCTGACCACCGCTCTCGGCGTAGAACGGAGACCGATCAAGTACAATCATGCCCTCCTCGCCCGCACTCAACGACTCCACGGCGTCGCTGTCCTTGAACAGCGCGACAATCTTTCCAGTGTCCGTGAGCCTGTCGTAACCCGTAAACTCAGTTGCAACGTCCAGTTTCAGACCCTCCGTGTAAACGGCTTCAAAACGGCTGGCCTGGCGTGCTCGTTCTCGCTGGGCATCCATGGCGGTTTCAAAACCAGGTATGTCGACGGTCAACCTACGCTCGCGCGCAATATCGGCTGTCAGATCGACCGGGAACCCATAGGTATCGTAGAGTTTGAACGCAGTCTCACCGGAGATCTCGGTGCCGGAAAGATCGGCAATCGCGTCCTCGAGGATGCGCATACCCTGATCCAGGGTCTCGGCGAAGCGTTCTTCTTCCTGGCGCAACACCTGAGCAGCATGTGCAACACCCCTGGTCAGCTCCGGATAAGCTTCACCCATCTCGCCGGCGAGCGGTTTGACCAGTCGATAGAAGAACGGATCGTGCATGTCGAGCTTGTAGCCATGTCGAATTGCACGACGGATGATTCGTCGAAGTACGTAACCGCGACCTTCGTTGGCGGGCAGCACACCGTCCACGATAAGAAAGGCTGCCGCACGTATATGGTCGGCAATGACATTGAGTGAATTCGAATCGTCGCCATCACAACCGGTCACTTCCCGGGCCGCATCGACAAGGGTTCGAAACAGGTCAATCTCATAATTGCTGTGCACGCCCTGCATCACGGCAGCGATGCGTTCCAGGCCCATTCCCGTATCGACTGATGGCGCCGGCAGCGTGACCGTCTCGCCATCGGGAGCCCGGTTGTACTGCATGAAAACGAGATTCCAGATCTCTACGAAACGATCGCCTTCTTCGTCCTCGCTACCCGGTGGTCCGCCCGGCACTTCGGGTCCGTGATCGTAAAAGATTTCCGTGCACGGGCCGCATGGCCCGGTATCGCCCATGGCCCAGAAATTTTCTTTTTCGCCCAAGCGTGAGAAACGTTGCGGATTCACACCGACGCCCTTTAACCAGATGTCAGATGCCTCGTCATCGTCGCAGAATACGGTTACCCACAACCGATCCTCCGGAATACTCAGTGTGCCGGTGATGTATTCCCAGGCGTATGCGATGGCTTCCTGCTTGAAGTAGTCACCAAAACTGAAATTGCCCAGCATCTCGAAAAACGTATGATGCCTTGCCGTGTAACCGACCTTTTCCAGATCGTTATGCTTGCCGCCCGCTCGTACACACCGCTGCGAGCTGACGGCCCGCTTGTAGTTTCTTTTCTCGTTACCGAGAAAGACATCCTTGAACTGGACCATCCCCGAATTGGTAAAAAGGAGCGTGTGATCATTTGCGGGGACGAGCGAACTTGACGGCACAACACGGTGATCGTGTCCTGTGAAAAAATCGAGAAACGATTGTCTCAGTTCGCTGCTTTTCATGTTCGATCAATCCGTCCGTGCATCCGCTTCGTCCAGTGCACGCATGATCTGGTCCATCGTAAATCCCCGATATTGAAGAAACCTGGCCTGGCGCGCCCGCTCATTGAAATCCGCTGCCGGTTGCGCACCGAAGCGTTTTTGTCGGGCCAGCACAGCATTACGAACCCACTCATCGGCGAAGAGCGCCAGTTCCTGCTCGATCAGAGCAGCCTTTATCCCCCGCTGGTCAAGGTCGCGCCTGATTCTCAGCGGTCCCTGGCCACGTCGCACGCGATACCCGACAAAGGATTCCGCGAAACGCTGGTCGCTCAATAAACCTTCTGAGGCTAACGCCGCGAGCACCTGCCCGATCGCTGACTTGCCAAAGTCGCGCAACTCGAGCTTGCGGCTGAGTTCCAGGGTCGAATGTTCCCGCCGGGCCAGGAGATTCATGGCGGTCTTGCGAACAGCCCTGATATCGCTGTGCCCGGCGTCCGGGTCCGTCGAAATGTCAGGCTCGCTTCGCTTCCGGGCTCGGCGCCTCATCGTCGCCGGCCTCCACTTCAGCTATATGGGCTTCCGGCATCAGCTTCATCCGAACCGCGCGTTCGATGGCGGCAGCGGTTTCCGGGTGATCGATAAGGAACTGGCGTGCATTCTCTTTGCCCTGGCCGATACGGTCACCGCTGTAGCTGTACCAGGAACCGGATTTCTCGACAAAGCCGTTCTTGACGCCCAGATCGATGAGCTCGCCCTCTCGTGAAATGCCGGTTCCGTAGAGGATCTCAAACTCGGCCATGCGAAACGGCGGTGCCAGCTTGTTCTTCACCACCTTGACCCGGGTTTGGTTGCCGACAACCTCGTCGCCCTTCTTGATGGCGCCGATGCGTCGGATATCCAGCCGTATGGACGCATAGAATTTCAACGCGTTGCCACCCGTGGTCGTTTCGGGATTGCCAAACATCACGCCGATCTTGATCCGGATCTGGTTGATAAATATGACCATCGTGTTGGAGCGCTTGATGTTGGCGGTGAGTTTTCTGAGAGCCTGCGACATCAGGCGGGCCTGCAACCCGACGTGCGTATCGCCCATCTCGCCCTCGATCTCCGCCTTCGGGGTCAGTGCAGCCACTGAGTCGATTACGACTACGTCTATAGCAGCGGAGCGCACGAGCATGTCTGTGATTTCCAATGCCTGTTCACCCGTGTCGGGTTGCGATACCAGCAGTTCGTCGGCGTCTACTCCCAGCTTCCCGGCATAAATCGGATCGAGAGCGTGTTCGGCGTCCACGAATGCCGCTGCGCCGCCAGATTTCTGAGCTTCAGCAATGACCTGCAGGGCGAGCGTGGTCTTGCCCGATGCCTCCGGGCCAAAAATTTCGACTACGCGTCCACGGGGCACACCGCCAATCCCCAGGGCCATGTCCAGGCCCAGTGATCCGGTCGAGACGACGTCCACGTCGCGTGCGGCGCCAGCATCTCCCAGCCGCATGACGGAACCTTTGCCAAACTGACGTTCAATCTGCGTCAGCGCCGCTGCCAGCGCTTTTTTCCTGTTTTCTTCCATTTCGCACCCGGAACCAGACGTTAAAAAAGACATTATTTCACAGTTTGCCGGACCTAGCAGCCACGCGAAATACCCGCTGCAGAACTGAATCGCACACGCCTGATGGACGACTTGCGACCTACGCAAGTGGCCAGGATTCGATAACGCGATAGGTAACGTGATGTGGCGTAGTCACCGACTCGACGAGCACAAACTCTCTTATCGGCCAGCCGACCGGCGTGGCCGGCCCGACCCGTCCCGGCGACCGCACCTTGCGTGCAAGCGTCATGTGCGGTCGATAGGCTTGATTGTCGCGCTCAAATCCGCAGCCGGTCAGACCAGTCCAGAGCTTACCGACCAGTTCCGTCAACAGACCAGGCACGGAGTTCGGCGCCAGCCACAGCACACGCGGCCGGGGCCAGAAGCCGATCCCGAGCAGGGTCAGATCAAACCCGCACGCGTCAATATCGGAAGCAACCTGACGGATCGCGGGAAGGATCTCCGGCGCGACGGTGCCGAGAAAGACCAGGGTTATATGAAAATTGCCCTGCGGTACGGGCTTGCCGCCGCTTGCTTTTACAAAATTGCGGGTCGATCGTGTGATTGCGACGCGCTGCCCGTCATCTGGCCAGAGTGCGAAAAACAGCCTTTGCGGCCGGGAACCGGGGACAGCCTCGCTGGGCGATTGCTCAGTCATCGATGCAACCGTTCAGCGCGATGGCCACCGCCTGCCGCCGCACATCGTCCCTGCCGCCATTGAGCCGGCGCTGCAGGGTGCGAACCTGGACTTCGCTGTCAGTACGTCTTGCCCAGGCAAACCAGACAGTTCCCACCGGCTTATCAGCTGATCCTCCAGCGGGGCCCGCTATCCCACTCACGGCGACAGAAATATTTGCCGGCGAATTTTCCAGAATTCCACGAGCCATTTCCGCAACCGCTGCCGCGCTGACTGCGCCGCTCTGCGCGAGGGTTTGATCGGTCACGCCCAGACACTGAATCTTGGCTTCATCGCTGTAAGAAACGATGCCGCGGTCAAACCATGTGGAGCTGCCGGGCACGTCGGTAATTGCCTTTGCGACCCATCCGCCCGTGCACGATTCAGCAACGGCTATTTTCAATGTTCGTGCGACACAGAATTCGCCAAGACGGTATGCCAGATCAGACAGATCATTGTCGCCGATCACGGCGTTACTCCCGCGTCGGCGCCACCAGGCATCGGGCCCCGCAGGAGATCCTGGTATACCGCCAGCGTGCCGGCGACCATCTGCTCCACGCCAAACCGTTCGATTACCCAGGACCGGCCCTCTGCAGCCATCCTCCGGGCCCGATTCGGGTCACCGAGGATACGAACCAGCGCGTCCGCCAGCGCAGGCGGATCCTCAGGCGGCACCAGCAGACCAGTGATGCCGTCCTGTACCACTTCGGGTATGCCACCAATCCGGCTGGCGACGATCGGTACGCCGCAGCTCGCCGCCTGCAACAGCGATACCCCAAGCCCCTCACGCGTGGCAGGATGCACAAGGACATCGAACCCGCCCAGCAGCCGATGCAGGTCGTCACGAAATCCCGCAAGCGTAACGTAGTCGCTCAAACCGGCCCGAACGACCTGACGGGCAAATTGCGCCGCGCCGTCGCCGCGACCGAAACAGAGAACTTTGAGGCGCGGTATTCGTTCCAGGACCAACGGCAGCGCCTCGAGCAGGAACCGGTGGCCCTTTCTCGGAATAAAATGCGCGACCATGCCAACAACCAGCATGCCGGTCTCGATACCAAATTCCTGCTGCAGCAACGCGCGATCCTTGATTGGACAATAGTGTTCGCTGTCAACGGCGCTGGGAACAACTACAATTTTCTGTGCACTAATCCCTGAATCGATAAGAGATCTGCGCACGTAATCCGAAATCGCGATGACCTTGTCGTACAGGCGATATTTGTAGGGTGCCAGCCATCGCGGTTCAGGGTTGTCGACACGTCGTGACAGAACCACCGGGTAATGCTCCAGCCGGGCTGCGATTCCCCCAAGGTAATCCGCTCCGCGGCGGCTGTGCAGATGTACGATGTCGGGAGCCTCAGATCTGAGAATGCGTCGAAAAGCCGGAATAAATCGCAAATCAAGATCACCGGACAGCTGCACGTCGATGGTTCGTGTTTTTTGACGAGCCTTGCGCGCAATCTCACTGGATTTGGGGCACACGAGCACATTCTCCGTCGATCCGGCTCGCTGCAGTCCCTCAAGCAAATAGGCGACCTGACGGGGCCCGCCAAGCAGATGACGGCCGGCTTCAAGATGAACGACTTTCATTATCGGCTTGCCCGGGGATTTTCGACTTTGTCGGAACGAAGCGATTATTTACACTGGGTCACGGATGTTTCAAGTGCGCCTCGCGCGCGCCGTCAGATAATGAGCAAAACCGGCGCGGGTGAAACCCGATAACAGCTGAATAAATATAGAGTGTCCGTACCGAAAGAAAAAGCGGCATCGACTCATGCTTCAGCCCAACTCCAAATAGATGGGTTCGAAGCTCCTTCCCATACACCGATGATGCAGCAATACCTGCGTATCAAGGCCGACTATCCTGATCTGTTGCTGTTCTACCGTATGGGGGATTTTTATGAACTCTTTTATGACGATGCCCGCAAGGTGTCCACGCTGATCGATATCGCGCTAACGACTCGGGGACGCTCGGCGGGAGAACCGATTCCAATGGCTGGCGTGCCGGTCCACTCGGTCGAGACTTATTTGTCGCGTCTGGTCCGACAAGGGTTTTCAGTGGCTATTTGCGAACAGGTCGGCGACCCGGCACAGAGCAAGGGGCCGGTTGAGCGGCGTGTCGTACGGATCATAACGCCCGGCACGGTGACCGAGGAGTCGCTGCTCGACCAGAACCGGGACAATCTTCTCGCCGCGGTTTTCTCGTCTGGGGGACGGTGCGGGCTGGCCTGGCTGGATCTGGCCAGCGGTCGGTTTCGGGTGACCGAAACCGAATCGATCACCGATCTCATGGGTGAACTGGAACGGATCCGGCCCGCCGAGTTGCTGATTCCGGAGTCGGACGGTCTCGCGAAAGCATGCAAAGACTTAGCCTGCACAACAATCCGGCCGCCATGGCAATTTGAACCCGATACCGCTGAGCGACTTCTTTGTGAGCAGTTCGGTACCCGTGATCTCGCCGGTTTTGGCTGTGATGAACTCAGGACCGCGATCGGCGCAGCCGGCGCTCTCCTAAACTACGTCAAGGACACACAGTTCAGTGCCCTGCCCCACCTGACCGCAATACAGACTGAGCATCGACAAGACACAGTAGTAATGGACGCGGACACGCGCCGCAACCTGGAGCTGGAACATAGTTTCGCGGGTCGCCCTGAACACACTCTGGTCGGAATTCTAGATCGGACCGGTACACCGATGGGGGCACGTCTGCTGCGACGCTGGATCAACCGGCCGATCCGGGATCGTGACAAGCTTCAATCCCGCTATGCGGCGATCGAAAACATGCTGGATGGCCGGGGTGACAGCGAGTGCCGACCGATGCTGGCCGGTATCGGAGATATCGAACGTGTCCTGGGCCGGATCGCTTTGCGTTCCGCGCGTCCGCGCGATCTCGTGCAACTGCGCAATGCGCTGGACCGGATGCCTGATATCGCTGACTGGCTATCCCGGCTGGATGCGTCCCTGCTTGCGGACCTTGTCGACCCCCTGACTGGTCATGACGAAATCTGCAGCTTTCTGCATCGCGCGATCGTGGCGGAGCCACCCGTCGTGATTCGCGATGGCGGCGTGATCGCGCCAGGCTTCGATGACGAACTCGACCAGCTCAGGAGCCTTGGCGACAATGCGGACCGACACCTGGTCCGACTTGAAGCGACCGAGAAACGGCGCAGCCATATCAGCAAACTGCGTCTCGGCTACAACCGGGTGCACGGATACTACATCGAGGTACCGCGCTCCCAGGCCGAGCGTGTGCCCGCAGACTACACGCGACGGCAAACTCTCAAAGGTGTCGAGCGCTTTATTACACCGGAGCTGAAAGAATTTGAACAAAAAGTACTGAGCGCACGGGAACGAGCGCTCACGCGGGAGAAAAGCTTGTTTGACGACGTTGTCGAACGGCTGCTAAAAAACCTGGCTGATTTCCAGGCCGCTGTAGCCGCGCTGGCAACCATGGATGTTATCGCCAACCTTGCCGAACGGGCAGCAACCTGCGGGTATACGCGTCCCGCCATAGTAAAAGAACCGGTACTCGAGATCCGTAGCGGGCGACATCCCGTAGTCGAACAGGTTCGGAACGAACCATTTATTCCAAACGATCTCAGCCTCAATGAATACCGGCGCACCCTGGTTATTACCGGTCCAAATATGGGTGGCAAATCAACCTATATGCGTCAGGCGGCTTTGATCACAGTGCTTGCCTATGCCGGATCGTTCGTACCGGCGGACAGGGCGACTATCGGCCCCATCGATCGGATATTTACCCGCATCGGCGCCTCGGACGATCTGGCCGGCGGCCGTTCCACGTTCATGGTGGAGATGACCGAAACCGCCCGTATCCTGCATAACGCGACGCGATCCAGCCTGATACTGATGGATGAAGTGGGTCGCGGTACCAGTACCTTTGACGGGCTCTCGCTGGCCTGGGCGTCCGCCCACTACATTTCCGAAACTATCGGTGCATTTACATTGTTTGCAACCCATTATTTTGAACTTACTGCACTGCCCGGCGAACTCGACAACTGCTCCAACGTTCATCTGGACGCTACGGAGTACGACGACGACCTGATCTTCCTGCACGCGGTAAAGGAAGGTCCGGCGAACAAGAGTTACGGTCTGAATGTAGCAGCCCTGGCGGGCGTTCCTGTCGCTGTCATAAAACGAGCTCGCGATTATCTCACCAGGCTTGAAACCGGCGACATACCGGCATCAGTACCAGTCGAATCACGCGTTACACAACTACACTCCGGACAACTCGAAGCAGCTTTGCAACTTCTCGGCGCTAAAGATCCCGATGACCTGTCCCCGAAACAGGCACTGGACCTGATTTACAAGCTGTCGAAATTAGCGTCGGGTAACGAGTAACGCGTGGTGAGAATGACGGCACGGTGAGCGAATATCTTTTTGCGCCTGGTACTTTCTAACAGTTAGTTGTTCCACTGGTTGAGTCTCTCCTAAATCTTCCGTTTTTCAGAAACTCCGCGACCTGGTCTGCAACGCCAGGCGAAAAGATCATCGTGCTGTGGCTTACACGCATTTGCAGGTGGTCTTGGATCCCGGGAAACCGGGTTTCCGCAACGGCTACGGTACCGTCATGCGGACGTGCCACATTGCTGATCAGCGACCCGAGCCCAGCGGGCAAGGTGCCGGCGATTACGCCGATCTCCCGCTGGCTGGCGCCATCTGGCCGCAAGCCATCCAGCAGGCCGTCTGCCTGACCGCGGCCCAGAAAGAAACTGCCGAGCGGCAACCGGACAGCGCTCCGGGCTGCTTCACTGCCGGTTACCGGTACGCCCAGCAGGACAATTCGACCGTGAAGCTGCGACGGGTACTGTTCCAGCATACGCAGGATGACTAAGCCGCCCAGACTGTGTCCGACCAGATGAACTGTCGATCTGTCCAATGTTGCGATAAACCTTGCGAGGCTATCGGAGTTGCACCGGATTTGGTTGAGAACCGAGCGGTAGCTGAAGCGACGCGTGACAAACCCATGACGTCGCCGCAGACGATACCGCATCAGCGCAAACTCGAGCCCGGTCATCCATAACCCGTGCAATAGAACGACTGTTTCATCTTGCATGACGAAATTACCAACCGGTGTCACCCACTCTCCTTTTACGACATCAGGGGTAATCCGGGGCAGTGATGTCCGCCCCGGCCAGCGCCCACCGAATCTGGGGGAATTTCAGTTGCTGTCTTTCTGCCGCAACCGGATCCCGAGCTCGCGTAACTGATTTCGTGGTACGAGTGCCGGCGCATCCGTGAGCGGGCAGTGAGCGGTCTGTGTTTTTGGAAATGCAATTACATCCCGAATGCTGTCTGTACCGGCCATCAGCATAACAATGCGATCCAGACCAAATGCGATTCCGCCATGCGGAGGACAACCGTAACGCAGCGCTGTCAGCAGAAAACCGAATTTCTCCTGCGCCTCATCAGCCGGAATGTCGAGCATACGAAATACGGCATTCTGCATATCTTCACGATGTATACGAACCGAACCGCCGCCTATTTCAGAACCGTTGAGAACCAAATCGTAGGCCCTCGAGATCATCGTCCCTGGGTTAGTCTCGAGTTCGACCGGATCGTCAGTCCGTGGTGCGGTAAACGGATGATGCAGCGAAATCCACCGATTTGCGGCAGCGTCACGCTCGAACATGGGGAAATCGACAATCCAGGCCGGGCACCAATCGTTTTTCACGAGCCCACGATCCCGGGCCAACCGAACGCGAAGCGCGCCCAGTGCAGCGTTGACCACGGTCGCCTTGTCGGCGCCAAAAAAAATTACGTCACCGGCCTTTGCCTCTGCACGCCGGAGAATCCCGTCGATCGCGTCATCCGACAAAAACTTGAGTATCGGTGACTGCAACCCGTCGCGGCCTTTATCGACCGAGTTGACTTTGATGTAGGCAAGGCCGCGCGCACCGAATTTTGCGACGTACTCGGTGTAATCGTCCAACGCCTTGCGTGAGAGATCGCCACCGCCGGGTAGGCGCAACGCAGCTACGCGACCATCCGGATCAGAAGCGGGACCGGCAAACACCTTGAACTCCGTGTTGCAAACCAAGTCGGCCACTTCCACCAGCCGCAGGTCGATACGCAGGTCCGGCGCATCGGTTCCATAGGTCGTCATTACATCCGCGTAGCTCAATCTCGGAAACGGATTGGGCAATTCCACGTCGAGCACTTTCGCAAACATCTGGCGGACCATGCTCTCCATTAGTGCGGTGATGTCGTCTTCATCGAGAAATGTCGTCTCGATATCGAGCTGGGTAAATTCCGGCTGTCGGTCCGCCCGCAAATCCTCGTCACGAAAACACCGTACGATCTGATAGTAGCGGTCAAACCCCGACATCATCAGGAGCTGCTTGAATAGCTGCGGCGACTGCGGCAGCGCGAAAAACTTTCCGGGGTGTGTGCGACTCGGCACGAGATAGTCGCGCGCTCCCTCGGGCGTCGCTTTGGTCAGCATCGGCGTCTCGATATCAATGAACCCCGCATCATCCAGGTACTCGCGCAGAGCACGGGTAACCTGGTGTCGCAACCGGATTCGCCGCTGCATCTCGTCCCGCCGCAAATCGAGATACCGGTATTTCAGCCGCAGGTCCTCGCCCGCATGTTCATCGTGATGAAACGGCGGCGTTTCTGACCGGTTGAGGATTTCGAGTTCGTGTGCAACGAGTTCTACCGCACCGGTTTTGAGGTCGGGATTTACGGTTCCCTCCGGGCGGTGGCGAATGCGTCCGGACACCGACAGGACGAATTCACCCCGAATACGTTCGGCTACCGCGAAGATATCGGGCGTATCCGGATCACATACGACCTGCAGCAAACCCTCCCGATCCCGCAGGTCGATGAAGATGACGCCACCGTGATCGCGCCGGCGATGCACCCAGCCGGCCACGCGAATATCCTGATCGACCAGGCTCTCGTCGACCTGGCCACAATAATGTGTGCGCATGCTCACGCCGGTTACGTCGCTCACTACTGGTATTTAAAAAAAATGCTGCCCGATATTCAACGAGGCGCCATGGTACGAACAGACCCCTGCCCGGGCAACCACGTCAGGTATCGTCTTTTTTCCTGTCGCCGCCACCGGAATCCGACTTCGCCTTGCCGGCCTCTTTGGCGGCGGGCTTTTCCGTTTTGCCGTCCTTTTTTTTCGCGGGCTTGTTGTCATCGCTCGCCAAGTTGCGCCGATTGTCTTTTTTGAAATCGGTTTCGTACCAGCCGGTACCCTTGAGTCGAAAACGCGGAGCCGACAGCAGGCGACGAAGACCCGGCTGGCCGCACTCGGGACAATCAACCAGGGGATCATCCCCCAGCTTCTGCAAAGCACCCAGCGTATGGTTGCACGATTCGCACTGATATTCGTAAATCGGCATATTAATTGGCGCAACCCTACCCTCAGAACCCGTCGTCCAGTTGATTTGGTACAGCCGGCAGTGATTTTAAGGGCGGCATTATACACGCGGCCCATAGACAACCGGACCCGGCCGGACTAACTGCAAGACCATCCTGTGCAGACCTGCGACAAACCGCTATAGTCATCGCGCCGTAATGCAGAAAACAATCATTGCCATCCGACGATGAAAGAGGAGCTCAAGGACCGGCTGGCGACTGGTTCCGGCATCAGCCAACGGGATACACCCAGCGACGAAGACTTCGCCCTGTATGAGGACGCGATTCGATACTTTGGTCAGGGCAATCTCGCTGCGGCAACCCAGTCGCTGGAGGAACACGTTACGCAGCATCCGGCTCACGCCAGCGCCTACAGCCTGCTGGGCAACTTGCATCGCATGGCCGGCCGGTTCCGGGATGCGGAGGATGCGTGGCTTAGATACCTGCAACTAAAACCTGCCAATCGCCACGGCTTACTGGAAATCGGGCGTTGTCGGCTGGCGGCGGGTGATCGTGATGGCGCTTCAGCAATGTTCGAGCGCTATCTTGCCGATGAAGGTGAAACGCCGGAATCCTTGTACGAGGTGGGCATAGCGTATCACCAGAATACAGACCATGATCCGGCTGCCGGGTTTTTCGAGCGCGCCTTGGCGTTAAAGCCTGATTTTCATCTGGCCCGGCAGCATCTGGCCGCCTCTTGTCACGCCAGAGGAGAATTTAAGCTCGCAGAAAAACTGTTCCGGGATGTCGTCCGCGCCCAGCCGTCCAACTTCGAGGTGTACCGTCACCTGGGTGCCATCCATCGTGACCATGGCGAACTGACCACGGCGATGGCGGATTTCCGTCACGCCATGCAGCTCGAACGCCGCGCCGGAAAACCGGACCAGACCCGTGACGAAGGCTATGGCCTCACTCCAAGACACACCGGCCTCGTCAACCTCGAAGTGTACGCGGAACAGATCGACTACCTGATTGGAGCAAACAAACTTCCGGAAAGCTACACGGAAGAACTTAACCGGTATCGCGCTGTCATCAGCGAACTCAAAGACAGCGCCGAGACCCGCTCGACCGTCACATTGTCTGAGAATCAGCGTCGCCGTCTCGGACGCAGTTTCGGCCGCATCCTTCACCTGGGTCCGTTGTCGGCAATTCCGGCGGGTACTCTCAATCACCGCGTCGATGCCGATGCACTGCGCGAAAGTTTCGACCGGCAAGACTTGCCGGTGGCTGTTGTCGATGAGTTCTTGAGTGAGCAGGCGGTACAGCAGCTGACAGCGTATTGCCTCGAATCGATGATCTGGTTCCGGCCGGCCGAAAACGGGCTGATACGCGCCACGCTTGAGGACGGTTTCAGCAGCAGCCTTATGCTGCAGCTGGTCGAGGAACTGCGAACGCGGTTTCCCGATGTCCTGGGCACCTGCCATCTGACCGGACTCGAAGGCCGGATTTTTGCTTCGCACGCTTATGATCTGATGACCGACGACGGCGACAGCAGCATTACCCTAATCGTCTGGCTGAGTCCGGATGAAGCCAATATGGAACCCGGCCGGGGAGGTCTGCAGGTGCAACTCAGACGAGACAGGCCAACGGCATCGGAGGCGGAAGCGGCGGACGAGGACGATTTTTCGGCACCGGCCCCGCAAGTCGTGGCGCATCGATTCAACCGGGCCGTGTTTATCGAAGGCAGCGTCAGTTACCGGCCCGATGATTGTCGGTTCAGGCCCGGCTTGAGGTCACGGCGTCTGGAGATTCTGCTGCGATTTGCGCGCCATCGTAGCGGCTGAAGCGCGTGATCAGGCGGCCTTGGCGAATTCCAGGTTCCCGCCCGCAACACCAACGACGATAGCGTCACCCGGTGAAAAGTCACCCGCGAGGATCCGCTGCGCCAGCGGATCTTCGATCTGCTGCTGGATTGCGCGTTTGAGTGGGCGGGCTCCGTACACGGGATCGAACCCTGCGTCTGCCAGTTGATCGCGGGCAGCGTCGGTGAGTTCAAGGCGAATTTCGCGCTCTGCAAGTCTCCGGCACAGATAACTCAGCTGTATATCCACGATCGCCCTGATCTGCTCCCGCCCGAGCGGGTGGAACACGACCAGGTCATCGATCCGGTTGATGAATTCCGGACGGAATTGCTGACCGACAACATCGAGGACGGCCGTTTTCATCGCCGCATAATTCTCTTCACCGGCCAGTTCCTGGATCAGGCCGGAACCGAGGTTTGACGTCATCACGATAACCGTATTTCGAAAATCAACGGTCCTGCCGTGACCATCGGTCAGACGGCCATCGTCAAGCACCTGCAGCAACACATTGAATACATCCGGGTGCGCTTTCTCCACTTCATCGAGAAGAACGACCGCGTAGGGCTTTCGACGGATAGCCTCCGTGAGGTAACCACCCTCTTCGTAACCAACGTAGCCCGGTGGCGCGCCGATCAGTCGGGCCACCGAATGTTTCTCCATAAACTCGGACATGTCGATACGCACCATGGCGTCTTCCGAGTCAAATAAGAACTCCGCGAGTGCTTTCGTCAGTTCCGTTTTGCCGACGCCCGTGGGGCCGAGGAACAGGAACGACCCATTGGGACGGTTTGGATCGGACAGGCCGGCGCGCGATCGCCGGATGGCGTTCGCTACCGCGTGAACCGCTTCATCCTGACCCACGACCCGGTTCCTGATGGCCTCTTCCATCCGCAGGAGTTTCTCTTTTTCACCTTCAAGCATCCGCGATACCGGAATACCGGTCCATTTCGAGACGACCTCCGCGATCTCCTCATCAGTTACCTTGTTACGAACCAGAACGCGTTCGCGCTGTTCTGCTTCAGCCGCCTGGCTCAGCTGTTTTTCCAGCTCCGGGATCCGCCCGTATTGCAATTCCGACATGCGCGCCAGGTCACCTGCACGATGTGCCGTTTCAAATTCGATGCGGGCTCGTTCCAGTTCTTCTTTAAGATGCGTAGTACCGTGCATTGCAGCTTTTTCCGCCTGCCAGATCTCGTCCAGGTCGGCGAAATCTTTCGCCAGCTCGGAAATCTGGCTGTCGAGATCCACGAGACGGCGCTTCGACGCATCATCAGTTTCCTTTTTCAGCGCTTCCCGTTCGATCTTCAGCTGAATCAGTCGGCGCTCCAGCCGATCCATTTCCTCCGGTTTCGAATCGATCTCCATACGGATAAGGGAACCGGCCTCATCGACGAGATCGATCGCTTTGTCCGGCAGCTGCCGGTCGGCAATATAACGATGAGACAAAGTTGCCGCGGCGACGATTGCCGGATCGGTAATTTCTACGCCATGATGGACTTCGTATCGTTCCTTGAGTCCGCGAAGAATCGCGATGGTATCTTCCACTGTCGGCTCGTCGACAAGCACTTTTTGAAACCGGCGCTCCAGGGCCGCATCCTTTTCTACATACTCCCGGTACTCATCGAGGGTCGTTGCACCAACGCAATGCAGTTCGCCACGCGCAAGCGCCGGCTTGAGCATATTGCCGGCGTCCATTGAGCCTTCCGCTTTACCGGCGCCCACCATCGTATGAAGCTCGTCTATGAAAAGAATGATCTGACCTTCCTGTGTCGCAAGATCTTTCAAAACGGCTTTCAAACGTTCCTCGAATTCACCGCGATACTTGGCGCCCGCAATCAAAGCGCCCATGTCCAGTGAGAGTATTCGCTTACCCTTGAGACCTTCCGGCACTTCGCCGTTGACGATCCTCTGGGCCAGCCCTTCGACAATGGCAGTCTTGCCAACCCCCGGTTCGCCGATCAGCACCGGATTGTTTTTCGTTCGCCGCTGCAGGACCTGAATCGTGCGGCGGATTTCATCGTCCCGGCCGATGACCGGGTCGAGCTTGCCCTGTTCGGCTCTCTCGGTGACATCGATGGTGTACCGACCCAGCGCCTGGCGGGTGTCTTCGGCATTGGGATCATTGACTTCATGGCCGCCGCGAATAGCGTCGATGGCCTTTTCGACCGCACCCTTCACAGCCCCGGACTGTCTCAGCGCAGCGCCCAGCGAACCTTTGTCATCCAGGGCAGCCAGGACAAAGAGCTCACTGGATACATACTGGTCGTTGCGTTTCTGTGCGAGCTTGTCGCAGACATTCAGGAGCCGGCCAAGATCGTTCGAGATGTGGACGTCGCCAGACTGACCTTCGACACGTGGAAGACGATCGAGAATATCGCCGAGCTGTGATCGCAATAGATTGATATTGACGTCTGCCTTCGTGAGCAGGTGCCTGACGCTGCCACCCTCCTGGTCGAGCATCGCCGCCAACAGGTGTGGCGGCTCGATGAATTGATGATCACGGCCAATGGCGAGCGATTGCGCGTCCGCCAGCGCAATTTGAAACTTGCTTGTCAGTTTGTCCATCCGCATCAGGCGACTCCTGAAGAAACGGTTCTTCTTGTAATGGGGCTGACTGCCGTCAATTCAACTTACCGGAAACAAGGCTGGGCGGTTTCTTAAGCCTAGTGAACGACCAGCTGAGTTGCCAGGATGGCGCCGATACCGGCACCGATGAGCACCGACTGAACCACGCTGGCCCGGGCATCGACCCGTCGATGCAGTCCGGGAATAAGGTCGGCCACGGCTACGTATACGAAACTCGACGCGGCAACCGCCAGCACGAATGGCAGCAGGTCGGTCGCTATATCGAGCCAGAAATAAGCACCAATACCTCCCAACACTGAGGCGAGGCTCGCCAGTACGTTGATGCAAAAAGCACGGCTGCGGCTGAAACCCGCATTCAGCAGGACGGCGAGATCACCAACTTCCTGTGGAATCTCGTGGGCGATGACGGCCACGCTGGTAACGATGCCAAGATGGAAATCCGTTAAAAAGGCCGCGGCGATCAGCATGCCATCCAGCAGGTTGTGAATTCCGTCACCGAGCAGAATCATCACACCCGACGCAGCATCCCTCTGCTGCTGACCGGGTCCGTGGGCTTCGCAGTCGTCGTGATGGCAATGCCGCCACAAGACGAGTTTTTCAAGAACAAAAAATGTGAGTACCCCAGCCAGGACAGCAAGACCCACTCCTCGGGCGCCGTCGGGACCGGCGATTTCGAGTGCGCGCGGCAGCAAGGCAAGGAATGCAGCACCGAGCAATGCGCCGGTCGCGAAACTGATCAGGTGCGGCAGTGTCCGCGACCGTTGCGCAGCCGGCAGCAACAAGAATACCGATGCAGCAAGTGCGCTCAGCAAGCCGCCGAGCAAGGTAGAACCGACTATCCAGCCAAGCACCGTGGTGACGTCTCCTCAGGGGCGGTCATGCTATGTATTCAAATGCCGGGGCGCAATGTACGCGTCAGTGTTCCAGCCAGATCAGAGTCGCCATACGGCCGGTCTCGCCGTCACGCCGATAGGAAAACCACCGGTCAGGATTGGTATAGGTGCAACAGTCGCCGCCAAAAACACTTTCGACTCCCAGCTGGTGCAGCTGTCGACGAGCCAGCGCGGGCAGGTCGACCAGCCAGCGGTCCCCGGACTGAGGCGCGAATGCCGCATCGTATCCGGCCGCGCCGGTTGCCAGCGCAGCGTACACGTCCCTACCCACCTGGTACGCGGTCGGTCCGATCGCCGGCCCCAGCCAGGCGATCAGATCCGACGCCGGCGGTAACAACGCTACGGCCCGGGCAATCAACCCCGCAGCAAGTCCGCGCCACCCGGCATGAACGGCAGCAACCATGCTCCCGGCCCGGTCACTAAGCAGCACCGGCAGACAATCAGCGCTCAGTACCGCCAGAACAACACCGGGTCGCGTTGTTACCGCACCATCCACGGCCAATCCTTCAGTGGCCACATCCAGGGTTGCCACCTCGTTGCCGTGCTGCTGATTCAACCAGCAGGGTACCGACGGCAGGGCCAGTTCGGATTTGAGTTGCTCTCGGTTTGCGGCTACAGACACCGTGTCGTCACCAGCGTACAGACTCAGGTTGAGTCCGTCGTAGGGCGGCCGGCTGACGCCGCCGGCGCGGGTCGTCGTAATCGCCCGTACGGATTCCGGCGCCTGCCAGTCCGGCTGAATAGTGCGGATCGGACTCACTTGCCGCCGCTGCCCTGACTACGTGCATCTTTGCGCAAGGCATCGATCAGCCGGGACATGTCCGCTGATACCCCGGTACTGAACGCCAGCGATTCGGCGCTCAGTGGATGCTCGAATTCGAGACGGGATGCCTGGAGCGCCTGACGCCGAAACTGCCGGAGAACCTCTCCCAGCGTCGCATCCGCCCCCGCGGGGATCGACAGGCGACGGCCGTAGACCGGATCGCCGACGAGCGGATGCCCGAGATGCTGAAAATGCACTCGTATCTGGTGCGTGCGCCCGGTCTCAAGAGTGACGCGGCAAAGGGTATGTGCACGATACCGTTCGCTCACCCGATAGTGTGTCACTGCCGCCCGGCCCCCTTCGCGAACGGCCATTCGCGTGCGGTCTACCGGGTGCCGCCCGATAGGCCGATCGACACAACCGCCGGCAGTCAGCACGCCATGGCAGATCGCCCGGTATTCACGGCGAATCTGCCGCGCCTGCATCGCACGAGTAAGACGGGTCAACGCGGGTAATGAGCGGGCAACTATCAGCAAACCGCCGGTATCCTTGTCCAGCCGATGGATCAGCCCGCCGCGGGGCAAGGTGGCCAGCGTGGGATCAAAACCAAGCAGCGCATTTTGGACCGTATTCCTGGGGTTACCCGCCCCGGGGTGCGTAACCATCCCGGGAGGTTTGTCGATGACGATGAGAGCGTCGTCCTCGTAGACGATGTCCAATGGCAGACTCTGTGGTTCAACTGCCCCCTCTTCCTTCTCGATGGTCGCCACCAGCTCGACCCGCTCGCCACCATGAACAAGGCTGCGCGGCCGGGGTCTGCGATCATCGAGTGTCACCTGCCCTGCTTCGATCCAGGCTCTGATCCGGCTGCGGCTGTAGTCGGGAAACATTTCTGCCAGGACCCGGTCCAAGCGTTTACCGGCCATGGCATCGGGTACGACGATCTGGTGTCTGGTCGTGTCGGCCAACTCCGCTCCCGGAATTCATTTTATGTACCGGTGTATTCAGCCAGAACCATCGCAAGAATGGAATCCGCAAACCTTGCGGTATACTCTCACGCCCCCGGAACAGCGCTGGATCAACGCCGACCGATGAACAGAGCCTCCACAAACCGGCCGGCAGTCGTCGCGCTTGTGTGTCTGTTTGCGGCGGCACTGACCGGTTGTGGCAGCAATGAGCCCAAACCGGGCAAGCAGACGGCAGCCGCAGATTTATATTCCGATGCCAAACGTGACCTGAGGATCGGAAATTACGGCCAGGCAATCTTTGATCTCGAAGAAATCCAGGTCCGGTTTCCGTTCAGTGAAGAAGCCCGCCTGGCACATCTCGATCTTATCTACGCGTATTACCGCAATCGCGAGTCGGATTTAGCGGTGAGCACGGCTGACCAGTTCATTCGGGAAAATCCCCGGCATCCGCGAGTCGACTACGCGTACTACCTCCGGGGACTGGTTTACTACCCACGCGATCGAAACTGGCTGGAAAAATTGTTCCGGAAGGATCTGACCAGACGATCGCCGGATGAATCAAGGCGGTCGTTCAATTATTTCGCGGTGCTGGTTGACCGGTTTCCCGACAGCCCGTACGCGGAAGATGCGCGTGAGCGAATGGTCTTTCTTCGTAACCGTCTCGCCAAACACGAACTGTACGTAGCGAGGTTTTACATGGACCGGCGTGCCTATCTGGCTGCCGCCAAACGTGCGCTGTATGTCGTCGAGAATTATCCGGGTGCACCGCAGAACAAGGAAGCTCTGGAGATAATGATTCAGGCCTACAACCACCTTGGCATGACCGACCTCGCCAGCGATGCACAACGGGTACTGGCGGAAAACTTTCCAAACAGCTGATCAAATGACCCGATAACCCGAAGTTATCGGATATCTCCAGTCGCGACCAAAGGCGCGGCTCGATATTCTCACTCCGGGCGGAGCCTGCCGGCGCTTGTATTCGCTGCGTTTAACCATATCGAGCACACGACTGACAATCTCACGTTCGAAACCCTTCGCAACGATCTCGTCAACCGAACAATCGTCTTCAATAAATGCTTCCAGGATCGGATCGAGGACCTCGTACGGCGGCAATGTATCGCGATCCTTCTGATCGAATGCCAGCTCGGCAGACGGCTCACGCGTCAGAACCCGTTCCGGTATAACAGCGGACAGTCTGTTACGGTAGCGGGCGAGCCGATAGACCATTGACTTGCTTACGTCTTTGATCGGCGCGAACCCTCCCGCCATGTCGCCATACAAGGTTGCATAGCCGACTGCCATCTCGCTCTTGTTACCGGTAGTGAGCAACATTCGACCGGTTTTGTTCGAGATTGCCATTAGAATGACGCCCCGGCACCGGGCCTGAATATTCTCCTCGGTTGCATCCGCTGGCAGTCCGGCAAAAAGGTCGCCGAGCGCATTTAGAGTGCATTCAAACGTCTTGTCGATAGAGATGACGTGGTAATCCACCCCGATCGTGTTTGCCTGTGCCGCCGCATCCTCCAAACTAATACTACTGGTGTAGCGGGAGGGCATCATCACCGTATGCACCTGATCCGCCCCGAGGGCATCAACCGCTATCGCCAGTGTAAGGGCCGAATCGACGCCACCGGAAAGCCCCATGACCACGCCCTTGAAGCCGTGCTTTGCCACGTAATCCCGAACGCCCAACACTATGGCCTGGTAAACGCTGGCTTCCGGTTCCAACATCGGCACCACGTCGCCTGCCGGAACAACCGCCTGACCGGCCTCGCGAGATAGCGTGACAACATAGAGCCCTTCTTCAAACGCCGGCGCGCGCATGGCGATTTTCCCCGACGCATCCATGGCAAAAGACCCGCCGTCAAACACCAGCTCGTCCTGACCACCCGTATAATTTACGTAGATCAACGGCAATCCTGTTTCGCGCACGCGTTGCAGGGCCACCTGTTCGCGACGCTTCTGACTCTTGAGGTCGTATGGTGAACCGTTGATGGTCAGGATGACCTGCGCTCCCTGCTCCGTTGCCTGCGAAAGCGGCCCGGGCTCCCAGACATCTTCACAAATCGTCAACGCGGCATTGATACCGTTTATGTCGACGACGCTGGCCTGGTTACCGGGTTTGAAGTAGCGCTTCTCATCAAAAACCCGATAGTTCGGAAGACAGATCTTTCTGTAACGGGCAACTATTTCGCCATCGCGAAACAAGCAAGCTGCGTTGAAGATACTGTCATCTGAATACTCCGGATAACCGACCATTACGCTGATACCCTTGCACTCCTGCTGCAACCGCTCAAGACTGACACCGACCTGGTGTTTGAATCCTCCGTGAAAAAGCAGATCTTCCGGCGGGTAACCGCAGATTGTCAGCTCGGGAAACAGGATCAGATCGGCGCCGGCGGAATCTCTTGCCTCGTTCGTCGCGTGAATAATTCGCTCGGTATTGTCGGCAATTGCGCCCACAAACAGGTCGAGCTGTGCAACAACCACAGTCAGTTTGGCTGTCATGACGTTACTCGCAAGGGCAGGCTCCACGGGCCGCTGTCGGTGTTCGTTTCGTCAACCACCCAGACGTAATTTCATGGCGCTCCCCATCTCCGCCGGCGAACGAACTGTCGTCACGCCGGCCGCGTCAAGCGCCCGGAATTTTTCTTCTGCTGTCCCTTTGCCACCTGAGATGATCGCACCTGCATGCCCCATACGCTTGCCAGGTGGCGCAGTGACTCCTGCAATATATGCAACGACTGGTTTGGAGAAATGGGCACTGATGTAGTCTGCAGCCGCCTCTTCATCGGTACCGCCGATTTCCCCGACCATGATTACACCGGCCGTTGCATCGTCTCGCTCGAACAACTCGAGACAATCGATGAAGTTCAAACCCCGTACCGGATCACCACCGATACCGATGCAGGTGGTCTGGCCTAGCCCGTTACAGGTGGTCTGATATACCGCTTCGTAGGTGAGCGTACCGGAGCGGGATACAACGCCGACACTGCCGGGCTTGTGAATAAATCCTGGCATGATGCCGATTTTGCATTCATCAGGTGTGATGATGCCGGGGCAGTTGGGTCCGATGAGCCGGGTATTGCTGCACCGTATTGCAGCTTTCACGCGCACCATGTCGAGAACCGGGATACCCTCTGTAATACACACCACCAGGCCGATTCCGGCGTCAGCGGCTTCAAGTATCGCATCGGCTGCAAATGGTGCCGGCACATAAATCACGCTGACCTCGGCAGCGGTAGCCGCGACCGCCTCGTGCACCGTATTGAACACAGGCAGGCCGAGATGTTCTTCGCCACCGCGGCCAGGTGTAATGCCGCCTACAAGATGGGTACCGTATTCGATGCTTTGCTCAGAGTGAAACGTACCCTGACGGCCGGTAAAACCCTGGCAGATGACTTTTGTATTCTTATTAACAAGGACACTCATCAAGTTATCAGGTTTCAGGCTATTTGGTGACTGCGGCTGCGGCTGCAACTATTTTCTGTGCCGCGTCGGTCAGATCATCCGCAGCAACGATATCAAGTCCACTGTCAGCGAGGAGTTCACGACCCTGTTTTACGTTCGTGCCTTCGAGTCTTACGACGACGGGTACGCTGACTCCCACCTCTTTTACAGCATGAATAATGCCCTCGGCGATCAGGTCGCACCGAACGATGCCACCGAAAATATTGACCAGTATGGCGCCTACATCTTCGTTGGAAACGATCAGCTTAAATGCTTCGGAGACACGTTCAGCCGTCGCCCCGCCACCAACGTCGAGAAAATTCGCCGGCTGTCCGCCGTGTAATTTGATCAGGTCCATCGTCGCCATAGCGAGTCCGGCACCATTCACCATGCAAGCAATATTGCCGTCCAGAGACACGTAATTCAGACCGTGCGCATGGGCGATGTTTTCTTTCTCATCTTCCTGCGACGGGTCGCGCCACTCCAACAGCGACGGCTGTCTGAATAACGCGTTGTCCTCGACAGTGATCTTGGCGTCGAGTGCGACTACATCGCCGGCTGTGGTAATGATCAAGGGATTGACTTCAACCAGGCTCGCGTCCCGCTCGCAAAACAGTTTGTATAAGGCGGTCACGATACGTCCGAGCTGTTTAATCTGATCTTTGTTCAGACCAAGCTGAAAGCCGAGCTGGCGACCCTGGTACGGCTGTAGTCCGGCTGCCGGATCGATCGCAACTGTAAAAATCTTCGCCGGCTCGGTTGCCGCGACCGCCTCGATATCCATGCCGCCGGCCGCGGAGGCCATGAACACAATCCGCTCCTGAGAACGATCGACGAGCACGCTCAGGTAGAGTTCACGATCGATGCCGGAACCGACTTCCACCATGACCGTGTTTATCGGTAGTCCTGCGGGTCCGGTCTGATGGGTAACCAGCCTGCGGCCCAGCAGAGATTCGGCCGCGCCGGCGACCTCGGCCACACTTCTTACCAGACTTACCCCACCGGCTTTGCCCCGGCCACCGGCGTGGACCTGGGCTTTTACGACCCAGCAGTTACCGCCAAGCTCTGTTGCAATACGCCCAGCGTCCTCAGCCGTCCTGGCGGCACGACCGGCCGGAATTGGAATACCGTAATCTGTGAACAGTTGCTTGGACTGATACTCGTGGAGATTCATACTGTGGGGACCGGGATCGAAAGAGCGCGTATTGTGGTACAAAGCTCGAAAATTGGCAAAAGCGGTCTTAAAATAGTGTCAGCGTTGAACCGGCCGCTGCGATCCTGGCACTAGAGATGCCATTGATCGATAAAAAACTGCAAAGTCCAGCTGCATATCCGGCACCAGGTCCGACCGTGTCACACAGTGAGCGCGTGCCGGAACTGCACTGGCGTGTACTGCGACTGCTGAATATTTTCCGGCTCATTGTTGTCCCGTTACTGATCACGCTGCATTTCCTCAGTGATACTCCGAGGCTGGTTGGTAGTGTCAACCCCGCCTTGTTCTATTTGACTGCAGCAGGTTATTTCGGCTTCGCACTTGTGAATGGATTCTTCGCAGAACGTCGGCGACCACCATTCAATCTCCAGATCTATATACAGGTCGCCATCGATGTACTGGCGATCGTGACCTTGATGCATACCAGTGGCGGCATAAGCAGCGGCCTGGGGAATTTACTGATAGTTTCCATCGGGGCGGTTTCACTTACAGTACCCAGAAAGATAGCGATATTATTTGCCGCAATCGCGACTATCGCTGTTTTGTTCGAACAGTCGACGGCATATCTGGCCGGTATAACGACGGGCGCCGAGTTCACCCCCGCTGCTGTACTCGGAACGATCATTTTTGTCATCGCGCTCGCATTTCAACCGCTGGCCCGCCGTATCCGCGAGAGCGAGGCGCTGGCTGCGCAACGCGGCATTGATCTGGCTAATCTTGCGCAACTCAACGAGTACATTATCCAGCACTTGCGCGAGAGCATCGTCGTGGTCGACTCCGATGACCGGATTCGCCTGATCAATGAATCCGCCGCACGTCACTTGGGCGCACCAGAAAATGCCCGGGGCATGCGGCTAACCGAGGTGTCTCCGAGATTATTTGCGGCAACACAAAGCTGGCGCCAGTTGCGTAACCGCCTCAATTATTCCCCGCCGAGCGTGACTGCTGCTGATGGCTCGACGGTAATCAAGCCGCAATTTGCCTCGATCGGCAAGGACGCCCCGCAGGCGGTCCTGATCTTCCTGGAAGACCCGAGCCTGATCGCGGAGCGCGTGCAACAAACAAAGCTGGCTTCGCTTGGACGATTGAGTGCCAGTATCGCGCATGAAATCCGTAATCCTATCGGGGCAATCAGTCATGCGGGACAGTTACTCGCAGAGTCGCCTGCTGCCGGACCGGACGAAAGACGACTGACAGACATTATTTACGAGAATTCGGAACGTGTCAGCGACATCGTCGACAACGTTCTGCAACTATCGCGCCGTGACCAATCGAGTCCCGAAAGATTCGGCCTGATCGAGTGGGTAAATGAATTTGCCGACGAGTTTTGTAACACACTGCAACTCGAGGACGGACGACTGCGTATCAACTCGGCTGGTGACAGCATTGAAGTCATGATCGATCCCTCTCATTTGCACCAGGTGATGTGGAACCTGTGCGAGAACGCGGTGAGACACGCCGAAGGCCTGGATGGCGAGGCGGGAATGGAACTGCGCGGCGGACGCTTGTCGCCAAGCTCTCGGCCATTCCTGGAAGTAGCCGATCGCGGACCAGGAATAGAGCCGGCTGCAGTCGAACGGGTCTTCGAACCGTTTTTCACCAGCGGTGCCGGCGGTACCGGGCTGGGCCTGTTTATTTCACGTGAATTGTGCGAATGCAACCGCGCTACACTATTGTATGAGCCGCGCCAGGGCGGTGGCAGTATCTTTCGTATCGTATTCAGCGACCCACAACGCTGGGAAATGTGACGGCAATGGCGCGACCACATGTTTTGATCATCGACGACGAGCCGGACATCTGCGAGCTCCTCGCCATCACGCTCAGGCGTATGGATCTTGACACGGCAACCTGCGGTGACCTGACCAGTGCCAAGGAAATGCTTGACAAGAATAGCTATGACCTCTGCCTGACCGATATGAAGCTCCCCGACGGGAACGGGCTTGAACTCGTCGAATGGATGCAAAAACACTCACCGAGCATTCCGGTGGCTGTGATTACGGCACACGGCAACGTCGAATCCGCGGTCCGGGCCCTCAAACTCGGCGCATTCGACTTTGTTTCCAAACCACTTGATCTCAAGGATCTGCGAAGCATTGTCAGCACCGCCTTGCGACTCAAGGGCAGTGACGGCAATGCCGATGAAGCGGAACTTATCGGCAGTTCAGATGCCATTCGCGGTGTCCGCAACATGATCGCACGGGTCGCACGCAGCCAGGCCCCGGTGCACATCGCGGGCGAATCGGGCACCGGCAAGGAACTGGTGGCGCGACTGATACACAGTGGCGGTCCGCGCCGCGACGGCCCGTTTACCCCGGTCAACTGCGGTGCAATACCGCATGAACTGATGGAGAGTGAACTGTTCGGCCACAAGAAAGGCAGCTTTACCGGCGCTATTGCGGACAAACCGGGCCTGATGCTCACCGCCGAAGGTGGCACGCTGTTTCTCGATGAGATTGCTGACCTGCCGTTGCATATGCAGGTCAAACTGCTGCGTGTCATCCAGGAAAAATCGATTCGCCCGGTCGGCGCAATCCGTGAGATACCGATCGACGTACGGATCCTGAGCGCCAGTAACGAAGATTTGGGATCCCTGGTTCAGGATGGACGCTTCCGCGAGGATCTTTTTTACCGCATAAACGTGATCGAGCTGCGCGTGCCACCGTTGCGCGATCGGGGTGAGGACGTTCTGGAGCTTGCCGATATTATCCTCGGCCGCACCGCGGCCAGGATGGGTGTGCCCCGGCCCAGACTTTCAAAAACCGCCAGCAAAGCTCTGAAAAAATATTCTTTCCCGGGCAATGTGCGGGAACTCGAGAATATTCTCGAAAGAGCCCTCACGATGTGCCCGGACGGTGAGATCGACACCGACGATATCGAACTCAGGGCTGTAAATACCGCAGAATCCGACCGATCGGCAGCGGCCGGCGGCCTGGGTGACCACTTGGTAGAGGTCGAGCGTGACGCTATCGTCAAAGCGCTGGAGCAGACCCGTTACAACAAGACCGCCGCGGCGAAACTTCTCGGCATTAGCTTCCGGGCACTCCGTTACCGGATCAAAAAGCTCGGCCTGGAGTGAACCCCGGTGTCGGCTGTCGCCGACAGTCGACGTGACAATAAGCGTCACTTTGTGACACCGGAAGACCATTTTTGCGTGTTCCGACATAAGCCGAATTGACCGATAATCCGCATCACTGCTTGATTCTTTGCAGCCTGTGACCGGTTTCTCAGAACTGGCATGGGTCTTGCTTCATAGTCCGGCACAGGCGGTCAACGCCGTCAAACAACCAGTGGTTCAAGGAGTTGTGTCAATGAAGAAGTTGCAAAAGGGTTTTACCCTCATCGAACTGATGATCGTGGTTGCGATTATCGGCATTCTGGCCGCTATCGCTATTCCTGCGTATCAGGACTACACGATCCGCTCGCAAGTGTCTGAAGGCCTGAGTCTCGCCGCTGCCGCCAAGGCCGCTGTGGCTGAGTCCTTCCTGAACACCGGTGTGCCGCCGGCCGACAGGCCAACAGCCGGCATGTCACCACTTGCTGCCGATACACAAGGTAAGTACGTGACCGCGGTTGCGGTCGTCAATGGCGTCATCACGATGACGTATGGCAACGAGGCCAACGCGCAGATCGTCGGTCAGACGATGACGCTGACGCCTTATGAAAGTACTGACCTCAGTGTCGTCTGGCGTTGTGGTAACGCAATTGCACCGGCTGGCACCCTGATCATGGGTACCGCGGGTGGCGCGCCGACAGTCTATGTCCCGCCAACAGTTCTTAACCAGTACCTGCCGTCAGCCTGTCGTCCGTAATATCGAGACAGTGCACGGTTGAAAAGACGGCTAAAGGCCCCTCCGACCCGGTTGGAGGGGCCTTTTTTCTTGTCTTCCGCCATGGTGAGATATTAGGCTCTTGCCTTAAGAAGAACACTGCAAGGATTCCCGATGGGACGTCATACCGGATTCACGCTGCTTGAACTCATGATCGTGGTGGCCATCCTGGGTCTTCTCACCGCTATGGGCACATCGGCCTACCAGACCTATACGATCCGGGCCCAGGTGATGGAGGGCATCAATCTGGCGGCAAACGCAAAGACGCCGATCGTCGATGCTTTTCTTAATCTCGGCCAGGCACCGGTGAATCGCGCACAAGCCGGACTAACACCGAACCCGGGAGATACTGTCGGAAACTATGTCTCTGGCGTCGCTATTGCTGATGGCCGGGTTGATATCATTTTCGGCAATCGTGCTAACGCTGTTATCGCTGGTCTGACGCTTTCTCTCACCCCTTATGAGTCGGCCGATTTGAGTGTCGTCTGGCGCTGCGGCAATTCGGTGGCGCCGGCCGGTCTCAGTACCATGGGAACAGCTGGCGGCGGGGTGGCTGCGGTCTATCAGGCGACAACCGTGGACAATCGCTACCTCCCCTCGAGCTGCCGGCCCTGAGCTGCAGGTTGGATCGCATCATAAGTATTTGTTTTAAAGAGGATTTTTGAACAAATCGTCGATTTTGGCTGAGATTCAAAACATTGAATTCCGTCACTCTAGCTGCGGCGGCTTTTGCGATAGAATCTCAGGGCTTGTCACCTGACATAACGCTCGGGAAATCGGTAACCTGATGGCAGTAACTGCACAAAAATATTCGCTCGGCGGCCTGTCGCGCAGGCTGGTGCAGGACGGCATCATGGATGAGGCCGCCGTGCAGGAAGCGCATGCCGAGGCGAAGGAAGCCAAGACAACGCTGGTTGCTTACCTGATCGCCAACGAGCTGGCGGAGCCACGCGATGTTGCTATCGCGGCCTCCTATGAGTTCGGTGTACCGTTGCTGGATCTGGATTTCGCCGACATCGATCTGGACGCGGTCCGACTGGTTTCCGAAAAAATTCTGACCAAACACCGCGTACTGCCTTTGTTGAAGCGCGGCAAGCGTCTGTTTGTCGCGGTATCCGATCCGACGAATCTCCAGGCGGTTGACGATATCAAGTTCGCCACCGGCCTGAGCGTTGATGCGATCATTGTCGAGCAAGACAAGCTCGAACATCATGTGACCAAATCGCTCGAGGCCGTGGACACGTCCATGTCGAGTTTCGACGACGATGAATTCGACCTCGAATCGCTCGAAATAACCGGTGGCGACGACGAAGACACCGGCGACATTACCAAGGATGACGTCGACGATGCACCGGTCGTTCGCTTCGTCAACAAGGTGCTGCTGGACGCCATCAAAAGAGGCGCTTCGGACGTTCATTTCGAGCCTTATGAAAAAACCTTTCGGGTCCGTACCCGTCTGGATGGCATCCTCAAAGAAGTCGCGCTGCCCCCGGTACAGCTGGCAATGAAGGTATCGGCGCGCCTGAAGGTCATGGCGCGGCTCGATATCGCTGAAAGACGCGTGCCCCAGGACGGGCGCATGAAGATGCGGCTGTCCAAGAACCGGGCCATCGATTTTCGTGTCAATACCTGCCCGACGCTGTTCGGCGAAAAAATTGTCCTGCGTATCCTGGATCCCAGCAGCGCCAAACTCGGAATTGAGGCACTGGGCTACGAGGAACCTCAGCGCCTGTTATATGAAGCCGCGCTTGCCAAGCCGTACGGCATGATCCTCGTAACCGGACCGACCGGCAGCGGTAAGACGGTTTCGCTGTATACCGGTCTCAACATGCTCAATACCGAGGAACGAAATATCTCCACAGCCGAGGACCCTTGCGAAATCAACATCCCCGGGATCAACCAGGTCAATGTCCATCCCAAGGTGGGTCTCACCTTTGCAGCGGCACTGAAAGCATTTCTGCGCCAGGACCCCGACGTGATCATGGTCGGCGAAATTCGTGACCTGGAAACAGCCGAAATCGCGATCAAGGCGGCCCAGACTGGCCATTTGGTCCTTTCGACCCTGCATACCAATGACGCCCCGCGGACCCTGACGAGAATGGTCGATATGGGCGTGAAACCCTACGCAATAGCGACTTCAGTCAGCCTGATTATTGCGCAGCGGCTGGCTCGTCGTCTGTGCGAGAGCTGCAAGGAAACCCGGGACGTGCCCAAAGAAGCACTTCTGAAAGAAGGCTTTTCAAAAGACGACCTCAAAGCCGGATTCAAAATCTTCGGCCCGGTTGGGTGCAAGCAATGTGTGGACGGATACAAGGGTCGCACCGGAATTTACCAGGTCATGGACTGTAGTGATGCAATCGGCCGCCTAATCATGGAAGGCGGCAACGCGATACAGATTGCCGATCAGGCCGCCAAAGAAGGCGTCTGGGACCTGAGGCAGTCCGGTCTCAAGAAGGTCAAGGATGGGATTACCAGCCTGGAAGAAATCAACCGTGTCACGATCGACTGATAACGCAAAGGAATAGCACCTCATGGCAGCAACAGCAGTCAAGCAGATTCCCTATACGTGGGAAGGTACGGACAAACGCGGTAAGCGGGTTCGCGGCAAAAGCATCGCTGCCAGTGAAGCCGCCCTTAGATCCGATCTCCGGCGACAGGGTCTGGTTCCGGTCCGCATCAAGAAGCAGACGAAACTGTTTTCTGCGGGCGGTAAAGTCACAGTGGCCGATATCGCCGTCTTCAGTCGTCAATTGGCAACTATGCTCGCCGCGGGCATACCGCTTGTGCAGGCGTTCGAAATTGTCGGCGCCGGCCACGACAACCCGGCGATGCAAAGACTGATATTGTCGATCAAAGCCGATGTAGAAGGCGGTACGGCTTTGGCGGAAGCATTGGCCAGGCACCCGCTGCATTTTGACGACTTATTCGTCAACCTGGTGGAAGCGGGCGAACAGGCCGGTGCACTGGAATCACTCCTCGACAAGATTGCCACGTACAAGGAAAAGACTGAGGCAATCAAGAAAAAGATCAAGAAAGCCCTCTTCTATCCGGCAGCGGTTATGGCTGTCGCGGTGCTGGTTACAGTCATTCTGCTGGTTTTCGTGATCCCTGAATTCGAGAATCTTTTCAAGGGCTTTGGTGCCGACCTCCCCGGGTTCACGCAGGCGGTCATCAACCTGTCGAAATTTGTACAGAATCAGGGCTGGCTGCTCGCCATCACCACAGCCGGCAGCATCTATGGTTTTATCTGGATCAAGAAGCGTTCCCGCAAGGTACGTCATATCCTAGATCGGATGTCGCTCAAGGCGCCGATCGTTGGTCCGATCCTGACAAAAGCCGCAATCGCACGTTACGCCCGCACGCTGTCAACGATGTTCAGCGCCGGTGTCCCGCTGGTCGAAGCACTGGAGTCCGTCGCCGGTGCCACCGGCAATATCGTTTACGAAAACGCCGTGATGAGAATGCGTGACGAAGTGGCTACCGGACAGCGTCTGCAGCGAGCAATGGAAAATACCAACTTGTTTCCAAATATGGTCGTTCAAATGATAGCGGTCGGTGAAGAATCCGGTTCGCTCGATGATATGTCCAGCAAGGTAGCCGATTTCTATGAAGATGACGTCGACGCGGCCGTAGACAGCATGAGTAGTCTGCTCGAACCTCTGATCATGCTGATTCTCGGCGTGCTCGTAGGCGGTCTGGTCATCGCTATGTATCTCCCGATCTTCAAGATGGGCGCGGTCATCTGAGCAGACGCCCAACGGAATTTGCTCTATGATACGACGCCGTACCGGTCCGGTACGGCGTTTTTCTTTGTGAGTGAAGAGTTAAGGGGTGAAGGGTGAAAAGCAGGCGCAGATGCGCCATTCACTCGCGCCTCAGGTCTCAGGACTGAAGTTAAGCGTTTTCCATGATCGACTTCATTGCTGCTAACCCCCCGCTGTTCATCGGCATCGTCTTCTTTTTTTCCCTGATAGTAGGCAGCTTTCTCAATGTGGCGATTTATCGCCTGCCGATCATGCTCGAGCGGGATTGGCGCGAGCAGTGTTGTGAGCTGCTGGGTCAGAACCCGGATCAACAGCCAACAGACCGCTGCAACCTGTTTTTTCCGCCGTCGCACTGCCCGTCCTGCAAGGTTTCTCTGCAGCCGTGGCAGAACATCCCGGTTCTGAGTTATTTGGCATTGAAAGGCCGTTGTGCGGCCTGCGACGCCCGTATTGGAGTGCGCTACCCGATGGTTGAACTCGTGACCGGAGTGCTGTCCGCAACGGTCGCGGCAAAGCTTGGCTTTACGTTCGCAACTGCAACCGCTTTGCTTTTTACCTGGTCGCTGATTGTGCTTACGCTCATTGATCTGGACCGTCAGTTGTTGCCTGACAATATCACGCTGCCCCTAATGTGGCTGGGCCTGTTGCTCAGTATTGCCGTGTCGCAGGACGGTCAACCGCTGTTCGCTGATCCACGCAGCAGCCTGATTGGCGCGGTGTCCGGCTACCTGAGTCTTTGGCTTGTCTTTCAGTTGTTCAAACTGCTGACACGCAAGGAGGGGATGGGCTACGGCGATTTCAAACTTGCGGCGGCACTGGGCGCCTGGCTTGGCTGGCAAATGTTGCCATTAGTGGTGGTATTGTCCGCGTTTGTTGGTGCTGTTGTCGGTATTGTGATGATTGTCGCGGGTCGTCACGGTCGCGAAAAACCGATGCCTTTCGGACCGTTTCTTGCGGGCGCCGGTTGGCTGGCGTTGTTGTGGGGTGACGTAATCACGAATCGTTACCTGAGCATTTCCGGTCTCGGCTAAACCGGTGATTTCTGTGGTGTCGTATCGGTCGGGTGTCTGATGCCTCTAAAGGTCGGATTAACCGGCGGCGTGGCCAGCGGCAAAAGTGTCGTCGCTGATTGTTTCGCCCGTCTGGGTGTTCCGATTATTGACAGCGACCAGATCGCACGTGACCTCGTAGCACCGGGCTCCGGTTTGCTGCAGCAATTGATTGCGGCGGCCGGTCCAGAATTCCTTACCGACGCCGGCGAACTCGATCGTTCTGCCTTGCGGCATGCGGCTTTTCTCAATGCAGACCTGCGCCATCGCATAGAGACCGTCCTTCATCCTGCCATTTTCGCGGAACTCGAGCGCCAATCGGAACGCGTCGACGGGCCCTATCATGTTCTTGTTATCCCATTGCTGGCGGAAACAGACTTTCAGTTTACGCTGGACCGGGTACTGGTAGTCGATTGCCCCGTCGAGCTCCAGCGGAAGAGGCTGCAGCTAAGGGACTCGGTGGCCTCGGAATCCGCGGCTGCAATGATCGCGGTTCAGGCTACCCGGGAGCAGCGTCTGGCACTGGCGGACGACGTCATCGTAAACGACGCCAACCTGTCGAAGCTCGAGAGAGAGGTTGAGGCATTGCACCGGAACTACCTGATGCGGGCCGGTGCCTGAAATTGCTCTGCCCGGCCGGCTAGGTGACAATACAATTATGGACCCTGCCGCGACGTCTTTTTGCCACGCCGACCACATCGACGGCAACATAACATACGAGCAACCGTTGACAGAGCGTATTCGCACCTTTCTTCGGCTCGAGTTTCTCTACAACCAGGTACTGCACCACGCGAAGTCACATTCGAGCTGGGGTAGCCGGGCTGTTGTACAAGGCCTGCTGGATATTCTGGCAATCCTGTCGCGGGGTGACATACGGAGTGAGGTTCTCAAGGAACTGGAGCGGCAGTCCCTGGCACTGGCGGAATATCAATCTAACCCGCACGTGGACAAATCCCGGCTTGCCACACTCATGGAAGGTCTCACTGCCCTGCGGGGACGTCTCAATTCGGCCGGTGTGCAGCTGGCAAAGCCACTCAAACAATCCGATTTTCTTAATTCAGTCAAACAACGGAGTACCATTCCGGGTGGCACCTGTGTTTTCGATCTTCCCGATTACACATACTGGCTCAGCCGTCCTTTCGAACGTCGACAACGCGACATCGAAGAATGGCTACTCCCCCTCAGACCGCTCTGCGACGCTGTTCAGGAACTGCTCTGGCTTGCCCGCGAGGGCGGACAACCTCAGGAACGCGTCACGCGAGCCGGCGTATTTCAGCATACCCTGGACCGAGGTGAGCAATGCCGGCTGCTGCGGATCACAGTTCCGGAGGGATCCGGTATTTATCCGGAAATCAGTTGCAGCCAAAGACGATTTGCGATTCGCTTTCTTACCTGGCGCGAAATCAGCAAGCGTCCGGTTCAAATCGACGAAGAGACCAGTTTTCTGCTGACCTGCTGTTAATCAACACCTGCTGTTGGTTGTTTGGCAATGAACGAGTCTGCCGCAAGTGCTGAATGTCCAACCTGCGGTCGCAAGATCGACTGGACAGATGACTGGCCGTGCCGACCGTTCTGCAGCGAACGCTGCCAAATGGTGGATCTTGGCGCGTGGTTCAGCGAAGAACGGGCGATTCCCGATGACAGGTCACCGTCGTACAACAAGCCCGAGGATGGCAAAGAACACTGACTCATCATGCGCCGGGCTGTCGGCGGGGTCCGCCACCGCGACTCACTCAATATGCGGCCACAGGTCACTGATACCGGCAATTCCCTGTCCGCCGGCACAAAACGCTGCGGCGATATCCTCGCGTCGCATGCCACCGATTGCGTATACGGGCAGCCTGGACCGGCTCGTGAGCGCCTCGAATCGCCCCCACTCCAGTACAGTCGTACCCCGATGCGTCGGCGTTTCAGCGACGGGCCCGAGTACCGCGAAATCGGCTCCACACAATGCGGCCCGATCCAGCTCCGCCGCATTGTGACAGGAAGCGCCAACCAGGCGGGACGATGACAGGGGACGAGACTCAAGTGTCGCCAGAAAACGGGACGGTATGTGAATGCCCGCTGCGCTGACCTTCGCAGCAAGCTGACTGATCTTGTTTGGATCGCCGTTGAGCAACAGTTTCACACCCAGCTCTTCGCAAACCCCTGCTGCTGCGGACGCGATGGTCTCGAGTTCTTCGCAGGGTGTGTCTGGCAGGCGCAGCTGGACAAGCCTGAGGCCATTGGCGCCGACAAACCGGAGGTTTCGGCACAGCCGATCTACCGAGGTCTCTGCAGGCGGCGTAACGACGTAAATCTCCGGGAGCCGGAGAGCCATAATGACGGGTTTGTCAGCTGGCAGCATATTGACGTTTTCGAGATCATCAGGATGGCGCCATTCCAAACTCTGCCGGTCCCTGTTCCTTATGGTTCGACGATAATCAAGCACACGCCAGACGCTCAGTTTCACTATGCGGTCGCCGTATTCGTGACCGACGCTGATCAGCCGTCTGGCCGCCAGGACCTTTACACCCAGCTCTTCTTCGATCTCCCGTTGCAGCGCTCCGCGCTGGGTTTCCCCCGGCTCGATTTTTCCGCCCGGAAATTCCCAGCAACCCGCCATGAAGGAACCCGGCGGACGTTGCGCAATCAATACACGACTATCCGCATCAGCGAGCACGCCAGCAACGACGTTCAGCGTGGGCTTTTCAGAGCTTGTCAATGGAGTTGCAGCAGCGACTGGTGCGGAATCAAGGACTGATCGAGATTAACAGGAAACGACAAACCGATTCTCTCCGACTTGTCATGCTGTTATTCGTTACTCGTCACGTGAGCTTGCCGTGACAGAGCTTGTACTTCTTGCCGGACCCGCACGGGCAAGGTTCATTGCGACCTACTTTTCGTTTCACGCGTACAAAGGGCATCTGTTGCTCCGGTGCCTGCGGGCGTGCCTGCAAAGACGTACCGCCTGCCGGGATCGCCGACGCGGAGGCATGCCGAAAGCGCATCGATCTCGGCGATTGCCGCTGGCGGTCCACCGCGGCGACGTCTTCCTCCGAACGGACCTGGATCTTCGACAACAAGCTGATGGTGTCATGTTTGACCCGATCCAGCATGTCGCTGAACATCTGAAAGGCTTCGCGTTTGTACTCCTGCTTGGGATTTTTCTGCGCAAAGCTCCGCAGGTGGATCCCCTGGCGCAGGTATTCCAGCGCCGCCAGATGCTCTTTCCAGTTCATGTCAAGCTGCTGCAGCATGATGGCCTTTTCCAGATTCCGCATGATGGGCGTTCCGATCGAACGAACCTTTTCATCGTAATGGTTGGCCACTTCCTGCGTGATCTGTTTCCGTAATGCGTCCTCGTTCAGCGTGTCATCGTCTTCAAGCCATTGGCGAACGTCCGGCTTGACAGCGAATTCCCGTTCCAGCGCCTGCTCGAGACTGGCGGTGTCCCATTGCTCTTCGACACTTCCCGGTGGGATATAAGCGTCGACAACGACGTTTACAACTTCCTCGCGAATGCCATAGATGGCGTCTTCGACATCCTCGGCTTTCATCAGCTCGGTGCGTTGCTCATAGACGACTCGCCGCTGGTCATTGGACACGTCGTCATATTCCAGCAGCGCTTTACGCATGTCGAAATTACGCGCCTCCACCTTCCTTTGAGCTTTTTCGATCTGGCGCGTCAGCATCTTGCTTTCGATTGCCTCCCCTTCACGCATCCCGACACGCTCCAGCAGCGACTTGGTTCGGTCGGGGTCACCAAAGATGCGCATCAGGTTATCTTCCATCGAGAGGTAGAATCGGCTCGATCCGGGGTCCCCCTGGCGCCCGGACCGACCACGGAGCTGGTTGTCTATGCGCCGCGATTCATGTCTCTCCGTACCGATAATGTGCAGACCGCCGGAGTCGACGACGGCATTGTGCAGGTGTTGCCACTCTTCATTGATGCGAGTCTTGTCCGCGGCGCTGACGTCGTCCCCGGCGAGCATTTCCGGCGTCAGTTTCCCGCCAAGCACGATATCGGTGCCCCGGCCCGCCATATTCGTTGCGATGGTAACCTTGCCGGGTCGACCCGCCCCGATGATGATTTCTGCCTCCTGCGCATGGTGCTTTGCATTGAGTACGTTGTGCGGGATATTTCGTTTTTTCAGGACTCCGGAAAGAAACTCTGATGTTTCGATTGACGTCGTTCCGACGAGAACCGGTGTCTGTTTGTCACGACATTCCTCGATGTCCCCGATGATCGCATCAAACTTGTCTTTCTTAGTCAGATAGACGAGATCGTGAGCATCGTCGCGGATCATCGGCATATGGGTCGGTATGACAACCACTTCCAGACCGTAGATCTGCTGAAACTCGAAGGCTTCCGTATCGGCCGTTCCGGTCATGCCCGCGAGCGTGTCGTACATTCGAAAATAGTTTTGAAATGTAATCGAGGCGACGGTCTGGCTTTCCTGTTTTACCGTGACCCCCTCCTTGGCTTCAACCGCCTGATGCAGGCCATCCGACCAGCGCCGGCCCGGCATGGTACGACCGGTGAACTCGTCGACGATTACGATTTCGCCGTCCTTTACGATGTAGTCAATATCCTTACTGAAGATGGCGTGTGCACGCAACGCAGCCATAAGGTGATGCATCAGTCTGATATTGGCGGCGTCATACAGACTCTCGCCTTCGTTGAGCATTCCGGCGCCGACCATCAGTTTTTCGACTTTCTGATGACCTTCTTCACTGAGATAGGCCTGTTTGGCCTTTTCATCCAGCGTGTAGTCACCCGCCCCGTCTTCCTCCGTTTGCACCGTGAGTTTTGGCACGAGCTTGTTGATTCGCTCGTACAACTCTGTGCTTTCATCCGATGCCCCGGAAATGATCAGCGGTGTACGGGCCTCGTCGATCAGGATGGAATCAACCTCATCAACAACTGCAAATGTCAGGTCACGCTGGGCGCGATGCTCCGGACGAAACGCCAGATTGTCGCGCAGGTAATCAAAGCCAAATTCGTTGTTGGTGCCGTAAGTGATGTCGGCCTCATACACTTCACGTTTTTCGTCAGGGGATTGACCACTCTTGATTACGCTGACTGAAAGCCCGAGAAATTCGTAGATCGGTCTCATCCAATCCGCATCCCGGCCCGCCAGGTACTCGTTGACCGTAACGATGTGCACACTTCGGCCACCCAGCGCATTCAGATAGGCGGGCAGTGTCGCCACCAGGGTCTTGCCTTCGCCGGTGCGCATCTCGGCGATTTTGCCCTCATGCAGAACCATGCCGCCGATAAGCTGCACGTCGAAATGCCGCAGTCCAAGCGTCCGGCGCGATGCTTCACGAACGGCTGCAAAAGCTTCCGGCAGAACGTCCTCTAACGATGCTCCGTCCCGGATGCGACTACGGAGAATCTCAGTCCGCTGCTTGTGATCATCGTCGCTGGCAGCTTCCATCTCCGGCTCCAGCGCATTGATGCGCTGGACCACATGGGAATACTGCCGCAGGAGACGGCTGTTGCGGCTGCCGAACAGGCGGGTAAGAAGGTTCTGGAAGAACTCGGCGATCCTGTGCAAAAACTGTCCCTCGTCCCGGCTGAGACACCGTCAGGGGTTAGAAAAAATCACGCTATTGTACGGTCTGCCCGCAGGCGAAGAAACCGACCGCCGAGCCGCGAACAGGTATCCGGGTCAACAGAAAGTCAGTGAGTTTCCTGAATGTACTGGAGTGGATTGACCACGCGGCTGTTGAGGAGAACCTCAAAGTGCAGGTTCGGACCGGTGGCGCGGCCGGTCGATCCCATTTTTGCGATCGTCTGACCTTTTTCAATCTTGTCGCCCACGGCAACCAGGTTTGCCTGGTTGTGGGCATATCGCGTTACATATCCGTTACCGTGATTGATCTCGACCATCTGACCATAGCCGTATCGCTCACGCGACCAGGTCACAACGCCTGCAGCTACCGCAACGACGTCGGAGCCATCGCGACCGGCAAAATCCAAACCCTTGTGCCAGGCCGGCCGGCCGGTGAACGGGTCGGTACGTTTGCCAAAATATGAGGACACCCACCCGGACCGTACCGGTCGGCCTTCGGGATGAACCTGCTTGCTCAAATTCCTGTTCAGAAGAAGATTTTCGAGGACACCGAGCTGCTGCTGACGATCTTGCAGCTGCTCATCGAGGTTATCGACCATGGCGCCTAAGTCAGGCATTCCGACTGTTGCACCGTCGTAGGATGGCTCTGCACCACCTCGCGCGGGCGGTGACTCAAAATCAAATTCGCCATCATCGAGATCGCCCATCTTGGTAAGGCGCCGGCCGAGAGCATCCAGACGAATCACATGTGCATTCATCTGGCCAAGTCTGACCGCCAGCGCGTCGAGATTTTCGCGGGAGATCTGCCGCAACTGATCGATTTGGTCTCTCTGCCGATATAGTTCCTTTTCCCAGCGGACAACGCGCTCGTCAGGCTGCTCGATCTGTAGCTGTCGGGCAAACATGATGCCGCCAAAAAAAACACCGGCCAGCACGGTAACCACAATCAGGCCAACCACGGCAGCAATCCTCGGCTGCGCGAGATCAAACTGCCTGACGTTGCCACGCCGCTTGGCCAGGAAAATCATGTGCATCGCAGAGGCTCCCTCCCTAAGACCCTTATTGCTTTTGTTATAAAAGGTTAAGAACCTTTTTGTTTTACAGTGGCCCTGAGTTGTACGATGATCCCGTTATACATCAATCTGGCAACCCCGCTATCGTAGGACCGATCCCGTAGACCGGAGGCTTTGCGCCACCGCCTTTCAGCGGTTTAGCTCTTGTCAGGCCGGAATATGCAAAAAAAGCTGACATAACACAACATACGAGTTCACAGTTTTGGTGGATATCTGAGCTAAATGCCTGAAAAAAGGCCAATTTCAATAAAAAACGTTCTCTTCAGAGAGGGCTCGGCCCTAGGCGAGCTGACGCAAAAAGCCAGGTCCTGGACCCGGTTAACTGAGCGACTCCGAAGCTTGCTGCCCGAGGACGTTGGACCCCATGTGCTGGGCATTACTGTACACAGCGGCACTGCAGTTGTTCTAACCGATTCCGCGGCCTGGGCCAGCCGCCTGAGATTCCTGAAGCCGGAACTGGAAGCTGCACTGACCGCGATTCTCAAAGCCGCACCCGGACGGATCGACATCAAGGTGCGCCCGCCAATCGAATCTCAGGACTGATTTCTAAGCCTGCCGCAGGATACCTCAGGCAGTAACCGGGCTGGTAAATGTTATCGGCGCCTCGGACACGTCGGCGAAGGTCACCTCTTCCCATGCTTGCTTGTCAGCAAGCAGTTGCAACAGCAACTGGTTGTTGAGTTCGTGTCCTGATTTGAAGCCACTGAACTCGCCGATGAGACTGTGGCCGAGCAGATACAGATCGCCGATTACATCCAGGATTTTGTGTTTTACGAATTCGTCTTCGTAACGCAAGCCGTCTTCATTCAGAATTCGGAAATCGTCGAGCACGATAGCATTGTCCATGGTTCCGCCAAGCGTCAGGTTGCGGGCCCGGAGTGCTTCGATATCCCGCATAAACCCGAAGGTACGTGCGCGACTGACTTCACGCAGAAACGACGTCGTCGAAAAGTCGATCGAGGCCGTTTTCGAGTGTTTTTTGAATACCGGGTGATTGAATTCGATTTCGAAATTAACCTTGAAGCCGTCAAACGGCTCAAACCGGGCCCATTTGTCGTCATCCTCGACTCGCAGGGTCTTCTTGATGCGGATAAAGCGCTTTGCCGCAGCCTGCTCTTCGATTCCAGCGGACTGGATCAGAAACACGAAGGGGCCGGCACTGCCATCCATGATCGGTACTTCGGCCGCACTCACCTCGACAATCGCATTGTCTATCCCAAGACCGGCGAAAGCGGACAACAGATGCTCGACTGTCGCAACGCGGACGTCATCTTTGACCAGCGTCGTACCCAACATAGTATCGCCGACATATTCGGGTTTGGCCGGAATTTCAACCGGGGATTCCAGATCGACTCGACGAAAAATAATACCGGTGTTCGGCGGCGCCGGGCGTAAGGTCATAAACACCTTATTGCCGGTGTGTAGCCCCACACCGGTAGCACGGATCGAGTTTTTTAGCGAGCGCTGCTTCAGCATCAGGTCTGAACCGATATTTCCTTTCCTGTACAGGCCAGGCATAAACGACAATCGTTCGGATGGGAATGACCGCCCGAGTGCCCTGTCGGATTGTCGACGCAATCGGGCCCGAGTGCTCCGATTCCTCCAGTTGTCGGCCCACGAAGGCCGCCAGCAGGCCCACCCTCCGGGCGTTCGTGCGCCACGTTACCATAGCGCCAGAAAAACCCCAAGTTTCTGATTGTTAGGGCATTCCGGCCGGTCGGCGCCGTCCGGCGCGCACTAATCCTCCCTCAGTCGGCCTGCCGTCTAAGAAAGGCCGGTATGTCCAGCAACTCGTCCGGCTCGGATTCTGGCGTCAGACCATCACCGGCGGCCCGCTGCCGCTGCACCGTCGGCTTTTCAAGATCCGAGTAATTCGGCTCGGCTCCGGCCGCCCGCTTCACGACACGCATCGGGGGTGTCTGCCGTTGTGTGGCGGCATGCCCGAGCCCGGTAGCCACTACCGTAACCCGGATGTCGGCGCTCATTGCAGCATCGATCACCGTACCAACCACGACCGTCGCATCTTCTGACGCGAATTCCTTGACCGTGTTCCCGACTTCCTGAAACTCTCCGATCGAGAGATCCTGACCGGCCGTGACATTGACCAGAATGCCATTGGCTCCGGCCAGGTTGATATCTTCCAGCAATGGACTGGATATGGCCGCCTCGGCCGCTTCGCGTGCCCGGTCCTCGCCAGCTGCCGTTCCGGATCCCATCATTGCCATGCCCGTCTCGGACATGACCGTGCGGACGTCCGCAAAATCGACGTTGATCAGCCCCGGCCGCGTAATCAGCTCGGCAATACCCTGTACAGCACCCTGCAGCACTTCGTTTGCCGCTTTGAATGCATCCAGCAAGCTCGTGTCATTGCCAAGGACCGTTAGCAGTTTCTGGTTCGGTATCGTAATAAGCGAATCGACAGACTTGGACAATTCAGCGATGCCGGTTTCGGCCACCTCCATACGCTTGCTGCCCTCCATCGTGAAGGGTTTGGTAACCACGGCGACGGTCAGGATGCCGAGTTCCTTGGCAACCTGGGCCACTATCGGTGCCCCGCCCGTGCCGGTTCCGCCACCCATACCGGCGGTGATAAACAACATGTCACTACCCTGAATGACTTCCTGTATTCGATCCCGGTCCTCCATGGCCGCCTGGCGGCCGATCTCCGGATTTGATCCGGCCCCGAGACCCTTGGTGATATTGCAGCCCATCTGCAGGGCCGTGCGTGCCTTGACGTTCTTGAGCGCCTGAGCATCGGTATTGGCACAGATAAAATCCACCCCGTCGATGCCCGATCGCACCATGTCGGCAACGGCATTACCTCCGCCACCCCCGACGCCGATGACTTTTATCACCGCGCTTTGACTGTAGGCATCCATTAGTTCAAACATTGCCTTTCTCCTGTTAAAACGTAACAACTCTGTTCTGGTTGCGACTCAGGGTCGCGATCCTCAAAAGTTTCCCTGAAACCACGCCTTCATTCGATTCAAGATTTCCCTGGCACCACCGCCCATTGGCGCCTCACCGGATTGCCGGGCGACATTTTCGCGGCCGTATAGAAGTAACCCGACGCCAGTTGCATGAATCGGATTACGTACGACTTCGGATAGCCCGTCGACAATCTGGGGCATACCCAGCCGGACGGGCATATGAAAAACTTCTTCGGCCAGCTCGACCGCACCTTCCATCTTCGACGAACCGCCCGTCAGCACCACGCCGGCCGCAATCAGTTCCTCGAAACCGCTGCGTCGGAGTTCTTCCTGGATCAACCGGAACAGCTCCTCGTATCTGGGCTCGACAATTTCGGCCAGTGTCTGCCTGGCGAGTCTGCGCGGCGGGCGCTCGCCGACACTGGGAACTTCTATGGTTTCATCCGGATTGGCCAGCTGGGACAAGGCACACGCGTACTTGATTTTGATTTCTTCAGCGTATTGCGTAGGTGTCCGCATGGAGATCGCGATGTCATTGGTGACCTGATTCCCGGCAATCGGTATTACCGCCGTATGCTGGATGGCGCCGCCGGAAAAGACCGCAATATCCGTGGTACCGCCACCAACATCCGCCAGGCAGATACCCAGGTCTTTCTCATCTTCGGTCAGGACAGCTAAGCTGGATGCAAGTTGCTCAAGCACCATGTCCTCGACCTGAAGACCGCATCGCTGGACACACTTGACGATATTCTGTGCCGCGCTATCGGCCCCCGTGACGATATGCACCTTTGCTTCCAGCCTGACACCGAACATGCCAATCGGCTCACGAATGCCTTCCTGATGATCGATGACAAACTCCTGCGGAAGTATGTGCAGAATTTTCTGATCTGCAGGAATAGCAACCGCGCGAGCGGCATCGATAACGCGGTCAACATCGCTTCTCGAGACCTCCTTGTCGCGTATCGCAACGATTCCGTGCGAATTGAGACTGCGGACATGACTGCCGGCGATGCCCGTGTAAACCGTGTTGATTTCACAACCGGCCATCAGCTCAGCTTCTTCAATTGCGCGCTGAATCGAACGAACCGTGGACTCGATGTTAACCACGACACCTTTCTTGAGACCCCGCGAAGGGCTCGAGCCGATACCGATGACATCGAGGTTTCCTGCAACGGTCAAATCACCGACGATGGCAACCACTTTTGAGGTGCCGATATCCAGGCCGACGATGAGATTGCGGTCAGTTTTTCTAGACATCCGATAAATCCCCTGTACCAGCCAGCAGGCTTTCCGATTCACCCTCCCGCCAGCCGATTGCAAATCCATGGGCATAGCGCAGATCAACGTAGTCAATCCGGCCAATCTGCGTCTCTATCAGCGGCAGAATCGTGTCCACAAACCGGTCCAGCCTGCGATCGGTCTGATCACGACCAAGCTTCAGGTTGAGGCCGTTGTCGAGTTCGAGATCCCAGGCTCCGCGAGCATCCAGTTTCAGCGCCCGAACCCTCAGGCCCACACCGAGCAGTTTTCGACTCAGGCTCAGGAATCGCCTGGCCACCTGTGTTTCGGTACCCTCCGGCCCGGACAGCGACGGCAATTCCGGCAAAACGTTACGCGTATCGTCGTCAAACACCTCCCCGCGCGTATTCAACAGGCGGTGCTCGCGCCAGCGTGCAGCGGCCACTTGTTCCGTAACGATGACCCGAACGCCATCGGGCCAACTGCGCTGGATACGCACGCGATCCACCCAGGCAAGTCCGGCGACGACGCTGTGAATCGCTTCCAGATCAACGGACAGGAAACCGCCCCGTGTTTGCTTTGCCACCGCTGAGCGAATCTGCATTGCCGTTACCCGCTGGAACGGTCCCTCGACCACGACCCGTTCGATTGGGCGATCGAGTACTGTTCCCAGACCCGCGACCGCTGCAATCAGCGCGGCAAGACCAACCGATGCCATGATCGGAGCCTTCAGATCAATCGGCTTGCGTGGCACCGATACACGCACCGTTTTGCGGCGGTTCGCTCGTTTACAACGCATTGCGCCCCTTCTCCGTCGATTCCTGCTGCAGCGAATTGCGTTTCCTCTCAAAACTGGTTTCCAGAATTCGCCACACCAGTTCGTCAAAATCGATCCCGATTTCACGAGCTGCCATCGGGACGAGGCTGTGATCCGTCATCCCGGGTATCGTATTGACTTCAAGCATCAGCGGCTCGCCGTCGTCAGCGACAATAAAATCCACTCGCCCCCATCCTTCCGCACCGACAACTTCAAACGCCCGCAATGCCGCCGCACTGAATCTTTGCTCGTCATCGGGTTTGAGCCCGCTCGGACAGTGGTAACGAGTGGCGTCGGTGAAGTACTTGGCCTCGTAGTCGTAAAACGTGTTGGGCGTTTCAATGCGAATCAGCGGCAGCACTGCACCGTCGAGTATGGAAGCTGAATACTCCGGACCTGTAATCCACGATTCCGCCAGTACGCGGTTGTCGAATCCGGACGCCATGGCATAAGCGGCGGGTAATTGACCCGCGGTTTCGACTTTTGTGAGCCCGAGACTGGAACCGGAACTGGCCGGCTTGGTAATCAAAGGCAACCCCAGTACCGCCACCGCGTTAGAAAAATCTTCTTCGCCGCGTATTTGTTGGTAAGGCGGAGTTCCAAGCCCGGTCGTAGAAAACAACTGCTTGCTGCAAAGCTTGTCCATACTGAGAGCGGAACCCAGCACACCAGTGCCGGTGTACGGGATACCCAGATACTCGAGAACGCCCTGGATCATTCCGTCTTCGCCACCGAGACCGTGCAACGCGATCCAGGCCCGGTCAAACCGACCCTCGCCCACACGACGCACGACGTCATGGCCCACATCAATAGCGTGTGCATCAACTCCGCCCCGCTCGAGACCCGCCTGAACCGCCTTCCCGGTCATGAGTGAAATATCCCTTTCAAAAGACAGCCCGCCCATCAATACAGCCACGCGCCCGAATTCCTTCGGGTTGCTGACGCGAAGCGTGTTTGCTGCCGACTTAGTCATCGGCTGTCCCGAGAATACGCACTTCCCGCTCAAGACGAACACCGGCACTGCATTGCACGGATGTCTCGACATGGTTTATCAATGCTTCTACGTCGGCCGCCGTCGCTGTCCCGTCATTGACGATAAAGTTCGCGTGTTTTTGCGAGATTCGGGCGCCGCCAATTCGATAACCTTTAAGACCCGCAGCTTCGATCAGTCGTGCCGCGTAATCGCCCCGCGGATTCCGAAAAACCGAACCACAGCTGGGCTCACCAGTAGGTTGAGTTGACTTGCGCTGTGCCAGAATTTTGCGGATACCCTCGACGCGGGTCGGCTGAGCCGTTGCCAGCTCAAGTCGTGCGGCAACAAACCACTCGTCGACGGGGCCGCTGACCTGTCGATACCCGATCTTGTACTCACTGGCCTCACGCAACCTGACGCGACCCTGACGATTGATAACTTCGACAGCGGTTACTGCGTCCCAGGTTTCGCCGCCAAAAGCACCGGCATTCATCGCCAGTGCACCGCCCATCGTTCCAGGTATACCAGCAAAAAACTCCGCCGGTCCGAGTCCCTGTCGGGCACAGAACTTCGCGACTTTGGCACACGGAACACCCGCCTCAACGCGCACCGCTCCGCCATCGGTATATTCGATCTGGTCCAGCGCCCCGTGAGTCGCGATAACAATACCCCGGATACCGCCATCGCGAACCAGGACGTTGCTCCCCAGGCCCAGCCAGCTGACCGGCTGGTCGGCCGGAAGTTCAGCCAGAAACCGACACAGCTCGTCCAGGTTGTCCGGCTTGAAATACAAATCCGCCGGACCACCGACCCCCCAGGTCGTGTGTCGCGACATGGGTTCGTGCTCCCTGAGCATGCCGACATAAAGACTCCGGGTCGGTGCAGTCATCAAGATCTTTTCCTCACGACCACGGGTCGCCTCAGATCATCCGGAAGACGCGGCGCGACGGCGCCGATATTGCCGGCACCCATAACCAGTACGATGTCGTTTTCACCGATGACGCGGCGGATCGCCGGGCCAAGCTTTTCAACATCGGCAACAAACACCGGTTCGACCCGGCCGCGGCTTCTTACCGCGCGGGCAACCGAACGGCCGTCGGCACCGGCAATTGCCGCTTCGCCTGCTGCAAAGACTTCTGTAATCAAAAGCACATCGGCCTCGGACAAAACGCGCGCAAAGTCGTCGAGCAAATCACGGGTTCGCGTAAAACGATGCGGCTGAAAGGCGACAATCAGTCGCCGCCCCGGCCAACCGGCACGCGCTGCGTGCATCGTTGCTGCGATTTCTGTCGGATGATGAGCGTAGTCATCGATAATCAGCGCGTCACCGGTACTGGTCGGTATGTCGCCGATTACCTGCAGGCGCCGGTCAATTCCACCAAATCCGCTGAGTGCCCGGCCCACATCAAAACTGCCGATCTCCAATTCACCTGCGACAGCGACAGCCGCAAGCGCATTCAAAACGTTGTGCCTGCCCGGCAGTCTGAGTTCGAACGACAACAATTCAGGGACGCCGGGACGACGAACTTCGAAATGACTGGTCAGGCCATCCGGTGTCATCGACACGGCACGGACATCGGATTCTTCACTGAACCCGTAGGTGATGACCTGGCGGGATATCTCCGGAAGAATACTCTGCACGCCCGGATCGTCAGCACACACGACAGCCAGACCATAGAACGGAAGGTTGTGCAGAAAATCCACGAAGCACTGCTTCAGGATTTCGTAGTCACCGCTGTAGCTGGAGAGGTGATCGGCGTCGATGTTTGTGACCACGGAAATCATCGGCTGCAGATGCAGAAACGACCGATCACTTTCATCGGCCTCTGCAACCAGATAGCGGCCGGCACCCAGCCTCGCGTTGGCATCCACGCTATTGAGCCGGCCACCGATTACAAATGTCGGATCCAGACCGCCCTCGGCCAGCACACTCGCGATGAGCGACGTCGTCGTTGTTTTCCCATGGGTCCCCGCAACAGCGATTCCGTATCGGAAGCGCATCAGTTCCGCCAGCATCTGAGCGCGCCGCACCACCGGTTTTCGTGCTTCGTGCGCGGCGATTATTTCCGGGTTGTCGTCGGCTACCGCGCTGGAGACGACGACGACATCCGCACCGGAAATGTTGACACCGTCATGCCCGAGTACAACCCGTACCCCAAGAGATTCCAGTCGTCGGGTGACAGCGTTTGACCTGACATCCGAGCCCTGGATCTGGTAACCTAGATTGACGAGAACTTCCGCGATGCCGCCCATGCCGACGCCCCCGATGCCGACAAAGTGGATGCACTGAATTCGACGCATACGATCTTTCATACAACGCCTCCGCCGGTCGCCAGTTGCAGACAGATATGTGCGATGTCGCTGGTCGCCTGCGGACGGGACAGCGCCCTGGCCCGCTCGGCCATATCGAGTAAGCCGCTTCTGTCCGGCAGCAACCGGCTGAGTTCGTCGGCGAGCCGCGCCGGGCTTAATTCCTTTTCGGGCAGTAAGACGGCGGCGCCGGTACGCGCAAGTCTCTGTGCGTTCAAAGTCTGGTGATCGTCAACAGCATGCCGATACGGCACCAGTAAGGAGCCAACACCTGCTGCTGCAAGTTCGGCAACAGTCAGTGCCCCCGCGCGAGCAATCACAAGATCGGCCCATGCGTACGCCGCCGCCATGTCATCGACAAACGTTTCCAGCTCCGCATCAATGCCAGCCCGGGTATAAGCCTCGCGCGCAACGTCAAACGTGAGCGACCCGGTTTGATGTCGAATGGCCGGGCGACTCTCCGGAGACAGCTGTGCAATCGCCGCCGGGACACAGCGGTTCAATGACAACGCGCCGCGGCTGCCACCAAGTATCAGCAAGCGCTCAGGGCCGTCTCGGCGCAGCCACCGTTGTGCCGGCACGGCAATAGCAATGATGTCGTCACGTACCGGGTTGCCGGTATGTACAGTGGTGATGCGGCGCGGAAAACTATCGGGAAAAGCGGCAAGCACTTTTCGCGCGAGCGGCGCGAGCAGGCGATTTGTCATTCCCGCGAGTGCGTTTTGCTCATGCACAACGAGTGGCCGACGAAGCAGCCACGCCGCCAGGCCGCCCGGTCCGGCTGCGAACCCCCCCATGCCAAGTACGACATCCGGCTTACGGCGATTGACAACGCTGAGCGCCCTGCGGAGTGCGCATAGCAGGCGAATCGGCGCTAACAACCACGCGATGAGGCCTTTGCGACGGAGTCCACTGACGTTGATCCAGTCGATCTCGATCCCGGCACGGGGCACGATGCGCGCTTCCAGACCTTCCGGAGTTCCGAGCCATGACACGGTGGCCCCGTTTTGCTCCAGTTCCTGCGCTACAGCGAGTGCGGGGAAAACATGTCCACCGGTACCACCGGCCAAAACCAGAACCACCGGCGCGGTCATCGGTGTGTCCTCCGTAGTCCGCGCTGACGGTTGCTGCGACCGGCGCCGGACACCGCTTCATGATGAATCCTCAGCAGCAGACCAAGTGCCAGCAGGCTGACCAGCAAGCTGGACCCGCCATAACTCATAAATGGCAATGTCAGCCCCTTCGTCGGCAGGACTCCCATGTTCACACCCATGTTGACGAACCCCTGAATCCCCAGCCAGCAACCAAGCGCCAATGCCAGCGAGCCGTGAAACGGAAGTCCGCTTTGCACAGCTTCGCGGGATAGGGCAAAAGCGCGCCATACAAGAAGCGAAAAAAGCCCGATGGTAACGAAGACACCGATAAATCCGAGTTCTTCCGCCAGCACGGCGAACAGAAAGTCCGTGTGAGCCTCCGGCAGGTAGAACAACTTCTGGACGCCAGCACCCAGGCCGACGCCCATCCACTCACCCCGCCCGATAGCGATCAACGACTGTGTCAACTGGAAACCGCTGTCAAAGGGATCGGCCCAGGGATTGAGAAACGTCGTCAGCCGCTCGACGCGATAGGCTGAAGACAACGCGAAAGCACCGAAAGCAACTACAGCGACAAGAAATATCAATGCGAATTGCCGTAGCCGCACGCCACCGGCGAACATGACACATAGCGCGGTAGCGAGCAGGACCGACGCGGCACCGAAGTCGGGCTCAGCAAGCATCAATCCACAGGCGAGAACGACAAACAAAAGCGGGCTCAAGAATCCCTGGAAAGTATTCAGAGCGTCCCGATGACGAACCAGGTATCCGCACATATATATGAGAATCAGCAGGCGCGCCGGTTCCGAAACTTGTAGACCAAACATGCCGAGTGACAGCCATCGGGTACTACCGTTGACCGAATGTCCGACGCCGGGAATCAACACAACGCTGAGCAGCAGGAGCGCCAGCAGCAGACACACGAAGCCGGTTCGTAGCCAGAAAGTGATCGGCAATCGCATGCATGCGGCACAAAGAACCCCCCCCATGACGACAAACAGAGTCTGACGCTTTAGAAAATAGAACGGATCCCCGTAGTCACGGTCGGCCACGGCAAGAGATGCGGAACCGACCATCACGAGGCCCAGCAGGATCAGTCCGCCTGCGGCGAAAAGTAATACCGGATCGACTGCGAGCGGTGTAATCCAGGATCGGCGAAGTGGCCAGCTTGCCGTAGACGCCGTCATGCCGGCAACTCCCGCACAGCGCGAGTGAACGCGTCACCCCGGGCGGCGAAATCTTCAAACATGTCCTGACTTGAGCAGGCCGGCGACAAGAGCACTGTATCGCCCGCATGCGCCAATTCTGCAGCGACGATCACAGCGTCATGCATGTTACCGACACGCCGTGTTTCACAAGCACCGGCAAGCGCCGTTTGTAAATCCGATGCATCGCGGCCGAGCAGAACCGCGGCCCGAGCCTTGCCTGTCAGTGCTTTGGCAAACGGCGCGAAGTCAGCATTTTTGCTGTCACCACCAGCAATAACGACCAGCGGTCCGTCCAGTCCCTCGACCGCAGCGACAGCGGCACCGACGTTGGTCGCTTTCGAGTCATTGATGAATGTGACACCGTCGCTTTCAGCAATCCACTGCGTGCGATGTGGCAGCCCCGGATAAGCAGCCAGGCCCTGCAACAGCCTGTGCATCGGCTGGTCAAGGGCCTCGACCAGCGCCAGCGCAGCGAGTGCATTCTCAAGATTGTGCCGGCCGCGAACCCTGAGATCATCAGCACGGATTAACGGCTGCTTGCCTCGCGCCAGCCACCAACCTTCCGATCCCGTAGTTACCAGCCCGTAGTCGCCAGCGCCGGGCGCGTCAAGGCCAAACGCGATAATCCGTTCACAATCCGGTTGCATCGCGCCAACGAGAAGATCGCCGCGGTTGACAACCGCCACTACGGCGCGTTGATAGACACGCGATTTTGCCCTGGCGTAGTCGGTCAGGCTGTCATAGCGGTCAAAGTGGTCCGGAGAAACATTGAGTACAACAGCTGCCGCAGGCCGGAGCGACGACGTGCGCTCAAGCTGAAAACTCGAAAGTTCGAGCACGAAAACGTCCACGCCTGGCTCCGGCAGCAGATCTAGTGCCGGCGGCCCGAGATTTCCACCGGCTACCGCACTGCAATCGGTAGCGCTGAGCATATCCCTGACCATGCTCACGACTGTGCTCTTGCCGTTCGAACCGGTCACTGCGATCACAGGTTGCGCGACTTCCTGTGCAAACAACTCTATATCGCCGCAAACCGGAATCTCACGGCGCATGGCGGCGACCACAAATGGTTCGTCGAGGCCAATGCCTGGTGACACGATGAGCCGATCCGTCGCCTGCAATAACGATTCGTCAAATTGGCCAAGCGACAGAGTCGCTTGCGGCAATTCGCGCGCAGCGGCATCGATGCAGGGCGGGCGTTGTCGATTATCAACAATAGTCACAGTTTCACCGCGGCGGCTCAGGTACCGTGCGCAGGAAAGGCCGGTCTGACCCAGACCCATCACGACGTTGCGGACGGGCATTGTCTCGACCTCCTCCTCGGATTGCGATTTGATTTGATTCACCGTTGCAAGGCTCATTCCGAAATCATCTGACCTTCAATGTGGCCAGGCCGACCAGCACCAGCATGACGGTGATGATCCAGAAGCGAACGATCACCTTAGGCTCGGCCCAGCCTTTCAGCTCAAAGTGGTGATGTAACGGCGCCATTCGGAATATGCGCCGGCCCGTTAGTTTGAATGACGCCACCTGCAAAATTACTGAAACGGTCTCCATGACGAAAACACCGCCCATAATCATCAGCACGATTTCCTGCCGCACAATAACGGCGACTGTTCCGAGAGCGGCACCGATCGAGAGCGCGCCGATGTCCCCCATGAAAACCTGGGCCGGGTACGTGTTGAACCACAGGAATCCGAGCCCGGCACCGGCCAGCGCAGCACAAAAAACAAGCATTTCACCGGTGCCGGCGATGTACGGAATCTGCAGGTAGGTCGCGAAATTCACATTGCCGGTTGCATAGGCGAAAACACCCAGCGCACTGCCAATCATCACCGCCGGCATAATCGCGAGTCCGTCGAGGCCGTCCGTCAAATTGACTGCATTGCTGGTACCGACGATCACGAAATAGGTCAGCACGAAATAAAAACCGCCAAGCGGCAGCATGACATTCTTGAAAAACGGCACCAGCAGCGCCGTCTCGACAGCGCGATTCTCGGCCGTATAAAAAAGTGCAAACGCCGCGGCCAGGGCAAACAGAGACTGCCAGAAGATTTTGACCCCCGCGGACAGGCCGCGCGTATTTTTGAGCACCAGTTTCCTGTAATCGTCAATAAATCCGATCAAACCGAATGCGGCGAGGATTGCAAGTACGATCCAGACAAACCGGTTTTCCAGATCGGCCCAAAGCAGCGTGCTGATCACAATGGCCACCAGTATCAGTGCGCCACCCATCGTGGGTGTACCCGCTTTTGGCAGGTGAGTTTCCGGACCGTCGTCCCGAACCGTCTGACCGATCTGCCGCGTACTCAGTCGCCGGATCATCATCGGTCCGAGCAGGAAGGATATGGCCAGGGCGGTCAGGCTACCGAGAATTGCCCGCATCGTGATGTAACTGAACACATTGAATCCGGAGTAGTAACCGGTCAGATATTCAGCCAGATACAAAAGCATCGATCAGCCCTTTTCGCTCCCGGCGCAGGATTCCTTCAGCGCCGCAACGACAGTTTCCAGGTGCATGAGCCGGGAGGCCTTGATCAGCACGATTACCCCCGGTTCAACTGCCCGACATACGGGCGCGATCAGATCATCGACTTCAGCGTAGGCTTCAGCGCCGTCTCCGAAGCAACTTGCAGCCTTGCCCGCCAGCGGACCAGCCGTGAATAACCGCTCAAAACCCATAGCGCGCGCAGACCGGCCACATTCTTCGTGAATTTTTGCCGCGCCGTCACCGAGTTCCCCCATATCTCCCAGTACCAGCCACGCCCGACCACCGAGGTCACCAACAAACTCCATCGCCGCTTTCAGGGACGCGGGATTAGCGTTGTAGGTGTCATCCACAATCCTTATGTCACTGGCAAGCTCGATTACGTTCAGCCGCCCGCCGATCTCCTGCGCACGTCGAAGACCCTTTGCCACGTCATCGAGATTACTGCCGGCTGCCATTGCGGCGGCGGCCGCGGCAAGCGCGTTAACAACGTTGTGCCGGCCGCCGACGCCGAGTTCTATGTCACGACTACCGGCAGCGCAGACGAGGTTGAACCGCAGCGCGGCGTCCGGGTCTCTGCCTGCCGGCACGATTGCTTCGGACCGAATATCGGCATCTTTGGCAACTCCGAAAGTTATAATCTTTCGGTCCCCCGCCAGCGATCGCCAGCGGTCACAATAGTCGTCGTCGGCATTTATGATTGCCGTCGCGTCCGCACCAAGGCCGGCAATCAGCTCGGCCTTTGCCTGTGCAACGCCATCCACGCTGCCGAATCCTTCCAGATGTGCCGCACCAGCATTCGTAATCAGCCCGATCGTCGGACGCGTAAGCGATGTCAGACAGGCGATCTCACCGAAGTGGTTGGCACCTATTTCAATTACTGCCGCCTGGTGATCCGCGGACAGGCGTAACAGCGTGAGAGGCACACCGATGTCATTGTTGAAGTTGCCTTCCGTCGCCAGGACCGGTGCGGCTAGTCTCAGTATGGCGGCCAGCATTTCTTTGACGGTTGTCTTGCCATTGGAACCGGTCACCCCGATAACCGGTAACTCGAATCTGTCGCGCCAGAAACGCGCCAGCGCTCCCAATGCACGGCGTGTATTTTTCACATAGATCTGAGGCAGAGCACACGCGTCCCGCTGGTCAACCACGGCGCCGGATGCTCCGGCGCCTAAGGCATCTTCGATAAACCTGTGGCCATCAAATTTTCCGCCTTTGAGAGCGACAAACAGTTCGCCTGCGTGAAGCGTCCGTGTATCCGTTGCAATTGCGGCAAACGATTCGTTTGCACCAACCAGTCTTCCGTCTACCGCCTGTGCTGCCATCTTCAGCGTCCCGGTGATCACACCGCGTTCCTCAGGATCGCGCCGGCCACGGCACAATCATCAAAAGGCACGACCTTGTCGCCAGCGTGTTGTTGTGTTTCATGGCCCTTGCCAGCGATAAGAATGACGTCGTCAGGTCCCGCTCTGCTGATCGCGAGACGGATTGCCGCCCGGCGATCATGCTCCACGGTTACATCTGCATCAGTGGGAATGCCGGCCTGAATAGCGGCAATGATCTCAGCGGGGGCCTCAAGACGCGGATTGTCGTCCGTCAGGATGATCCGATCAGCCCTTGCTGCTGCTATGCGGCCCATTTCGGGTCGTTTGCCCCGATCGCGATCACCACCGCAACCGAACACGCACACGATTTTTCCCGTGCCAAAAGTGCCAAGGACATGTAATACCGACTCGAGTGCTGCGGGCGTATGTGCGTAGTCCACAACGACGGTCGGCGCCGCCTCGCCGCCGCGGATGATTTCCATACGGCCGCGCGGCGCACAGACAGTGCTCAGTGACGCCATCGCGGCCTCGAAACTGGTCTCCCATGCCAGCAGTGCACCGGCAGCCAGACACAGATTGGTCGCGTTGAATTCACCGATCAGCGGACTAGTCAGCACGCCGGAGCCCCAGCTGCTATCGATTTCAAGTTTCAAACCACTGAAATTATCGGCGCCGATTCGGGCGGAAATGTGGCGGCATCCGGCCGGAATATCCGCTCCGGTTACCGATACAGCGATCGGCGCGCGGCTCAGGTCAAGTTGTGCGACCAGTTGCCGGCCATAGTCGTCATCGATGTTGAGGACCGCGTTCCGGTAATCAAACTCGGTAAACAAGCGTTGCTTGCTGGCGGCATATCGACCGGCGTCACCGTGATAATCGAGGTGATCACGGGACAGATTTGTGAAGATGACCGTATCAAACCGCACACCGTTGACCCGACCCTGGTCGAGCCCATGAGAGGACACCT
>CAZJFQ010000007.1:18299-56965 GCA_964545335.1 uncultured Gammaproteobacteria bacterium | reverse complement strand
ACGTCCGCGGATGGATGGGAAGCGAAGAAACCATGATAGATCTTCGGCTCCCGACGCTCGATACGCGCTCGCTCAATTTCGAATGCTTCCTGTTGCTTGAGGACGTCAATGACTTCGATCATCGCCTCTGGTGAATATCCCACGCGACCCAGGTAGCGTGCCGCCAGCTCATCGGCTTCGAGTTCGTGCTTGCGGCTGTAACCCTGCAACAGGGCGCCGCTGGCGAAGCCAGTGGCACTGCCTGCAAGATTCGAGCCGGTGACCGCGGATGCAATCGACCCTAAGGCACCCAGGACTGTTGAGCCGCTCTGCTGGCGAACGACATGGCGCGCGGTGGTATGTCCGATCTCATGACCGAGCACCGCGGCGAGTTCAGCCTCGGAACCGAGATGAGCCAGCATTCCGCTGGTGACAAAAACGTGGCCGCCCGGCAGGGTAAACGCGTTCACAATATCGTCGCTGACGACTGTAAATGAGAACTCGAGATGACTGCGTTCGCTGACGGCGACCAGCCGTTGGCCGACAAAACTGACGTAGTCCTGCAGGGCTTCGTTCGGGTAACGTTTGTATTGCTGCAGGACCTGTGATTTGGCTTCCTGGCCAATGCGGACTTCGGTTTCCTCCGACATCAGGACAAAATCCGTACCGCCGGTAGCCGGATTGGAGGCACATCCACTGATAACGGTGGTTAGCACTGGGATGGCCATCACGGCCCGGGTAAGGATTTGCCTGCTAACGGATGGGTGCATCAATGGCCTCACGCGTAGGATTGGACAACCGAAGGTTTCATTTTGCTGCAAATCGGGTTCGGTTTGAATCCATATTGCGGCCGGAAGGGACACAAGTGTCGGTGCTGCAATGCGGTAGCGGTGGTGGGAACTTTTGCGTTCGAGGATTTGTCGAATGAGTCAACAAAAATCTGTTGCCAAAGTGCTAGACTTCACTCAGATCAGGCAAAAACGTCCCCCGGACGTTTGACCCCAGGTGACTGCCATGTCGAAACGAACCCTGATATTGACGGTGGCGGGAGCAGCCTTGTGTGCGGCAGCCTGTGCGCAAACTCCCAAGACCACGCTCGCGCAGTTTGATCCCGCGGCGAATCCGGCCGGGGTCAAGCCGACAGAACTGACCGGCAGCCGTATCAAGCGTACCGTCAGTTCTGATGAGCGACGGCCCGCGACATCATCCAACCTGACCGTTATTACCCGCGAGGACATTCTGAGCTCGGGGCACACCAGCCTCAACGAGCTTCTGAATGGACCGGCTCGGTGGCCGTAGGCCGGTCATCGGCCAGGCGCAGACAAGCCGCCTCAAAAGGCGGCTTTTTTGTTCCAACCGCGACCCCGGCAATACGTGAACCGGTTACTGGCGAGATTGGTCACAAACACGATGTAATCTTTTATTATTTGTGATCTTGCGTGATCCACAAATGAAACACCACGGCACGATGACCAGGCACATAAAAAACACAGCCCTTTTCGTTGCTGCGTTGGTTGTGGTAACCGCCGTCTTCGCACAGGCAAACGAACGGGCGGTGTCCGACGCCTATGACGAATTTCGGGCATTCCTGGATGAAGGCGATTTCGAACACGCAATTCCGGCCGGTCGGACAGTATTGCGGCTGGCAGAGCAGACATTCGGGGATCACGCAATCGAGGTCAGTTACCCGGTCCTCGACCTTGCCCTCGCATTTCGCAATGCCGGTCTCTACGGTACATCCGAGACTTATTACCAGCGTGCGATCGGGATTATCGAGGGCGAGCAGGGGCTGTACAGCCCCCGTCTTATCGCTGCACTGGTTGGTCTCGGCGAGACGTATCTGGAAGCGGGACAGTATGACGAAGCTAAGGACGCGTTCCGGCGTGCACAGCATGTCGTGCACCGGAAGGACGGAGTCATCTCGCTGCAGCAGATTCCCATCCTGGACAACTTGACGGATACCTACATAAGCAGCGGCGAGATTTTGGATGCTGACCGGGAGCAACGATTGGCATACCGGGTTACACGATTGAAGTACGGTGATGACGATCCGCGAACCGTACCGGCAATGTTGAAGCTGGCCGAGTGGTTCCGTGACTCAAGCCAATATCCCAACGCGGCAACGATGTACAAACGAGCCGTGGTGGTGCTGGAAAATGCCTATGGTACGGGTGATCCGAGCACGATCGAGCCGCTGCGCGGTCTGGCCGATACCAGAGGGGAGCACCTGCGAAGGTTGCCGCCGGGCGTTCCGGACCGCGGTGTACCCGTATCAGAGAGCACCAAAGCGCTGGAACGGGTGCTGGCGATTGTCGACAGCGAAGACAACAGGGATTCAGATCAGGAATTGAGATCTGTTCTTGATCTGGCCGACTGGTACCTGATTCGCGGCAAGACCAATAAGGCTTACGAGCTGTATTTCCGCGGCTGGGATCTGCTCGGTGATTTTTCCGAACCGGACGATCTGCGCGCGCAGATTTTTGGTAACCCGGTGAAGCTGTATTACAACGCTCAAAACCTCGGTGCTCTGCTGCCGTCGTGGAAACGCTTTAAATACGCCGAGCTTTACATCGATGTGAGTTTTACCGTCACTGTCAAAGGCAAGACTGACGATATCGTGCTCGCGGAAACCAACTCCCCGGTAGAGATCAGGCGGGAAGTCAAGCGCGCGGTACAGCGCGCCGTTTACCGCCCGCGCTTCGTTGACCGTCAACCAGTCGAGACAACGGATGTAAGTTTTCGCCAGGTGATTACGCTGAATCAGTCAGCATCCGACGAGAGTGACTTTACGCGGATACGTTAGAAAGCCGGCCGCCAGCTATTGGGTACTTTCGAGGAATTCAGTCAACTGCTGAGCCAGACCTTTGCAGGCCGCGTTCTGTGTTCGGGCGATGATTGGAACCGGAATAATTACGCCAGCAAGATAAGAGGTGCCTGTCGCATCAGCACTGATGTTCGCAGCGGCTTCGCCATTGCGAAGATCCCAGACCGCTGCTTCGTAAGAGGAGTCTTTCTCCCACCAGCTGAGTCCGAAACAGCCGCCACCGCCAACCGAGGCGGCACACGTCATGCTGCCACCGGAGTCGATTGTTTCCGTCGAGCCATTGACCCAGACAACGTAGCGCACGTTGGTTCGTGCGATCACCTCGGCGACGCCCGGCTGTTGCAACAGTTTTGGAATATCTTCCGGTGAGGCCGGTGCAAGCCGCGGTTCAAACCACGGGTAGAGCATGTCAACAAATTCTTGTTCGGTGTGTAATTTCAGAGATGGAAGATCTTTTGCCAGTTCTTTTGCCAGGCACTCAGTGAAGTTTTCCTCAGTTTCGAATTCGGTGTGAGTAGCGCGGGTCAGGATTACGATGGACTCGTCCGGGGCCATCGAACCGCCCGGCGCCTGCCGTGACTCTTCTACGATCGACGTGACGCAGCCCGCAAGCAGTGTTGCGATGATGAGGCCGCAAAACACGATCCAGCCGCCCTGGGTCGCGCGCATGGATCCGGACCTCCGGTGTTCCTCAGTTGGCCAGGGTTTCACGGGCTCCCTCCTCGAGAACCAGGGTTTTGATCCGCGCCTTTTCTCCAAGTTCGACCGCAACCGCGGCTGCGGCATCGCGCAAGGCGATCATGATCGCATCCTTCAGATCGTCTTCCTGACTCAGACCCTCGACACGATTCTTGCCATAGGCAGTAAACACCCAGGATGTCGCGAAGGAACCATCCGGGTTGTAAAGATTCAGACGATACTTAATTGAAACGGAAAAGAATCCAAGACCGGAATCAACGGGACTAAGAAGCGCGAACTCTTCAATCTCGGGCTTGAGAATTCCGTCGATGCCAGGAATCGCTTCTGTCATTGTGTCCGGATCGTCGACCATAACGACATCTTCGAACATTCCTGCGAGCACCTGATCAAAAAGCTGAACATTGGGTTCACCCAGATTGATGTGCCAGGTCGGACCGTGATGAATGGACTGTTCGTAGAAATAATTTCGGAACGCATCGTCGTAGTAAACGCCGATTTCCAACGGCATTCGTTCCACCAGCGGTGCCGGAAAGTGCCCCTCGATATTGACCGTGTTGGTACAACCTGACGCCATGCCGACAATTGCAGCCGCAGCGGCAATACGTTTTAGTCTGCTTGCTCTAGATGGCCCGAATCTAGTCATCTGCACGCCCTGAGATCGTCCGGCCGTACCGGGCTGCCTGGTTGGACGAGTCCAATCGACCCTGTTTTCCGTCCGGCGCCGGAATGTCGCCGATCCGGGGTACCAACCGCCGGCAACACGCTTGCGGATTCCCCATTTTGCTACGATTGCGGCGTCTCAGAATAGTTCCCGTTGACTATAGCACGACACGAACTTTGCCCGGGCCGGGTGTCTAACATTGGGATCGTGAGCAAACTCGCTCATGCCGCCTGCGCCTCAGATTATGTCATGAACATCATGACCGATCGGCGGCTGCCGGTTGTGCATGGTTGTGATAGTCTGCAAACAGCAGCGGGTCTTACGGGAACGGACGCAACACCGGCTGTTCAGCTTGCGTTCAACTTTCGAGGGCTACAGTAAATCGACCAGATTACGGGAGCCGTGGCCATGTTTAAGCGAAATGAGAATCGTTATCGCTTCGCAGTGATTATTGCGGGCGGGTTGATCCTGTCGGCTTGTGTAACGCCGCCCCAGCAACAGCAACAATCTTCGAGTTCGAGTTCGTCTTCGTCATCGTCGAGTTCATCGTCGCCGCCGCCACCGATACCGTCGCCATCGTCGTCGCAGTCGGAGTCGTCGTCATCGATGCCGACTATGCCGCCGCCGATGCCGTCACCTTCGTCCCCATCATCGCCGTCGCTCCCGAGCATGGAAATGCCTGAGCCACAGACGCCGTCGACGTCACAGTCGTCACAATCATCAGAATCATCCGAATCTTCAGACCCATCCGAATCGTCACAGTCGCAGCAGGCATCGGCGCAGAGTCGCGCCGCCGCGGAAGCCGCCAGCCAATCGGCCGAGGCCGAGCTCGAGGCCGCCAGCGAAGCGATGGCGTCGGCGCAACAGGCGCTCGATGACGCCAGCGAGCAAATCGAGGCGCTGCGTGAAGCAGCGCAAGCGGACATAGTGGCTGCCGAAAACGCGGCGCCGGACAGCGCTCAGGCTGCCCATGCTCAGGCCATGACCGAAATTCTCGCCAAGGCCGAGACCGCCGAGCAGGAACTCAGCGCTTCCACGGCGCAGCTCGAAGCGGCACAGGAAGCGTTGGCAAAAGCCAAAGCGGCGGCTGAGGCGGCAGAAGAAGGGGCCCCGGATCAGTCCGAGGAAGCCCGAACTCAGGCACAGGCTGAAGCTGAAGCGGCACTCGCGGAGGCGAGCGAAGCGTTTGATGCCGCCAGTGACGCGATGGCCGCAGCGGGCGAGGCGATGAGCGAGGCGTTTGTTTACGCCATCAATACCATCGTAGCAGCCGCCATCGAGGCGGCCCGTGAGGCCCAGGCAAGCCAGCAGGCCGCCGGTGAGGATACAGCCACACAGGGCGGCGAAACCATGGCCAGCGCTGCGGGTGAATCGCAGCCGCAGGCGGGCGGCGAGTCAGCGCCGGCCGGCAGTCAGGGCCAACAGACTCCGGCCGGTGGCGGTAGTCCACCCGCAGGGAGTCCGGGTGAACAGACACAGGCGGGCACAGGCAGCCCGCTGGCCGGTGGTAATGAAAACCAGGATGCAGCCGGAGCGACCGGCGCAGTAGCCGAGCTGATCATGGGTCCCGATGGGGCCGGCGGCGATCAGTCGGAGTTTGAAAAAACCGGTGCGCAGGTCGGTAAGGCCAGTGAAGACCTAGCTGTTGCAGCGGTGCTGCTGACGGTAGCAAGCGAACGCTACGGCACGATAATTATTGTCATGGAAAATCCGTCGGCCAGCGGTGATCCAAACGATCGGACGGGATCCGGTGGAACAATATTGATCATTGGCGTACCCGACGTTACAGAGGACGAACAGGTGGCCGGGCTTGATCGCGACCTTGATGCCGCACTGGTTATTTTTGACGAAGAGATGCGTCGTAACCGCCAGACACTGGAGGAATCCGGCAGCGGTGGAACCGTCCTGGTTGGTGGCAGCAGCCCGTCCCGGAACCAATCCGGTGGTCAGACCGGAGGATCGGTGCCGTACACTCCCTCCATGAGCGAAGATCCGAATCCAGCCGGGCGAAGCGGACAAGCGGAGGCAGAGAATTCGGCTGCCGGACCATCCAGTGTCGGTGGCTTGGGCAAGACAGGTCGGAATGCCGGCGCGACCGGGACCCAAATTCCTTCCATCCCGAACGACTGCCAGGATGATGTCGTTGCCACGCAGATTCGTGAAGCGGCGGAAAATGAGACGGACCCGGAAATGAAAGAGAAGTTGATGGATGAATATATCAACTACAAGCAATCGTCCTGTGGGTAATCCCTAATGATGCAGACAATTACGCTGCGACCGGCCATCGCTGCGGCGGCTCTTGTGTCACTGGTATGGCAGGCCGGCTGTACCAGTACCCAGGTTGTGCGTGCCAACGCAACGCCCATAATCCATGTCGAGGAAGATATACCGGAGGCCCAGATACTCGACCTCGGGATAGCCGAATTTGACCCGGGAATTCCCGAAGATGAAACCAAGTGGGAAGATGATTTCGTCTATCCGGAGGTACGGCGGGCCGAGTCACGATTTATTGCCTATCACCTCAAGGATACGTTGCAGGGCACAGGCAACTGGGGCGCCGTTCGCGTGGTGCCGGAACCTACGAATGCTGTCGACGTTCTGGTGTCCGGTGAAATTCTTTACTCCGATGGCATGAGCCTGGAAGTTTCCGTCCGGGCGCTCGACGCAACGGGCCGCGTCTGGCTGGAGAAGGAATACGAGGAACGGGCGAGCCGTTATGCGTATAAAGAGTACGGCCGCGCCGAAGCCGACCCGTTTCAGAATATCTATCACGAGATCGCCAATGATCTACTTGCTGCCCGACAGGAACTGGAAGGGGAGCAGTTGGTGCAGATTCGGCATGTGTCCGAACTCAAGTTTGCAGAAGAGCTCTCACCCGACGCCTTTTCCGGATATCTGAGCCAGGAACGAAATGGCGACTATGTGATCGACCGGCTGCCGGCTGCAGACGATCCCATGATGACGCGCATGCGAAATGTTCGGCAACGCGAATACCTTTTTATAGATACGCTGGATGACTACTACACGCGCTTTTATGGGGAAATGTCCTCTGAGTACGAGGACTGGCGCCGCTTTAGTTATGAGGAAGCGTACGAACGGGAGCAGATCAGGAAATCCGCGCGCAACAGGATGCTGGCCGGCATTGCCACCGTTGTGGCCGGCGCAGTACTTGCAGGTGAGACCGACAGTTACCTCGGTGACACAGCCGGGTATTACGGCGTGCTTGGCGGCGCATACATTGTCAAGAGTGGATTCGATCGGCTCAAGGAAGCCAAGATTCACGAAGAGGCCATGCGTGAACTCGCCGATTCATTCGAGTCAGAGATCGCGCCGATGGTCATCGACATCGAAGGCCGCACCGTGCAGCTAAGCGGTTCGGCACAGGCCCAGTTTCAGGAGTGGCGGCGAATCATCGCAGAGATCTATGCTACAGAGACTGGTCTGATGTCGGAAGTCGAGGATCCGGATCGCGACCTCGACCTCAACGAGGTCGCCGAGAACTGATCTGAGTCCATCCCGATGTCATGCTCACACTGTCGAAGGGCCAGCAACTCGCAGATCGTTTCACGCTCCTGAGCCTCAAGGGCCAGGGAGGCATGGGTGAAGTCTGGCTGGCCGACGACAGCGAACTCGGTGAGCCCGTTGCCCTCAAGATACTGACTCCCGTACTCGCCGAGATTCCCGGCATGGTGGAAGTGTTGCGCCAGGAATGCCGCAACGCGCGCCGCCTGATCCATCCAAATATCGTCCGCGTATTCGATTTCCATGCCGCCGACGGCGCGTTTTTCATTTCCATGCAATACGTCGAAGGCACGGATTTTAAGGCGCTAAAAGGTGACGATTACACGCTGCATTTGCAGCGGCTGCTGCCTGTAATCGAGGCTCTCGACTATGCGCATAGCCTGGGCGTCGTTCATCGCGATACCAAACCGGGCAACATGCTGCTGGATCAGCGAGGCAACTCTTTCCTGACCGATTTTGGCATCGCCGCAGCCATGGCCGATGATGCAGCGCCAGCCATGCTGTCGCGCGGCTCACTGTTCTATCAGAGCCCGCAGCAGATCAGTCGCGAAAGCGCGACGCCGGCAGATGATGTGTATGGCATAGGCGCAGTAATGTATGAGTTGATCGGCGGCCATCCCCCTTTTTTCCCTGACATCTCAGATCAGAAAATTCTGCACGAGGTACCGCCGCCGTTGGTAACAAATGTTCCGGTGCCGGTGCAGCTCGAGCAACTTATTTTCCGGATGCTGGCAAAGAATCCGAACGACAGGCCGTCGGGTATGCGTGAGGTTCGCGACGAACTCGCTGCGATTCTGAACGTCGGCGAAGGCGGTACAGAGCCGCCGGAACTGATCGTACAGCCTGCACTAACCGGTCATGGCAGCGATGCGATTACGCCAGTCAGCCGACGAGCTGCGCCTACCGGCGCGGTTGGCCCGGACAGAACCCGGTCGGAGCCCACGGTCCCGGCCGGCATCGCGTGGGTGTCGCTGGCGATATTGATTCTGGTCGCCGCAGGCGTCTTTTTCTATTTGCCAAAGAATATCAGCCCGCCCGAGGTGGATCTGAGCACCCTTAACCAGCGACAGCAAACGGATACTCCCGCGGTGGCCAGCTCGTCTGCCGGCGCCACTGCGGGCGGGTTGGCACCCTATGAACAGGCGCAACTCAACCTGCAACGAGAGGAAGCGCAGCGCATCGTTACGCAGATGCTTCGAAAACAGGCTGCGCTGGAGAAACAGGGCGTCATGGTATGGGGCGCACCGGCGTTCGCGCTGGCGCAGGAGGAGGCCGACAGAGGCGACGATCTGTTCCTGGCCAAGGAATATACCGCAGCAGGCGAAGCCTATCAGAACGGTCTGACACAACTTGCAGCGTTGCAAGCCAAAGCGAGAGATACGTTGCAGACTGCAATCAGTGATGGCTGGCAGGCGTTCGACGAGCGTGACAGCCGCATGGCAGTCGATCGCTTTCAGCTGGCGTTGATTGTTGACTCGCAGAACGCTGAGGCCAGGAGAGGTCTGCGCCGTGCCCAAAACCTCGACCAAGTACTGAAGAACTACCGGGAAGGGCAGCGTCTGGAAAAGCAGTCTGATTTCGCCGGCGCCCGTGCAGCGTTCACCGAGGTGCTGAATATCGATCCGGAGTTTGAGCCGGCACGGGAAGGCTTGCAGCGGGTTGGCGGCCAGATTGCAACTAACCGGTTTGCACAGGCCATGTCGGATGGTTTTACAGCGCTGGGCCGTGAAGATTATGATGCGGCCCGCACCGCTTTCATGCGAGCTGAAAGAATTCGCCCGGCATCCCCGGAACCGAAGGATGGGCTTGCGCAGGTCGCGTTCGAGGAAAACCAAAGCGCTATTCAGGATCTCAGACGGCAGGCACGACTCATGGAAAAGAGCGAGCGCTGGAGCGAGGCAAGCGGGCGTTATGAAAAAGTTCTCGAGCTCGATGCCAATCTGACGTTTGCACAGGAAGGTCGTGCGCGGGCGCGCAACATGGCTCAGTTGTATGAGCAGGTCATCCTCTATGTGTCACAGCCTGAGCGCATGGCGACGGACAGCGTTTATCAGAACGCACTGAGCTTGTATCACGAGGCGTCAGCGTTGGAAGACAGGGGTCCCGTGCTGACTGCGCAACTGGTTCAACTCGAACGGCAAATCAGGGATGCACGTCAGGTGGTACAGGTTATTTTGCAGTCGGACAATCTGACTGACGTTTCCCTGTTTAGGGTAGGTTCTCTGGGTACTTTCGAGAGCACCGAACTGACTCTGTTCCCCGGGACGTACACCGTGCAGGGTACGCGGCCGGGGTATCGCGACGTACGGCAGAAGTTCACGGTTGTTGCCGGGCAGACCCCGCCACTGATCATCATTCGGTGCGAGGAAAGGATTTGAACGCAGACAGCCGCAACCCGTCCGGCGAAACCGGCGATCCGGTTCAGTCCGACCCGGTCCGCGATGACGGGCCGGGCGCGGCAGACGTCATTGAACCCGTTGCCTATCGGCCCGCTCGGGAGGCGGCCGACAAGCCACGTCTGCGATTGAGGGTAGTACCCACCACGCTGGCCATCGTTTTTTCTGTCCTGGCTCTGGTTGCGTGGTACATCGTTACCGCTCGTGCTGTGACTCTGATCGTTGAACCGGAACCCGAGGATATTGACCTCGACGGCGGCCTGTTCGCCGTGGAACTTGGCGGACGTTATCTGCTGCGGCCGGGCGAGTACCGTATTTCTGCCGACAAAGAGGGCTACTATCCGTTCGAGGCAACCTTCGAAGTCTCAACGGAGTCCCGCCAGGAATATGCTTTTGCCTTGCGCAAACTGCCCGGTTTGCTGTCGATACAGACGCAACCGGTGGCTGGCGCCACGATCCTGATCGATGACATCGAAGTCGGCATGACTCCGGTCACGGATCTGGAAGTCGAGCCCGGTGAACACCTTGTCACAATAAGAGCCGACCGTTATCTGGATTATCAGACCCGGATCGATATTGAAGGCATGCGGGTTTCCCAGGCGATTGGCACCGAATTGCTCCCGGCCTGGGCCGATATTGGTATCAGTTCCGAGCCGGACGGGGCTACGTTGCTCGTGGACGGTACCGAAACGGGCGTGACGCCGGTGGTTGCAGAAATAGTCCGTGGTGCGCGTGAACTTGAACTCGTGCTGCCGGGATACAAGGTTTGGCAGATGGAAATCGATGTAATAGAGGGCGAGCCGCAGAATCTGCCGACGATCAGACTGGAAAAAGCGGACGGTGTGATATCCGTTGTTACCAGCCCCAGCGGTGCCGCCGTCACGGTCAACGGACGGTATCGGGGGCGCAGTCCGGTGCAATTGGCGTTGAACCCGGGCCAGACCTATCGAATAGGCGCATCGAAAGCCGGCTACAAACCCGTTACGCGTGCTGTTTCCGTACGCTCGGAGCAACGCGAAATACTGCGCCTTGATTTATCCGCCAACCTGGGCGTGGTGCGCATTGAATCGTGGCCCGCCGATGCATCAATTTATGTCAACGGCGCACGGCGCGGCCAGGGCACTCAGGTGTTGACTCTACCGGCGATGCCGCAGGCGATTGAGATCCGCAAGGATGGCTACGCAACCTTTCGCACCACCGTCACACCGCGTCCCGGCTTCGACCAGCGTGTCACGGCAACATTAAAAACTGTGGCGCAAGCGCGTCTTGACGCATTGCAGGAAACCGTGCGTAACGCTTTGGGGCAGGAACTAAGGCTGGTTCGACCAGGCCGGTTCACCATGGGCGCATCGCGTCGCGAGCAGGGGCGCCAGGCCAACGAAATGCTTCGCGAAGTGGAACTCACCCGCTACTTTTATGTCAGTACCCGCCCCGTTTCAAATCAGGAATTTCGCCGGTTTGACGCGTCGCATTCGTCGGGCGACGTGCTGGGTGAGAATCTCAACGGGCCCAACCAGCCGGTGGTGAACGTAACCTGGAACCAGGCAGCCCGTTTCTGCAACTGGCTGAGTGCCCGCGAATCTCTTGCCGGTGCTTATGTGGAAGAGGGTGGCAAAATGGTGCCGGTGCAGCCACCGACACCCGGTTATAGATTACCAACCGAGGCGGAGTGGGCATGGGCCGCGAGATTCGCCGGCGGCGCCCGATCAACGCGCTTTCCGTGGGGCGACAACCTTCCGCCCGCGGACAAGTCCGGAAACTACGCGGATAACGCGGCACAGAGGATCGTTCCAACCATCCTGCCTGATTACGACGACGGCTTCGCCGCGTCATCACCCATCGGGAGGTTCAAGCCCAACGAGCTGGGTCTGTATGATGTCGGTGGTAACGTCGCCGAATGGACCAACGATTACTATTCAGGGGGTATGGTTGCCGTTGGGTCGGTAGCAACCGACCCGCTGGGGCCGGCTACCGGTGATGACCATGTAATCCGGGGCTCGAGCTGGCGCCAGGCGACCCGAACCAGCCTGCGGTTGAGCTATCGGGACTATGGCAAAGACGGTCGTCCGGACCTGGGGTTCCGCGTAGCCCGGTATGCGGATTAGTCGCGATTCTGATACGAGATCGGGATGATGAATAGAATTTTGTTATGGGTAATGGCCGGCCTGATCTGGGGTCTGCCGGCACTGGCGCAGGACAGCCAGGAAACATCCGCCGAGGCGACGGCTGCGCAGACGGTGGAAACGCGGTCTGAGGATGATGATGCCGCAGCGGAACCCGAACCGGCGCGCCGATCCAGGCTGGATGAATTTATCCCCACCGAGGAGATCTCGGAAGACAGCTCAGTGTCTTTCCCGGTGGACATCTAATGCGACGGTAACCGAGAGTCATTTTTATGAAAAAGCACGTACCGGTTGAATTTCTGTTTCAGATATTTGCTCTGATACTTTCCGTCATCATCGTCCATGCGATATACGTTTCCACCGTGCGACCGAATGCTGAAGTGATCATCGAAGAGGATCGACTGCTGCTGCTGGAAGATGCGAATTACGTGCCGAGGCGGTCCGTGTGGGTGCTGATAAAAGACTACGAACAGGAATCCTGTTTCATACTCGCTATCTGGGCCCTGGCGCTGATGGGTTTCAAGGCCTGGGAGGGCACCAGGGAACGGCGGTTGCTGCAAAGCGACCTGATACCGGTATCCGAAGGCATGAGTATTTTGCCGGAGGATACGCGCGAGTATGCCCGGCCGATACAGGCGTTACCGGATGCATCACAGAACATGCTGCTGCCCAGGTCGCTGCTCACGGCGCTGCATCGATTCCGTTCGACGCGCAACATTCAGGATGTTTCCAGTGCCGTGCGAACAATTGCCGAGGCGGAATCGGACCGGCTCGACTCGGAGTTGTCGATGGTCCGGTATATTGCCTGGGCAATTCCCTCGATCGGTTTCATCGGCACCGTTCGCGGTATTGGTCAGGCACTCGCTCAGGCCCACGAAGCAGTTCGCGGTGACATCGCCGGGGTTACAGCCAGCCTGGGTGTTGCGTTCAATTCGACCTTTATCGCACTCCTGATCAGCATCGTGATCATGTTTTTTGTGCATCAGTTGCAGCAGACGCAGGAACGACTGGTGCTGGATTCGCAGAACTATATTGACCAGCGATTGATTCGTCATCTGCATATACGCTAGGTAGAGACATTCCCGTGGCAGCCACCGTAATCGAGCTCAATGACGTCGGCGTGACGGCGAGCGCCGGCGAAGGTCTCCTGGTAGACAGCCCGGGTTACGCGGTGCTCGACGGCGATGAGCTCGTTGTTGGCAAACGGGCCTATGAAACCGCCCGCATAAAACCACGCTGGACCAACAACAAGTACTGGGCCCGGCTCAGTCTGGATGGCATGCCCGGCGCTACGCGGCGCTATCGCAGTCATGCTGATCTCGCGCACGCTCATCTGAGCGCAGTGTGGGGCGCTGTCCGTGACGACACGGAATCCGTCATATTGGCAGTACCCGCGACGTTCGACCGTGATCAACTGGGTCTGTTATTGGGTATTGCTCAGGAGCTGGAAATTCCTGTTGCCGGAATGGTGGATGCCAGCCTGGCGGCCGCCGTAACGGTCGATCCGGGCACGCCCATACTGCATCTGGATATTCAGTTGCACCGGGTCGTACTGTGCCTGTTCGATCAGAGCGACCAGATACGCCGCAGCGGTGTTTTTGTGATTGCCGACGAGGGGTTGTCGGCACTGCGGGATGTTTGGGTGGGTGTGATCGAGGATGCCTTTGTTCGCAATACGCGTTTCGACCCCATGCATGTCGCAGCGACCGAGCAAGTGCTTTATGACCGCCTGGCCGAATGGCTCGACGCGTTGCAGGACAACGACAGCATAACCGTGGAACTTGAAACCGGTGGTAGAAATCACAGTGTCGTAATAAAGATAGACCAGTTGGCTCAGGCTAATGCGAATATCTACCCCCAGATTGTTCAACACGTTCGCGGGAGAACGCGCAGCGGCGGTGACTTCCGGCTTTTACTCTCGAATCGATTGAACGCCTTTCCGGGGCTCGGTGACACTCTGAGAATGCTGGCCGGGTGCGAAGTGGTTCATCTGGACGCTGACGCGGTTGCACGCGGTGCAATGGCTCATGCTGATGCGATAGCCCCGGGCGACGGAGCATTGACCTACGTAACGTCGTTACCGTGGCAAAAAAGCGATGCAGACCCGGGCACTGAACCTGTGTCGAACACAGCCGCTCCGACACACCTCTTACACGACGCACAAGCCTTTCCGATCAACGAGATCCCGTTCGTAATCGGCAGCTCGATCCCGCACGATGCAAGAGGCATCAACCTGAACAGCACGACCCAAGGCATTTCGCGTCGGCATTGCTCGGTTTTCCTAAAGGACGGTCGCGTCCACGTTGAAGACCACAGTTCATACGGAACCTATGTCAACGGCCGCAAGGTTGAAGGCAGCAGCGTCGCTGGCCTCGGCGATCGCGTCGGCGTTGGTGCGCCAGGTGACGATTTCAGGTTCATACAACTGGTGAATGATGATGGCTCGTAGGCGACGGGATATGAACGTATTCAATCTGTCGTTTCTCGACTGCATGGCCTGTGGTTTTGGAGCAGTCATTTTGTTTTTTATGATCATCAATCACGCCACCGAAGTCCGGTCCGAAAACGTCAACAAAAAGGTTCTGGCCGAAGTTCGTCTGATTGACGAAGAAGTTCTGATCGGCAGGGAGGACCTCGTCCAGTTGCGCCAGTCGCTGCAGCAGACAGAGAAAGACCTGGTAGTGACGCAGGGGTTGTCAGAGCGAGTGTTCACGGACATGGCGGAGATCCGTCGACAGGTCGCGTCACTCAGTGACGATACAACGGTTCGGGAAGAGACGATTGAGCAACTGAAGGCGGAGATCCGGCAGCGGGAAGAAGCCCGGCAAAGAGTGCAGGGAAGCATTGATGAACAGGCCGAGCGCGGTAACAGCATCCGCAGCTTTATTGGTGCCGGCAACCGCCAGTATCTGACCGGACTCAAGATGGGCGGCAATCGGATTCTGATACTCGTTGACCGGTCAGCCAGTATGCTGGATGAAACGATCATCAACATCATCATCCGCCGTAACCTGTCGGACCAGGAAAAGGTTGCTTCGGACAAATGGCAACGGGCCGTGCGAACCGTCGACTGGATTACGGCGCGAATGCCCCCGGAGAGCAAGTTTCAGATATACACATTTAATACTGAGGCGAGACCCACGCTGGAAGGATCCGCACGCAAGTGGCTAGAAGCCGGTGACGGAACCTCTTTGAATGATGCGGTTGCGGCTCTGAAGAAAGCCGTGCCGAGCGGAGGTACCAGCCTGCATGTTGCTTTTGATGTGGTCAGGCAGTTGTCACCGCGGCCGGATAACATATACCTGATCGTCGACGGTCTGCCGACGCAGGGCCGAAATCCACCCAGGAAGGCTTTGGCAACCGGTCGCGATCGATTGCGGCACATGGACAAAGCATTGGATGAGGTCCCGGCGGGCATTCCGTTCAATGTCATTTTGTTGCCATTGGAGGGCGATCCGCGGGCGGCGTCGGAATACTGGAAGCTTGCTATGGCTACCGAGGGGTCGTTCATGGCTCCGGCACGGGACTGGCCATAAGGAGTCAATGATGAGAAAGCGTCGCGGTGTCGAGGCATTCAGTCTGTCCTTTCTGGACTGCATATGTTGCGGCTTTGGTGCCATCATTCTGCTCCTGGTACTGACCAAGGTTTTTGAGCCGATCATTCTCGAGGAAACGTCTCGGGAGCTGGACGGTCAGCTGGCCGACCTGCAGCAACAGATGTTTGAGATTCGTGGTGAGACAGACATCATCAATCGAAGCCTGACTTCCAAACAGGAACAGTTGTCCCTGGAACGTTCCAAGCTGGCGCGGCTGCAGGCCGATGTGTCATCGCTGCGCAGCCGGTTTGAGGCTTCGAAGGATGATTCGGAGCTGGCCAGCATAATCCAGAAGCAACTCGCCAAAGCGCGTCAGGACCTTACCGATGAAATGCAGCGGTTGCTGGCTGATGTTCAGGAAGTGGATGACAACACCGTCGGTGGGATCCCGGTCGACAGCGAGTACATCATATTCGTCATTGACACGTCAGGCAGCATGTTTGGATACGCCTGGGATCTCGTGGTTCGCAAAGTGCAGGAGACGCTGGATGTCTATCCCAGGGTCAAGGGCATTCAGGTCATGAATGACATGGGCAAGTATATGTTTTCCCGCTACCAGGGACGCTGGATTCCTGATACGCCGGCGCGGCGAAAGGCAATCGTGGAGCGGCTGCGCACCTGGAACGCTTTCAGCAACAGCAGTCCGGTCGAGGGAATCAACCGGGCGATCAGCACGTTTTATTCGCCCGGACTAAAAATCAGTATCTATGTATTCGGCGACGAGTTCACCGGCACCTCGATCCAGCGGGTAGTGGATACCATTGATCGTATCAATAAGGCAGACGCGCAGGGCAATCGAATGGTGCGTATCCACGCAGTTGGATTTCCGGTTCAGTTCCTCCGGCCGACCCATCTCCAGACAACCGGCATCCGGTTCGCGACGTTGATGCGTATCCTGACCGAGAAGAATGACGGAACGTTTGTCGGGCTGAATTCCGTACGGCCTGAATAAAGATTCAGCCTCGAGCTACACACCCGAACTTGACATAAAAACCCCCGCCTCCAGGGAGGCGGGGGCAAGTTCTTTAACTTCCGGCATTTGTTGTTGGTTACTATTATTTGCCGGCGTGTGAACGGTCGAGAAACGGCAGATTTCTCAATACTTAATAAGGCAAATTTCATACCAAAGCCATGAACTGAGTAAATTCAGTTGCTTACGCGGGGCGTGTGACCCGCATGCGCCGAATTTGTAAAAATTTCCGTCTGAGTCCGGCACCGGGAGTCAGAAAAAACGGTCACAGTCTGTAAAAAAAAGCGACACCCTTGCCGCCGGATATCTGGTTCCGCACGCGGGTAGGGTACCCGGTTACCATTGGTCCCCGGTGGGCCGATGGAAAACCGTGCGCCATTCACAGGTCATCAGCAGTAAGGAGTGAGGAAGATGGACGCAAAATCGTTACTTGCAAGCAAGGTGGGCTGGGGCCTGACAATCCTGCGTGTGGCTGCAGGCGCAATATTTATCGGGCACGGTCTGCCCAAGTTTGGCTGGGCCTGGTGGAGGCCGGATCGGGATCTGGCGGGAACGGCAGCATATCTCGAGTCCATTGGCTTGCCGCTACCCTATTTGTCGGCCTTGCTCGTGGGTACTGCGGAAATCTTCGGTGGCGCGATGCTTATAGCGGGTCTGTTCAGCCGGATAGCCGGCTCCGCACTCGCCTTTGCGATGCTGGTCGCGATTTTTGCTGTTCATTTTGAGAACGGGTTTTTGGGTCAGGGCAGTTACCAATGGGCACTGCTGTTATTCGCCGCCGCGATGGCCATTGTATTCGAGGGCCCGGGCCGGCTGTCATTGGACAGCCGTCTTTTCACCCGACCGGGCGGCAGCTGAGTCGATATGTACTGGGTCTGGATCGCGCGAGTAGCGCGACCTGTGTGTAAAATACGCGCTCCCGTGCGCCGGTGCGGAGCTACGACAGAACGGGATGATGCTGGATAAAAATTTTCTGTCAGCGGCTAGTGAACTTCTGTCTCCGGCCATGGGGACGGAAAACGTGGGGCCGTTTCTCTATAGCCTTGTCGGCATGATCCGGCCCCAGAAAATCCTCGAGATCGGTGCCGGTTACACGAGTCTGTTTCTGTTGCAGGCGTTGAGTGACAACGTCGCGGTGATCGACTCGGAGCGAACAGCCGGCGCTACTGACAACGACTTCCGACTGAGCAGCTTTTATCAGCGGCCGTATGAGCCCGTTCTGCATTCCATAGACAACAGCGTGCACCCTGAATCAACCGCATCGAAAGTCACCGCGGCAGCGAAAAAACTAAATCTGGACGGCCTGTTCAACCTGCACGAAGCGGATTTCCAGGGCTATGCGGCGCGAATTCCCGCATCCGATCAGCCGTTTGATCTGATCTGGTTCGACTGCGGCAACCTCACCTATTTTCAAAACTTCGCCACCGAATATTTCCCCCGTGTCAATCAGAACGGTGGTCTCGTTGCAATGCACTCGCTGGCAACCAACATGCACGGTCAGTTGTTCATGCACGCTTTGAAACTGAAGCAGTCAACCGTGAATTTTCACGACTTTGAGATTCTTTCCTTGCCAGAACCCCACAAGATCCGGCAAAACAGTATCACCATGATCCGGATGACGTCGCGATCTCAGCTGACGCTGCATTCCGTCGAACCCTGATTTCAAATCGGCTGACCGACTGCACGAGAAGCCTCTACGACGGCTCTCGTACGGCAACATTGAACGCGATGCTGACCCGATCTTCGTCGCTGCCGTTAGGTTCGACACCATGATCCAGCCAGGACGGAAACACATACATCGTGCCCTCACTGGCCTCCATAGCAAGGTCTTTCTGTCCGAGCTGACTGTCCTCAGCGACGGGTGGAATACTGACTACCGCCTGTGATCTGGGGTCACGGAAAAAGATGTCCCCGCAACCGGGCGGCGTTCGAACATAGTAAACGCCGCTGAAGTGACAGTTGGGATGGGTATGGATGACATTGTACGCGCCCCGGTGGCTGATGTTGGCCCAGGCTTCGATCCGGTAATCAGCGTCGGGCCGTATCTTCACAATTCCGCCGATCTGCTTTACGGCTGCCACCGCAGCCTCAATAAATTTCCGGAATGCCGGACGATTCTGGAGATCCGGCAAGCTTTGCCAACCCAGCGTGTTGGTCCGGCTCGTGCCTTGCGGGTCGCGTGATCGCATTTCCGTGATCGCCGCTATCAGCTGTTGGTTCAAATCAGCGGTTTGATCCAGCCTGAAAGCCCAGACAGGGGTTGCGAATAACTTTCCGGTCTTGAATTCCATGACAACGTCAGTAGACCGCCGCAGCGGGCGGGCTGAGAAGTATAAACGGAAGCGGGGGCGGGCTAAACGCGTGTCGGCAGATGCGCCGCGTCAGGCGCTATCAGTGCAGGCGGGCCCAGTGCAGAATCTTGACGTCGTCGCATGCGACATTGAAGTTCTTCGCCAGCATTTCCTCAACCTCGGGAATTTCCAGCGTGTGGTCAGAATAGCGGTTGACTTCAATGACACCACTGTACTCACTGAGGTCCGCGGTTTCGGCCTCCTGAAGGAGAAAGCTGGCGTAGTACTTGGTGCCCATGGTTCCTACCATATCCTGGACCGCGTGAACCTGCTGTGAACAAATCCACATTCCCGGTACCGGGGTTTAGACTCATTCTAATAGCTTGCGGTGGCCAAGATCGCGTCGCGCAGCGGTCGGCTGCCGATCGGTGGCATATAGTGCCGCCCAAGACAACCTGTTACGGTTAGCGCCAGTCGCGAGACTGGTCACCACCGGTCTCTGACGCGTAGGCGGCCGTTCACTACGGCAAACAATAATGCGGTCGCCTTGTCCCAAGGACCAGCTATGACTGAAGCATCGGCCGGTAGCAACGGCGGAAGACCGTTTGGGATCTGGCGCAGTACCGCGCTTGTCATCGGTAACATGATCGGCTCCGGCATATTTCTGCTGCCGGCGACGCTGGCGGCTTTCGGGGGCATCAGTATCTTCGGTTGGCTATTCAGCGCGGCTGGCGCGATGTGCCTTGCGCTTGTATTCGCAAAGCTGAGTTCGATTATTCCGAAACCGGGCGGCCACTACGCTTATACCCGCGAGGGATTCGGGGATTTTGCCGCGTTTATCGTCGCGTGGGGTTACTGGATCTCACTGATGACGGGCAACGCGGCGATAGCCGTAGCAATGGTCGGTTATCTCGGCGAGTTCTTCCCGTTCCTGAAGTCCACACCAGCGGCAACGGTGATAACGGCACTTAGCGCCATCTGGTTGCTGACATGGATAAATGCTTTGGGCGTACGCAACGCGGGATTGATCCAGGTCGTTACAGTCATACTGAAACTGGTTCCGCTGGTGGCTATTGCAACTCTTGGTCTGCTCTACTTCAACATTGACAACTTCACTCCGTTCAATGTCAGCGGCGAGAGTCATTTCATGGCAATAACGGCAACTGCTGCACTCACTTTGTGGGCATTTCTCGGGCTTGAATCGGCCTGTGTTCCTGCAGGCGAGATTACAAACCCGGAGAAAACCTGCGCCCGCGCGACAATCATCGGTGTCACCGTGACTGGCCTCGTCTATGTAATGGCTACTGTTGCCGTAATGGGGATTATCCCCGTCGCGGATCTGGCCAATTCAACAGCCCCGTTTGCCGATGCTGCAAGAGAGATCTGGGGCGAGTGGGCGGCAAAGGCCATTGCTGCGGGCGCGGCCATATCCTGTTTCGGTGCCTTGAACGGGTGGATCCTGTTAACCGGGCAGTATCCGCTGGCCGTGGCCAACGATGGTCTTTTTCCGAAACCCTTCGCAAAAATGTCGCGTCGGGGTACGCCCGCCCTGGGACTCGTTATTTCCCTGCTGCTGGTAACGGTAATGGTGTCCGTCCAGCAAACCTCCGAGGCCAACTGGCTCGTTGGACTGTTTAAAACTGCTATTCTTATGGCGACGTTCACCAGTCTGGTTCCATATGCTTTTTCATCTTTGGCGCAGATCGTAGTCATCTCGCGTGATCGGAAACGATTTCAAGATAAAAGCATAACGGGCACGATTGTTGTCGCAGTGCTCGCATTTGCGTTCTCTCTCTGGGCCATAGTCGGCGCGGAACAAGCCGAATCGGGGACGGTCTACTGGGGAACAATCTTTCTGCTTCTTGGCATACCTGTTTACCTTTGGGTTACCCGAAAATTCCACACTGTCTACAATCGGGTTTCCCGCGCATTTCGACACTCCGACTGAGTTGTTATCAGCAATTCCGTTGGAATCTGTAGACAAGTCAACACGTGATTCCGCTAAAAGACGACAATCCAACTTCACTGCGGCCTGTAGTCAGCTATGTGATTTTTGGTGCCTGTATTCTGGTGTATCTCTGGCAGATGTCTCTGGGCAAGGCGGGTGGCACGGCAGCAATCAACGCCCTGGGCGTTGTACCGCACGATCTCTTGTCCGGCGAGATGTCAGAAGGCGGAGTACCGCCGGTAATAACCGTGTTTTCTTCGATGTTTCTGCACGGTGGTCTGATGCATCTCGGGTTCAACATGCTGTACCTGTGGATATTCGCGGATAACGTCGAAGACAGCATGGGGCACGGTCGGTTTGTCCTCTTCTACCTGATCTGCGGAATCGCAGATACGCTCGCACACGCGCTGCCAAGTCCGTCCTCTGATATACCCATGATCGGGGCCAGCGGCGCGATTTCCGGTGTACTGGGTGCCTACCTGTTGTTGTATCCGCACGCGCGGGTATATGTCGTCATACCGATCCTGTATATCATCCGGACGTTCTGGATGCCGGCCGGGTGGGTGTTGCTGATCTGGTTCGGCTTGCAGCTGCTCTTTCAGTTGATTCAGTTTGGCGGGAACGGCGGCGGTGTCGCGTATGGCGCACACATCGGCGGCTTTGTCGCCGGAATGATATTGATTCCGTTCTTCAAGCGGCGGGACGTCCCGTTGTTTCACCCGCTACGTCGGCACTGACCTTATCAGTCCGGCTGACGCCAGTCCCGCTCGCGAATCCAAAGGGTGGCCAGCCATTTTTCTCCCTCCGTCACCGGTGCACCAGCATGCAGTGAGAGTCTGTCAACCTCGCCATCGGGTAGCCGCTAGCGGCCGCTTCATGCAGGAGTTTGCCCGCTTCCTCCGGGATCTCGCCACCGGGATGACGTTTGATCAGACCGACGGCAAGGTCAAACTGGGCAGTTGCTGTCCCGGTTGCCGCTGCCTTGCGTAGTGTGTCGATGTCGGGGGTGGGATCCGTCATGCGGTCGTCGTTCTGTTGGCCACGGACATGCCGGAATATTTTAATCGGGTGGTTGAGCGGCGACTATACTGTCCGGACCGCGGCGTCCCAGAGCGGTCATCATGGAACCTACGACAACAATCAGGGCGCCGATGATACTCAAAGCGTTGAGATCCTCGGGTGCAATAAATCCGGGCACCAGCCGGCCCAGCACGGCGATAAACAGTATGGTAAACAATGGAGAAATCGCGAGGACGGCGCTGACGCGCGACGCTTCCCAGTGTTCCAGTGATGCAGCAAAACAGCCGTACGCCAGAACCGTATTGAAACAACAAAAAACAAGAAGCCACAATTCCGCGCTGGTCAAGTCGAGCAGCGTGCGCGGATCAGCAAGTGGCAAAAACAGGAATACTGCGGCGACATAAATGAGCATCAGGACCGCATTGGACGACATGTACTTGAGAAGTTGTTTCTGAGCCAGGGCGTAGGCGGCCCAGACGATCGCTGATACGAAGATAAGCGCAACGCCCAGTGTGTAATCGCCGAATGCAGTAACCAGATCAGCAACACGATCATTAAAAAAGAGGCCGAGACCTGCAATCAGAATAAGAAGCCCTGTCCACTGCAGCCGACCGAACGACTCCTTGAAAACAATCAGCCCGCCTAGGAGTAGAAACATCGGCGCCAGCTGGATGACGATTTGCGCTGTTCCCGGTGAGATGTAGGCGAGACCGAGTACGTAGAGAAGATAATTTGCGCACAGGCCGACCACGGCCACGGTTAACAGGTACCAGCGCCCGGTTGTGAGTGTACCTAGGCGCGGAAGTCGGCGACGCAATCCCAAAACCGAGCCCACTAGCATTGCAGCGACCAGGAACCGGTACCACGTTATCGTATAGGCATCCATGCTCTCGATCAGGACCTTTAGTGCGATCGGTAGAGCGCCCCACATCAACGCTGCGCCTGCGGCCAGTCCAAAGCCCATTTTCCAGTTGCCGGTCGTCTTGTGCATGGCACGAAGAAATCGTGTCGGCTACGGGCCGTACTGCAGCCGGGTCCGACGCATTGCAAAACGGGCCATTGTAGTGTTCCCGGCAGGCGGCTCATAGTCGCAGGCGGTATGAAGGAAAATACGCCTTCCCGTATTGACGCCGCGACTGCAGCAGTTAAGCTGTGGTACCCCAAGGAAGGGATGCAGACATGGTCGCGACCCGGTCCGTTCGAGATCGGCTCGTGATGCTGAATCCGATCCGAGTCAGCCAGTGGCCTCAGTGCCTTGCCGTGAAACGGCTGTACCGGAGAAGCGGTGCCTGAAGATTACCTACCGGGTATATCCATACTGGAGAGCCCAAGTCGCGAGCAGCCGGTCCAGGCTGTCGATACATCTGTAACTGCTTTTGTCGGCCGGACCTCACGGGGGCCGGTCAGTGAGCCCGTTTCTGTCTCCGGCTTCGCAGAATTTCAGCAGGTTTTCGGCGGTCTTTGGGAAGCGAGCACATTGAGTTATTCCGTGTCGCAGTTTTTTGCCAATGGCGGGCGACATGCGATTGTTGTGCGCGTTGTCAACGGTGCGCGGGTTGCAACGCTGGATATTACGGCCGGTCATTCGGTGCTGGAACTTGCGGCGTGCAATCCGGGAGCCCGCGAGCCGCTCAGGGTGTCGATCGATTACGACAATCTGCCGGAGACGGCCACCGACCGGTTCAACCTTGTCGTACAGCGGGTGCGGGAGACCGGCTCGTCGATCGTTGAAGACCAGGAGATTTTCGGCCGGGTCTCGGTATTGCCAGGCGCCGACCGCTATCTGGGCGATGTCCTGGTCCAGTCACGGCTGATTCGCATTGCCGGAGATGTCCCCCTGGCACGGCCCGCGGCGACTGTGGCCAGTTCCCCTGGTCATCCTGTGACTTACATCGATGTGCGGGCGGACGGCGATGACGGCCAGCCTCTCACCGATTACGACATCATCGGTTCGGTGTCAGACGGGACGGGTTTGTTTGCTCTTAACGAAAGTACTGATTTTTCCATGCTGTGTATTCCACCCTTGTATCAGGACGGTGATGTTGGCGTCGTAACCTTGCTGGCAGCTGCACGGTTTTGCCGGCAACGCCGTGCCCTGCTTATTGCTGATGCTCCGGCGGACTGGCGCTCAGCTGCAGAAGCGTCGCTCGGCGTCAGGCGGCTCAATTTTTCGAGCGATAACGTTGCCATGTATTTCCCCCGACTCTGGTTGCACGACCCGTTGCTGGATCGCGAAGCGGAGTTTGCACCATCCGGAGCAGTGGCCGGCGTGCTTGGCGCAGTACAGGGCAAGCTGGGCGTGTGGCAGAAGCCGGGACCCGTACAGGCTGCACTGGCCAGCGGCACCCGGCTGACCTGCACCGTGAGTGAAACCGAAAGTGCTGACCTGGAACGGGTCGGACTGAATTGCCTGCGAAAATTTCCTGGCGGGATACGTGCTGTCGACGGTTTTCATACCATGGCAGGAGTGGAAAGCTCGAAGTCCCACTGGAAATATCTGCCCGTGCGACGCCTGACATTGATGATCCTCAGGAGCCTGGAGCAGGGGACCCGATGGGTCGTTTTCGAGCAAAACGAAGAGCTGCTATGGGTGCGGCTAACGGCGCAGGTCGAGACCTTTCTCGATTCACTATTTCAGGCTGGTGCGTTCGCCGGATCGACTGCAGAAACGGCATATTTCGTCAAATGCGATACCGAAACAACGCGACCGGAAGATGTCAGAAAAGGTCGCGTCAATGTAGTCGTTGGGTTCGCGCCGACTGAGCCGGGTGACTTTCTCGCCTTTACGGTGAGCCAGCGCGTCAATGAAACTGTGATTCGGCCCTGCGACTACAACCCGTTCGCGATTTATCTGACCTGATCGTCGGCGGGCGCGCCGTACCCACCGCCCCCGGGCGTTTCGATGACGAAAATGTCACCGGGTTTTACCGCCGTCAAGGCCATCGCCCCGAGCTTGTCAATGCTGCCGTCGGCACGGCGGATGAAGTTCTGGCCACAGGCGCCGGGTTCCCCACCCGCAAGTCCGAAAGGGGCAATCCGGCGGTGGTTGGACAGTATTGCGGCGGTCATCGGTTCAAGGAATTCGATCTCGCGTCGGACCCCGTCTCCACCGCAGTGTCGTCCCCGGCCACCCGACTGCTCAAGAATGGAAAATTCACGCACTCGCACCGGAAACCGCCACTCGAGGATTTCGGGATCGGTCAGACGTGAATTTGTCATGTGTGTATGTACAGCTGCAGTACCGTCGAAATCCGGCCCGGCCCCCGATCCGCCACATATCGTTTCGTAGTACTGATACTGGTCGTTACCAAATGTGAAGTTATTCATCGTACCCTGTGACGCTGCGAGCACACCAAGCGCGCCATACAGCGCATCGGTAATGCACTGCGACGTTTCGACGTTACCGGCAACAACGGCTGCGGGGTATACGGGGCTGATCATTGATCGCATTGGAATTCTGATCCGGATTGGAATCAAACAACCGGCATTCATGGGTATATCGCGCTCGACTAAAGTGCGGAATACATACAGAACGACGGCCATGCATACCGCAGATGGTGCGTTGAAGTTTGATGGCTGCTGTTCGGACGTGCCCTCGAAATCTACTGTGACGTTGCGTTTTTGCTGATCGACCTTGACGGAGACGTCTATGTGACTGCCGTCATCGAGTTCATATCGAAACTCACCATCGTCGAGACGACATAGTACTTCTCTCACTGAACTCTCGGCGTTGTCCTGGACATGCTGCATGTAAGCCAAGACGACATCGAGTCCAAAGTGTTCGATCATCATCCGGATTTCCGCAAGTCCTTTTTCATTGGCGGCTATCTGCGCTTTGAGATCGGCAATATTCTGTGCCGGGTTGCGCGCAGGCCAGGACGCTTTTGTCAGTCGCAGCAGCAGCTCCTTTTGGTCGAATATTCCTGCCCGGACCAGTCGGAAATTGTCGAACAGCACCCCTTCCTCTTCTATCGTTCTGCTCTCCGGCGGCATGGATCCCGGTGTTATGCCGCCGATATCGGCATGGTGTGCACGAGAAGCCACAAAAAACAATCGACTTCCGTCATCGTCATCGTAAACTGGGGTCACGACGGTGATGTCGGGAAGGTGAGTGCCGCCATTGTAGGGGGCATTGAGCATGTACACATCGCCGGGCACCATGTCGGCCTCGTTCTCGCGGATAACAGTACGAACACTTTCTCCCATCGAGCCAAGATGAACCGGCATATGCGGCGCGTTTGCGACCAGATTGCCATCCCTGTCGAACACCGCACATGAGAAATCAAGCCGCTCCTTTATGTTGACTGAATAAGCGGTGTTCTTCAGCACAATGCCCATTTGTTCGGCAATATTCATAAACAAGTTGTTGAACACCTCGAGCATGACGGGATCGGCACTGGTGGCAACAGTCGACTGTCCCGCGCGCGGACAGTTTCGCGACAAAAGAACGTGACCCAGTGGTGTAATTTCGGCGCGCCAGCCCGGTTCGACCACGGTCGTTGCGTTGGCTTCCGAGATGATTGCCGGGCCGTCGCAGCAGAACCCTGCGCGCAGACCCTGTCGCCTGTATACCGGGGTTTCGTGCCAGCGACCGGCAGCATGCATTTGCCGGAACGTGGCTGTTTCAGGCTCTTGATCGACACCGCCGAAAGTTGATTGTTTTTCTTTATAGGTTGTGGTTTTCTCGACGGCTTCAGCGATCAACGTCTCTACGGTCACAGGGCGTGAACTCATCACAAAGCCGAACAGTCGACGGTGCTGTTCAAGAAATTCGGCACGCATCACCTGTGGCGTGGCAAATTCGACCTCCAGAGCGGTATCGCTGTCCGAGAAACGGAGGTGAGCGCGGCGGTCGATATCAATTTGTTGAGTCGGAACACCTTGTTCCATAACGGCATTCAATGCGGCCTGCCCGAGGCGTCTCATCGCCTTGTCGAGAATGCCGGCAGCCGCTTTACCCAGCGGCTGTTCAACCGTTTGCTGGCGTATGGCCCGGAGGTCCGCGAGGCCCATTCCGTACGCGGAGAGAACTCCGGCCAGAGGGTGAATGAGAATTTTCTCGATTCCGAGCTCGTCAGCGACAAGGCAAGCGTGCTGACCGGCGGCACCACCGAAACTGCAGAGGACAAACTCCGTGACATCGAATCCGCGTTGTACCGAAATCCGTTTTATCGCGTTGGCCATGCGGCCCACGGCGACGCTGACAAACCCCTCTGCGACCTGCTCGGGCGTCCGATGATCACTGGCCTGGTCTGCGATTACGCGGGCAAGCTCGGTAAATTTTCTGCGGACAACTTTGTCGTCCAGTAGTTCATCGCCGCCCGGTCCGAATACGTCGGGGAAAAAATCAGCCTGAATTTTCCCAAGCATGACGTTGGCGTCAGTGACCGTCAGGTCACCACCGCGGCGATAGCAAGCGGGGCCCGGATCCGCGCCCGCAGATTCCGGTCCGACCTGATAGCGGCCAGACTCAAACTTGACTATCGATCCGCCGCCCGCCGCAATCGTGTGAATCTTCATCATCGGTGCTCGCATCCTGACACCCGCAACCTCCGCTTCGTAACTCCGCTCGTAAGCACCGTCGAAAAGTGACACGTCAGTCGAGGTTCCGCCCATGTCAAATCCAATGACGCGGCTGTAGCCGGCCATCGCTGCCGTTCTACTCATGCCGACGACACCACCGGCGGGACCCGACAATATGCTGTCCCGACCGCGAAAATTTCCGGCATGAGTCAAACCACCGTTGCTCTGCATGAAATAAAGTGGAATATTGCCCAGTTGCTGGTGCAAGTTGCCGATGTGCTCACGAAGTATCGGTGACAGATAAGCGTCAACCACCGTCGTATCACCGCGGCCCACGAGCTTTATCAACGGGCTCGCCTCGTGTGATATCGATACTTGTGAGAATCCCGTCAGCCGGGCAAGGTCCGCCGCAACCCGCTCGTGTTGCGGATACCGGTAGGCGTGCATCAGAACAACAGCAACGGATCTGAAGCCTCGCGCATAAAGCGCTTCGAGGTCCTGTCGGAGCTTCTTTTCATCGAGCGGTGCAATGATTTCACCGTGCGCGGAAACTCGTTCGTCGGCTTCGATCACGGTCTCGTACAGCATATCCGGCAACACGATATGGCGATCAAATATTCGGGGACGGTTCTGATACGCGATTCGCAGAGCGTCCCGGAATCCCTTCGTCACTACCAGGACAGTCGGTGCACCTTGTCGTTCCAGCAGAGCGTTGGTAGCGACTGTCGTTCCCATGCGTATCGAGCGGATCGGTGCGCTATTGAGATCTGCCACGCTGTCGAGGCCGAGAAGCCGCCGCATGCCTTCGAGTTCCGCGCTGGCGTACCGCTGTGGATCTGCCGACAGCAGTTTTTGTGAAGTCAGGCGACCATCAGGGCTGCGTGCCACGACATCGGTAAACGTGCCGCCGCGATCGATCCAGAACTGCCAGCCAGTCGCTGCAGCGATGGGGCTGGTTTCATTTTGTGCCACGTGACCGGTCTGCTCCGTCTGTTTTGCGGCGCCATTCTATCTCAGTGAACGCGAGGTCAAGCGATGAAATATCGGCATCCGGCTGCTATCGTGCGCCGGCAGTGCCTCGGGATTGTTGATGAGTAGAACACAGGCAATACTGCTGACGCTGATCAGTTACCAAGTCGTGCTGCTGGGCATCGGATTCTGGGCTAGTCGTCGGACCCGGACTCACACCGACTTCTTTCTTGCTGGTCGGCGACTTGGTCCGCTGGTTGCGGCAATCAGTGCATCGGCGAGCTCGTCTTCGGCGTGGACCCTGCTGGGTGTCAGCGGAGCGGCCTATGCTCTGGGGTTGCCCGCATTGTGGCTGTTTCCGGCAACCGTATCCGGGTTTCTGATTAACTGGCTGTGGGTCGGGCCAAGGTTGCTCAAAATCAGCCATGAGCAACAGGCGCTGACGCTCACCGAACTCGTGGCCGGTCCCCGGCCGTATCCCATGCGACTCGCGGTGATGCGCACGGCTTCGGTGATCGTCATTTTCAGTTTTGTTTTTTATATTGCCTCGCAGTTTCAGGCGGCGGGTCTGGCCTTTGCGAGCAACTTCGATCTCTCCATGCCGACCAGTATTCTCATTGGTGCTGGAGTACTTCTCGTATACACGCTGATCGGCGGTTTCTGGGCCGTGAGTGTTACCGATACGGTGCAGGGATTGCTGATGGCACTGACGGCAATAGTCCTGCCCGTGACTGCGCTGATCGCGGTCGGAGGAATTCCGTCACTGGCCGCTGCGCTGGTCGCGGCGGGACCGGGCGAGGCGCTGACCCTGACGGGTCAGTCTACGAGCCTGATGGCCATCGCTTTTGTAGCGGGTACGCTCGGTATCGGTCTGGGCTATCCGGGCCAGCCACACGTGGTCAACCGGTTTATGGCGCTGGCCGATGAAAAAGCATTGCAACAAGCGCGCGTCATCGCAATTGCATGGGCCGTTATCGTGTACGGAGGCATGTTGCTGCTCGGACTCTGTGCCCGCGTGCTTCTCGGTGAAGTCGGCGACCAGGAATCGGCCTTTTTCGATGTCGCAAACGCCACCTTGCCGCCGGTGGTAGCTGGCATAATGATTGCTGCCGTGCTCTCGGCGATCATGTCCACGGCCGATAGTCAATTGCTTGTCGCGGGTTCCTCCGCGTCCTACGACTGGCAGGATCAAACTGCTGAACGGCGTTCCTCATTGCGCGGCTATCGTTTGGTTGTGTTGGCAATATCAGCAGTAGCCACACTGGTCGCGATCTATCTGCCGCAAGGGATTTTTTCCCGGGTATTGTTTGCCTGGCACGCGGTCGGTTCAGCATTCGGACCGCTGATCCTGTTACGAGTTGCGGGATTCGATGTATGTCCGAGCGGTAAACTCGCAACCCTGATACTCGGCTTCGGTCTCACGGTTGCGTTGCACGTACTGCCCGATATACAGGGGATGGAATCTTTGACAGGATTCCTGCGCAATGGTCCCGGTGATTTTGCCGAGCGGCTTTTGCCATTCATGGTAGCGCTTGCAGTCGCCTGGTACTGCCGAATCCGGGTGTGACATTGAACCGCGGCGACGCCGGGCCTTGCATTCCTGGCCACAATGACAAGAATCAATTGGTGGTGTGCAGGTGGGGAATAGCAGGTCTGTGGCCCGCGACGTCTACAAGAAAATCTGGCGAGCCGTTTCGCGAATACCGCGTGGTTTTGTCGCGAGTTATGGCCAGATCGCGCAACTGGCTGGTAACTTGGGCGGCGCGCGAATGGTGGGCTTCGCCCTTAACAGACTCGCCGACGACAGTCCGGTTCCCTGGCACCGGGTCATCAACGCCCGCGGCCGGATTTCGTTTCCCGCGGACAGTCAGGCCTATGCGCGGCAAGCAGAACGACTGGCTGAAGAGGGTGTCGAACTGATCCATGGTCACATCGATCTCGATCGGTTTCGCTGGCAGCCGTCACTGGATGAGCTGATCTGGAAACTGGACGACGTGGAGTGTGATCCACCCTGACCGGTCAGGGGCGTATCTCTATGTTCGTTTGTTTTTCTCACGGGCGCGACAGTGGTCCCTGGGGGACCAACATCTCGGCGCTGGCCTCAGTTGCCCGCGAACGCGGTCTGGAACTCGATTCCCTTGACTATCGCGGTATACCCGATGAGTGGGAACGGATAGGAAAACTCGAACGGGACATGGCATCGGCCCCTCGTCCGCTGGTACTGGCGGGCTCCAGTATGGGCGGATATGTATCGGCCGTCGCTTCCTGGCGGCTGAAGGCGCACGGTCTGTTTCTGCTCGCACCCGCTTTTTACATGCAGCATTGCCTTGAACAGAGCTGGCGGCCGGCGATCTGCCCGATTACGATTGTTCACGGCTGGCGTGACGACGTTGTGCCGGTCGAGCACAGCGTTCAGTTCGCGCAGGAACATCATGCGACGCTGCACATCGTCGACGGCGATCATCGCCTGGTTGAGAATCTGGACGAAATAAGCCAGATGTTCGACTGGTTTCTGGATATCGTTCTTGCTGACTGAGGCTGCGGGTTCTATTTGCGTCGTTCAATCGCGTGCGCCGCCAGGCGATCAATAAGACGCGGTGCGAGCAGGCGCACCCAGCGGCCCACGCGGCCACGCGCCGAAGTGATCATCAAGCGCTTTCGTTTTCTCATCGCGCCGATCACCATCTGCGCACAAGATTCAGCGGACTGTATGTCGCTGGCGGCCATCGGATCGTGTCCCAAAGGAGTGCCATCCGGACCGAGAGCACGACGGTGAGTGTCCGAGCGTACAAAATCCGGAGCAGCGATGGTGACCGAGACACCGCTGCCCGCAAGCTCGACCCGCAGTGATTCAAAGAAACCAATCATGGCGTGCTTGCTTGCGGAATAAGCGGTTCGCATCGGTACGCCGGTCAGACCGGCGACGCTGGCCACGGCGACGATCCGGCCACGGCTTTTGAGCAACCAGGGTAGTGCATGTCGCGTGCAGTACACACTGCTCAGATAATTGATACGCAACAACTGTTCGAATAACGACAGATCCTCGATTTCGTCGAAGCGCGCCCACATCGTGGCGCCGGCATTATTGACCAGGGCGTCAATGGCACCAAACGCTTCGGTGGCGTGATATATCAGCCTCCGGGCATCATTCGGGTGCGTCAGATCACCAGCGACACTCACCACTTCGGCTCCCTGGCGTCGACAGCCGTGCTCTGCATCCTCAAGGCGCCCGCGGTCCCGGCCGGCCAGTACGAGACGGGGCTTTTCACTTGCGAGTGCGAGTGCGATAGCCCGACCAATACCTGAAGACGCGCCCGTAACTACAACAACGCGATCGGTAAATGACTTCATGTGCCTTTGCTCAAGGCTGTCAGCCTCGCATCGGGCCGGTTTCTGTACACCCGTGCTAATTTTGGACTATTTTCTCAATTCAACAAGACTTTCGGGTTCGGAGTATCAGATCATGATGATGTGGCAACAAACCGTGTCCGCACTTGCACTATTGCTCGCGTTGGGTGCCTGCAGCGGTGAAAATGAGAGTCAGGAGCCTGAGAACCAGGCTGATACCGGTGCGGGCGTGTTCGATCCGATGATCGAGACGCTGGATCGGGCACGTGAGGTGCAGGATGTCGTCGATCAAAGCAAGCGGGATATAGACTCAGCGCTTGAGGACGCACAAAAAGGTTCTGATCGGGAAAAAGAAAAGGATGAGTAAGTTGGCGGCGCTTGTTGCCGAAAAAAGCTGCATCTGACGGCTGGCCTCGATGAAAAACTTGTCTTTCCTCGCAACACCGGTTCTGTGGGTTTTGCGCAAACTGATGTTTGTCTGGGTGCGCACGACTACGCTTCCGGAATCCATCGCTGCTCTGGAACTGAAGCCAGGCGTTCCGGTGTGTTTTGTACTCGAACGCAGCGGTCTCAGAGACTGGATGGTGCTCGATGAACTGACGGCCCGGTTGAGCCTGCCGCGTCCGACTGATCCCCTGGTGCTGGGTACACGTGTGGAGCGGCGCTCGGTGTTCTACCTGCGCCAGGTAACTGGCATCATTTTCCGTCGTCCCAGCCCAGAATTGTCGCCACGACTCGGCCGTATTGTTGCCGCCGTGAGAGATGGGCCGGATCTGGATGTGCAGATCGTTCCTGTATCGGTCTTCTGGGGCCGGGCACCGGACAAAGAGCGTTCTTTCTTCAAGGGGTTTTTTTCCGAAAACTGGGTCGTTGGCGGTCGCTTCCGGAGGATGTTGACAGTCCTCCTGCACGGCCGAAATACACTGGTGCAGTTCAGTCGACCCATGTCCCTGCGTCAGGTGTTGGATGAGGATCTGTCGGCTGCAATAACCGTTCGGAAAATCTGCCGCATCCTCAGGGTGCATTACCGGCGAGTGCGAATCGCAACCGTCGGCCCCGATCTGTCTCATCGCCGTACCCTGATAAATCAGTTGCTGGAGTCCCGGGCGATTCGCGAAGCGGTCCTGCTCGAGGCGGAACGCAAGAAAATACCGGTAGAAAAAGCACGACAACGTGCCCGCAAGCACGCGTATGAAATCGCCGCAGACTATTCCTATAACGTCGTCCGGCTGCTCGAGCGGCTGCTCGCCCGATTCTGGAACCGGATCTACGACGGCGTCGTCATCAATCATTTCGACAAGCTTCGCGACATCGCTGAAGGCAACGAGATTATTTACGTTCCGAATCATCGCAGTCACATCGATTATCTGCTCATCAATTACGTGGTCTATGAAAAGGGTTTTGTCTCGCCGCATGTCGCTGCCGGTATTAACCTGAATCTGCCCGTGATCGGACGGATTTTGCGCCGGGGCGGGGCCTTTTTTATGCGACGCAGCTTCAAAGGCAGTGCTCTTTATTCGGCTGTTTTTCGCCAGTATCTGATCGCAAATCTGGTCAAGGGGGTGCCGATCGAGTTTTTTATTGAAGGCGGTCGCAGCCGCACCGGGCGGACACTCAACCCAAAACCCGGCATGCTGTCCATGATCGTCCGGGGATATCTGTCGGAACCGACCCGACCGGTCGTTTTTATGCCGGCCAACCTCGGCTACGAGAAACTCGTCGAAGGGGGGACCTATATGGCGGACGCCGGCACAGTTAAGGAAAAGGAATCGCTCGGCGGTCTGATCCGCGCCGTGCGGGGGCTGAAAGGCAAATTTGGCCGCGCCTATGTCAATTTTGCTGAACCGATCGACCTCAAGAGCGTGCTCGATGAGTATGAGCCAGGCTGGAATTCGGCGGGCTACACGGACGATCATCGGCCGGATTGGCTGGAGCCGGCCACCATTGACCTGGGACGACGGATCGTTACGGCGATCAACGATGCAGCAGCCGTTCATCCCGTAGCATTGCTGGCACTGGTGCTGCTTGCGACACCAAAAAGAGCGATGGCCGAGGGCGATCTTGCGCGGCAGCTGGAGTATTACCTCGAAATTCAGCGTGAAGCGCCCTATTCTGATCTGGTCACGCTGACGTCCCTGAGTGGCACAGCGATTATAGAATACGGGGAAAGCCTCGGATTCTTAAAGCGCAAACGTCATCCACTCGGGGATGTAATTTTTATGGAAGACGATACGGCCCGGCAGATGACCTACTACCGCAACAATATACTTCACTTGTATGCATTGCCGTCGCTGATCGCGTGCTGCTTTGTCCGCAATCGTGAAATCAGGCTGGCGCAGGTGAGTGACCTGATCGCGATGGTGTATCCCTACGTCAGGGCGGAGTTATTTCTCCGTTGGTCCGACAAAGAGCTGAAATCGGCCACCGCTGCGGCGCTGGAAGCGCTGGTAAAAATCGGCCTGGTGACCCGCAAGAAGCGGAGTGATGTTCTGGTTCGATGCGAGGCTCACTCGATCGAAGGCATGCGGCTCGGCCTGTTGGCCCGGTGCACCATGCAGACGCTGGAGCGCTATTTCATCGTTGTGGCGTTGTTGTTGAAACACGGACCCGGGCGTCTGACGGCCGCGGAACTCGAGCAGCAATGTGTGTTGATGGCTGAAAAAGTGTCCCTGCTGCTGGAATTCAGTTCCTCCGAGTATTTCGACCGGGCTCTGTTCAAGGACTTTATTCACCAGCTGCGTCTGCTCGGAGTGGTGTGGGCAGATCAGAACGGCTGTTTATTGTACCGGGATGCCCTGGCCCGGGTGGACGAGGCGGCGCAGCTGGTGCTGAGCGAGCCGGTCCGGTTGAACATCCTGCAGATTACTCAGAGCTGATCGGCGGGGCACTATGCTGCGCTGCAATAATACGCATCAGACCTCCGGCAGTGCGTAGTATTGTGCCGTTCGATTCACCGTGAGTGACTGATATACTGCGACGATACCAACTGGAACATCGTTGCCGGGACGCCCGCCAGACCATCGGCGTTGAACGTCGAAAAAGAACAGGCCCGGGTGTCGGCCACGTTCTCAAATCAGGCGCTTATGTGTTTTTGATTTGTCGTCGTCACCGGTTGATCGACCCGAAAAATAACCAGAACAAACAAATAGTGGGGAAGCTCATGAACGAATTCGCCGCCAACAGAAAGCCTGGCAAGGGACGGTTGTGGGTCACAAGGCTCGGCGCACTGGTGGGCACCGCCTGCCTGACTGCGCAGGTGCTGGCCGTCGATTTTGAGTCGGACAATGGGAACTGGACCGGCGCCTGGGACACGACCCTGTCGGTTGGTGCGCAGTGGCGCGTGCAGAGCGCAGACCCGGACATCATTGCGACCAGCGCCGGCGGCAATTCACGCGGGCCCAACACGGACAACGGCACCCTCAATTACGCCACCGGGCTGGTCAGCAGCGTTGCCAAGGTGACGTCGGAAGTCGAGCTGAACTACAAACAGAATTTCGGTGCTTTTGTGCGGGCAAGGGCGTTTTATGACTTCGAAAATGAAGACAACCCGCGCGAAAGAACAGCACTGAGCGATGAGGCGCTGGATCGGGTGGGTAGCTCCGTTGATCTGCTGGATGCCTTTGTCTGGGGACAATGGGGTCTTGGCAGTATGCCGGCGGAAATCCGCCTCGGCCAGCAGGTCGTAAACTGGGGTGAAGGCACGTTTATCCCCGGTGGCATCAATCAGAACAACCACTTCGATCTCAACGCCTTCCGTCTCCCCGGCAGTGAACTCAAGGAAGCCTTGCTGCCACAGGACATGGTCTGGTTGTCCGTGGGCACCAGTGACAACACCAATGTGGAGTTGTTCTATCAATTCGGATGGGATGACACGGAGATCGACGCGGTGGGGTCCTATTTCGGCCAGAACGATTTTGTTCCCGACGGCTCAGTCCCGATCGTCTTAGGCTTCGGTGCCTTTTCGGATCAGGGTGAACCCTGGGATCCCGAGTTTCTCTTCGTGCCCCGCGGTCCTTCGGCTCTGCCGTCCGACGACGGTCAGTACGGCGCCAATTTCCGCTGGTTTTTCCCGGGTTTTATCGGCGGTACCGAGATCGGGTTTTACTACATGAACTACCATAGCCGGTTGCCGGTGATCAACGCAGTAACCGGGTCGCAGCTCGGCGTCGCCAATGGCGCCGGAGCGGCTACCGCTGTCGGCGGCGCTGCGCAGGGCATTGCGGCCGGTCTGCCGCCAGGCGCAGCCATTAGTCTGGCGGCCGCTCAAGCCGTCGCGACCGCACAGGGGCTGGGCGGCGACTACACCCTGACCGAAGCCACGACGGCAGCCACTGTCGGCGCCGGCGCTGCCTTGAGTGGCGAGGACGTCGCTGCTCTGGCGGGCGCATTCGCAAACGACAAATACGCTGAGACCGCCAATTACTTCACGGCCTACCCCGAGGATCTAAGCCTCGTCGGCCTGAGTTACAACACGCAGGTCGGAACAGCCGGCGTTGCTCTGCAGGGCGAACTGTCCTGGCATCAGGACGTCCCGACCCAGATTGACGACCTCGAAGTTCTGTTTGCTGCGTTGTCGCCGCTGAGTGCGGCAATTGCTGGCGGGGAGCTCGGGACGTTCGGACAGCTCGGCCAATTTGGCCTGGACCAGTTCGTAAAGGGAACATTTGAGCAGGACAAGTGGCAGTTCGCGACCACAGCGACAAAGGTGTTTGGTCCGGTCCGCTGGCTGGGGGCCCAGCAGGCGGTACTCCTGGGCGAATTTGCCATCGTCTATTTCCCCGATATGCCAAGCCTGACGACAGGCGGGCCAAACGGCCAGGGTCTGCGTTTGGAGGTTTCAGGTACGCCGATCAGCGCTAATGCTCCGTTGTCATCTTTGCATTTTGGCGAGACCGAGCCTTTGAGCGTGTATCCCGACTCCACGTCGTGGGGCTACCGGATTGTTGGCCGGGCGGATTATTTCGGCCTGATGGGGCCGTGGAACATCTCGCCCCGGTTTGCCTGGCAGCACGATGTCGACGGTACAACGCCGGGACCGGGCGGAGCATTCCTGGACGGTCGCAAGGCTTTCACCCTCGGCGTCAACGCCAACTATCAAAATACCTGGCAGGTGGACCTGAGCTATATCACTTTCTTTGGCGCAGGCCGGTACAACCTGATCAACGACCGGGATTTTATTGGCTTCAATACCCGGTTCTCGTTTTAGCGGTAAGGAGCAGCAGGTCATGCAAAAGAGAATTCTGACAGTACTCATAAGCGCAGCCGCAGCCGCCGCGTTGGCCAACAGCGCCTGGGGCGGGATTTCGGATTCCGAAGCGGCCCGACTCGGTCAGGATCTGACGCCGATGGGTGCGGAACAGGCCGGTAATGCGGACGGCACGATTCCCGACTGGGACGGTGGCATCCGCTCGTCGGCCGAAGCCGGCTTTCCGGATTTTCAGTCGGGCGGCCATCACCCGGATCCGTTCGCGGATGACGATGTACTGTTTACGATCAACGCGGACAATATGGACCCGTACGCCGATATGTTGACCGAGGGAGCCAAGGCGCTCCTGTCGGCATATGACGATTATTTTATGAACGTCTACCCGACGCATCGCAGTGCCGCGTTTCCGGAGCGGATCTACGCTGCGACTGCGGGTGTCGCGACAACTGCGTCACTGACCGACAATGGCAACGGCGTAACGGGCGCTGTGATCGGCATACCGTTTCCGATCCCAAACAGCGGGCTCGAGGTCATCTGGAATCACATTCTCAGGTATCGGACCGATACTGCTGCCAGGCGTATCGGCCAGGCGGCGGTGACACGCGGTGGCGGCTTTACCCTGGTGAAGTTCGAGGATGAATTCAACGCTGTGTACAGTCACGAGGGCGCCACGGAAGCAGAACTGAACAACGTCATCATTTACTTCATCCAGAGAGTGACCGCGCCAGCAAGACTGGCAGGCCAGATATTGCTGGTGCATGAAACACTGGATCAATCACTCGAGCATCGCCGGGCATGGCTCTATAACCCGGGGCAACGGCGAGTTCGACGCGCTCCAAACGTTGCCTTCGATAATCCCGGCACCGCAGCTGATGGTCTGCGTACCAGCGACCAGTTCGACATGTATAACGGCAGTCCGGAGCGCTACAACTGGGAACTGGTGGGCAAGAAGGAAATGTACGTGCCGTATAACACGTACAAGTTGCACAGCAACTCGCTCAAATACGCGGACATCATCAGTCCTCTGCATATCAATCAGGATCATCCAAGGTACGAACTGCACCGCGTCTGGGTGGTTGATGCCACTTTAAAACCTGGTGCCCGGCATCTGTACAAACGCAGGACTTTCTATGTTGACGAGGATTCCTGGCAGGTCCTTGCTGTGGATCAATATGACAATCGCGATCAGTTATGGCGTGTGTCCGAAGGTCATGTCATCAATTACTACGATGTGCCGACGTTGTGGACAACCCTGGAGGTGCATACGGATCTCCAGGCCGGACGATATCTCGCGATCGGTCTCAATAATGAAGAACGGACCACGTATGACTTCACCATTCAACGCACCTTGAATGACTATACTACCGGTGCTCTGCGTCGCGCCGGGCGTCGGTAACGGTCGAAGCGCACTCGAAGAGCCGGGGACGTGCCTGGCTCTTTTTTTCAAGCGACCTCTGGATATCGCAATAAAAAGTCTAGAAATGCGTGGTTTCCGACTGTCAGTGGTTGTCTCCCTGATTCTGACGGCGTTGTCTGTCCCCGCCGCGGCTCAGGATACTAACAAGTCAGATACGACGAATTCACTGATTGC
>CAZJFQ010000007.1:0-18199 GCA_964545335.1 uncultured Gammaproteobacteria bacterium | reverse complement strand
TAAAGTACTCAGCACCGGAGGCAGAGGCGCCGCTGCTCGACGTGTGGTTCAAAGATGCGCAACACGGGTTTGCGGTCGGAGCTTACGGTTTGTTTCTCAAAACCGACGACGGGGGGGAATCCTGGCAGCCGCGAGTCATTTCAGCGGAACCCATATCCGCCCGTATCGAGGAAACTGAATCAGACGACGAGGCGTGGTGGGAAACGGACGTCAGCGTCGATCTTCACCTCAACCAGATAACGCGTTCCGGCATGGGACGGCTGTATCTGGCGGCCGAAGCGGGCACCACCTATCGCTCGGATGACTACGGCGAAACATGGGTGGTCCTGGCATCACCCTACGTCGGTTCCTTTTTCGGTACCTTGCCGCTCGACGGCGATTCAGTCCTGCTGTTCGGACTCCGCGGTCACTTGTTTTCGTCCGCCGACGCCGGTGAGGCCTGGGAGGCGATCGAGACCGGGACTGAGGCGATGCTGACCGACGGTATTCGGCTCGGCGACGGGACGATCGTGCTCACGGGTCTGGCCGGCACCATCCTGGTCAGCCATGACGATGGCCGGACCTTCACTCTGAGACAACAACCGGATCGCAAGGGCTACGTCAAGGTCCTTCCCGGTGTCGCGGGTGCCTTAATCCTGATGGGCGAGGGTGGCCTGAAGAAGTTGCGTCTCGATGAGGCCAACGACGAAGGACCTTAGCTGCAGATGTCGGACAGTGGCTTGCTCAAAAGATTTGAAACGCTGACTTTCGGTCATCGCGGCCTGGTTATCGGATTCTTTGCCGTAGTCACTCTTGCGATGCTGTATGTGCTGTCACCGTATGGCTCGACGAGGCTGCACATCGACGCCAGTTTCAAAAAGATGGTGCCGCTGCATCATGAGTTCATGCAGACATATGTCGAACACGAGAAAGATTTCGGCGGCGGCAACCGGATACTGATTGCCCTCATCGCGCGTGACGGCAACATGTTTACGCCGGATTTTTTTGAAGCGCTGAGAATTGCGACGGACGAAGTCTTTTTTATTCCCGGTGTCGATCGTGCCAATGTCCAGTCTCTCTGGACCCCCAACGTGCGTTATACCGAGGTGGTCGAGGACGGGATCGCGGCTGACAATGTGGTGCCGTCCGATTTCAGTCTCACCACCGAGGGGCTGGACCAGGTCCGCAAAAATATCCTCAAGTCAGGCATTGTCGGTCGGCTGGTGGCCAATGATTTCTCCGGCGCGATGATCAGCGCCCGCTTGCTGGAGGTAAATCCTGACACGGGCGAGCGGCTCGACCTGGTTGATGTTTCCGTGCAACTTGAGCAGAAAATCAGGGACAAGATCGAAGCCTACGATGTCGAAATCGCCCTGGAAAGTGGCTTTGCCGGCATCGATGTGCACATGATCGGTTTCGCCAAAGTCATCGGCGATATCACTGAAGGCGCCGGCATGGTGGTGGTTTTCGCCGCCATTACGGTACTGATTACAACAATTCTTGTCTTTCTCTATAGCCAGTCCCTGGCGATCACGCTGGCACCGGTAGTCTGCTCCCTGATTGCCGTCATCTGGCAGCTCGGATTGCTCACCCTGCTCGGGTTCGGAATCGACCCGATGGGTATCCTGGTGCCGTTTCTTATCTTTGCCATCGGTGTCAGCCACGGCGTGCAGATGGTCAGCGCCATCGGCGCCGAGATATTCAGTGGTTGTGATTGCATGCGGGCCGCCAGGCTGAGTTTCCGGCGATTGCTGATTCCCGGCGGCGTGGCGCTGCTTTCTGACACAGTGGGCTTCATTACCATCCTTCTGATCCAGGTCCAGGTGATCCAGGAAATGGCGATTACGGCGAGCCTTGGCGTTGCCGTCATCATTCTGACGAATCTTTTTCTGTTGCCGGTCTGGATTTCGTTCCTGCGCCTTGGCGATCGCTATCGTGACAAGCTGAAAAACCGCACCGAAGCACTGTCAGCATTCTGGTCCGCTTTGTCGCAGGTCGCGAATCGCCGGCAGGCCCGGGTCATCGTTGGTGTGGCCCTGGTCCTGCTGCTGGTCGGAGTATGGAAGGGTGCTGACATCAAGATCGGCGACCTGCATCGTGGCGTGCCGGAACTAAGGCCCGAATCGCGGTACAACATCGATACGGAAGTAATCAGCGACCGGTTTTCCATTGGCGTGGATATTGTGACAGCCATCGTGGAGACCATCCCCGACGGTTGCATCGACTACGACATCATGACGGCGATCGATGAGTTTGCCTGGCACATGGCCAACGTCGAAGGCGTGCAGAGCGTTATCGCGCTGCCGGGAATCGCAAAAATTATCAGCGCCCAATGGAACGAGGGCAGTCTGAAATGGCGTGTCCTGTCCCGCAATCCCACGGTCCTGGTGCAGTCCGTCGGATATGTCGAAACCAGCAGCGGTCTTTTGAACCGGGATTGCAGCGTCATGCCGGTCATGATGTTTACCGTCGACCACAAGGCCGAGACCATCGATACGATCGTCGCGGCAGTAAAAGACTACCGGGAAAAGAACGTCACGGAAAACGTCCACATTCGCCTGGCAACCGGCAACGTGGGGGTCATGGCTGCCACCAATGAGGTCGTGGACGCTACCCAATTCCCAATTTTGGTCGGCGTCTTTTCGGTGATTACCCTGTTGTGCTGGCTGACGTTCCGTCAGATCAGAGCTGTACTGTGTATCATCATCCCGCTGGGTCTCGTGTCGCTGTTGGCTTACGCGCTTATGACGCTGCTCGAGATCGGGCTGAAGGTGTCGACCCTGCCCGTAGTGGCGCTCGGTGTCGGCATCGGCGTGGATTACGGCATCTATATTTTCAGTCGTATGACGGGCTATCTGAAAGCCGGCCAGCCGTTGGCTGAAGCGTATCGACGGACACTCAACGTTACCGGCAATGGCGTGGTATTTACCGGGATCACACTGGCCATTGGTGTGGCAACGTGGATCTTTTCACCGCTAAAGTTCCAGGCTGACATGGGCATCCTGTTGACGTTTATGTTCCTCGTAAACATGCTGGCCGCCATCCTTTTGCTCCCGGCGCTTGCCAGCTGGTTGATTCCACAGCAGCCGGCCGAGGACCGGACCAGCTAGCTGTCCGCTCCGCCTGCTTTTACCCCCTGCCGCAGACGTTTAACCTGGCCTCGATGTCGTTTGTTGTCGAGGCGCTGACGAATCTGCGCCGCCGTCGGGCGTGTCTTTTTGCGGATTTTGGGCTCTTTCAGTGCGCGCCTGACCAAACCGATGAGGCGCTGGCGGGCCTCTCTGCGATTCTGCTCCTGCGAGCGATGTCGCCGGGCGGTGATAATCAGAATCCCGTCACGCGTCATTCGATTACCGGCGACTTCCCGTAGTCGAGCAACTGCGTCCGGTTTCAGATAACGGGACTGTGCGGCGGGCCAACGAAGCTGGACCGCGGTTGATACCTTGTTGATATGCTGACCGCCCGGTCCGGACGCCCGTATAAAACGCTCCTCGAACTCTTCCTCCCCGATACTCAGGGTCTGGTTTATGCGGATCATGGGAACCGGATCAAAGCAATCGTACAGGAACATACTACCGGCACAACGCCGCCGGCGGGCGGTTGGGGGGACAGCCCGAACAGACTGTCTTATGCGTTCAGGTCCGGAATAAGTTCGCTCTCGAGTTTGGTGATCAGGTCCTTGAGAAACAGCTTGCGCTTTTTGAGTCGCCGCAGCTGCAACTGATCCACGTGACTGTCGTGGGCCAGTTTGCCAATGACGTCATCAAGATCCCGATGTTCGATCCTCAAGTCTTTGAGTTTGCGCTTATTCTGGAAGAGTTCGGTATCGACGTTGTCTACCATGGACATAGGGGATTGAGAGATTCCTCGGTTCACGCGACCTTCTACGGCGCGGGGTGCGCCTGGGAAACGGGTCACTGCCGGGTCCGATATCACCGCGTTAGCTTAGCCAAGGCCTCAAGTTTTGGCAAAAGATTTCGGACGTTATGGCAAGCTGGACCCTGAACGCCGCGTAACATCTGGTCTTCATTTCCACCCGCGAAAAATGACCCGGACGTACGCTTCGCATTTTCCGCAATCCATCCGCGGGGCGTCGGACAATCTTTTCTAACTTTTTGATTATCCCAGCTTAATCGTGGGGTTTCGGTGATCCGGCCAGCAGCTCCAGCCAGTTGCGGCTGGCGTCGCCATAGACCAGAAATGACGGATTTAGGATATCCGGTACCGCGTTGTAGAGCAGGGGTCCGCCGGAAGTATCGGTAACCCGGCCACCTGCCGCTTCGACAACTGCATCGGCTGCTGCCGTGTCCCACTCCGAGGTCGGGCCCAGCCGGGGATAGATGTCCGCTTTGCCCTCAGCGACCATCAGGAACTTTATCGAGCTGCCCACGCCCACCAGATCGTAGTCGCCGAGAGCGGCGAGAAACTGGTCTAGGCTTTCGTCTCGGTGAGAGCGACTGCCGACCACGCGCACAGGTCCGGGGCCGAGTTTCCTGACCGCAATAGGCTCGGCCGTCGCGCCTCCGCGGCTGCGAAACGCGCCGCCACCGGCGTACCCAAAATAGGTCATGTTGGTTACCGGCACATGCACTACGCCGAGCACGGGACGATGTTCATGGATCAGTGCGATGTTGACAGTGAACTCGCCGTTGCGCCTGACAAATTCCCTGGTTCCGTCCAGCGGATCGACGAGCCAGTATTCCTGCCAGTCGGATCTAAGCGAATAGTCGTCATCAAAGGATTCCTCGGACAAAACAGGCAGCGGCGGTTCAAGCGCCTGCAAACCGTCAACTATGGTCTGATGAGAAGCCAGGTCAGCGGCGGTGAGGGGGGAATTGTCGGCTTTCTTGGTGACTGTAAATGCCGACTCGTACACTTCCAGGATCGCATCACTGGCTTGCTGTGCGATCGTTATGACCGGCTCAATGACAGATTCAGGCGGAAGCGCCATACTTTGAAATCCTGATCTTAAATGTGCTTAAGAGGTCGTAGTCTGCATAGCGGGCACATCATACGCGCGATGGCGACTGCCAACAGCATGCATGTCAATTGGCGAGCGGTCGAAACCGTCCTGCTCGATATGGACGGTACTTTGCTCGATCTTCGATTTGATACGCGCTTCTGGCGCGAGGTCATTCCTGAACATTACGGTCGCGCCCATGGAATGTCGTACGCGGCGGCAAGAGAGAAGCTGACACCGGTATTTCGTGGCAAGGAAGGTACGCTGGACTGGTATCGACTGGACTACTGGAGCCGGGAACTCGGAATCGACGTAACCGCAATCAAACGAGATTGTGCCGATCTGGTTCAACTTCATCATGGTGTCATCGAATTTCTTGAACAGTTGATCCGAGACGGGAAGCGTGTGTTGCTGGTAACCAATGCGGACAGCAACGCCCTGTCGATAAAAATGGAGCGCACCGGCATTGCCGATTATTTCGAGTCACTGTATTCCGCGCACGATTTTGGTGTACCTAAACAGGAACCGGCATTCTGGCCGTTGCTACGAAAAGATGCTGCATATGATGACGCGCGTGCCTTGCTGGTGGATGATACGATCGGTGTACTGCAGGCGGCGCGTCGGGCAGGTGTTTCACGTCAGATCGCGATCCGATGCCCGGATACCGGTGCGCCGGCCCGCGATTTTTACAGTTTTGATGCTGTGGATGGTGTCAGCGATCTGTTTGTCTGACTGCTATCGGTTACGGCTCGATTGACGTTGAGGCCGTTTGCCTTTCTTACCGCGTCGGCTGCGACCTTTGCCCTGACTGTCGCGATATCTGGGCGGCATTTTTTTGGGTTCAACCACCTCGGCCAGTATATCCGGCTCGATTGCCGACACCGGTATCTTGTAATCGATCAGAGTTTCGATTTCCGGCAGTGAGACCACATACTGCTCACAGCCAAAACTGATGGCGTCGCCGATCGCGCCGACCCGGGCCGTGCGACCGATTCGGTGGACGTAATCCTCCGCTTCGTGGGGCAGGTCATAATTGATGACGTGGCTGACGCCCGGTATGTGCAAACCACGGGATGCGACGTCCGTGCCGATCAGGATCGGCAGCTCGCCCGCCTGGAATGCCCGCAGCATTCTGAGGCGTTTTTTCTGCGGCACATCGCCGGAAATGGCCTGTGCCTGAAATCCGTTCGCACCGAGCCAGGCTTCGAGCTTTTCGGCTTCCCGCTTGGTATTGACAAAAATCATCGTGCGCGTTGCCTGCATCGCCCTGAGCAATCCGATCAGCAGCGGGAGCTTCTCCGTGTTAGCAGGAAAGTAGATGCTCTGGCGAATTCCCTGCGCGGTTATCTTTTCCGGGTCGATGCGGATGAGTTCCGGATCATTCATGTGCTCATATGCGAGTTCGAGCACCCGATGTGACAAGGTCGCCGAAAACAGCAAATTCAGTCGCTGCGAGTGCGGTGGCATACGCCGCAACAGATACCGTATATCGCGAATGAAGCCTAAGTCGAACATCCGATCCGCTTCATCGAGGACCAACACCTGCACGGCCGCAAGACTGAAGATCCGTTGCTTGAAATAGTCGATGAACCGGCCCGGTGTACCGATCAGCACGTCGACACCTTGTTGCAGCACCCGTCGTTGTCGCTCGTAGTCCGTGCCGCCATATACGAGGCCAAAGGTCAGTCCGGTATGCGTGCCAAGCAGCTCGGCGTCGGAGGCGATCTGAATCGCAAGTTCCCGTGTCGGCGCCAATATGACGGCCCTCGGATCAGTAGTCCGTCGCGCCGGCAGAGCCGGAGTCGATAGCAGCCGTTGGAAACCGGCGAGCAAATAGGCGGCCGTCTTGCCGGTGCCTGTCTGCGCCTGTCCGGCTACGTCACGACCGCTGAGCGCCTCAGGCAGGGCCCTGGCCTGGATCGGAGTACAGCGCTCGAACCCGGCGTCCGAAATGCCGTCAATCAGCACCTGGTCCAGCCCCAGGTCATCAAAAAGTGTTTCTGTGAACAGTGGTTCTGTCATTTCGGACCTGTTCGGGCCCCTCAAACGGTGATCCCGACACTTGCAAATTCCCGCCAGACGGGTTCCAATATGAACCGATCGATGCGGATCTGTCCGCACCTCCCGGACCACTCTACCAGCTCACATATCCACAATACGCCGCAGGAGTGCTGCGAGATTGTGCCTTACCGAGCACCGTACGTCACATTGTTGTCTGCCTTGATTACGACAATCAGCGATGAAGTCAATTTTCGAACTCACGGCTTCAGGAGTACCACAGGTGAGTAATTGCATAATCCATACTTCGGACCAGAGTTTTGAACAAGACGTTCTGAATTCCAATCAACCCGTATTAATCGATTTCTGGGCGGAATGGTGCGGGCCATGCAAGATGATTGCCCCCATTCTGGACCAGATTGCGGAAGAGTTTGACGGCCGGCTGAAGATAGCGAAGCTCAATATTGACGAGAATCCGAGTGTACCGCCCCGCTACCGCATCAGAAGCATCCCGACACTCATGTTGTTCCGAAACGGTACGGTGGAGGCACAAAAGGTTGGTGCTGTGTCAAAACAGCAAATAGCAGAATTTCTGGAGGAGTACCTGTGAGGGGCTACCTTGGGAATTCGGCGCGGACCCGGTCCAAGGGCGGGAACCGGTCCAAATCGCCTGACGGCAATGGTCGCAAACGACCTCGTCGCAAGAGATCCGGAGTCGAGCGATTTCCCGACAATGAAGATGTGGAAGTAATCGATGACTCGGAACTTGCGCAAAAGAAGCAAGCCATGAATCTGACTGAACTGAAAGCAAAACCGGCTTCCGAGCTGGTCGAACTGGCTGAAGGCATCGGCCTCGAAAGCCTGGCCCGCTCGCGAAAGCAGGACATCATCTTTGCGATACTCAAAGAGCGCGCAAAAAACGGTGAAGACATCTGGGGAGACGGTGTTCTGGAGATTCTCCAGGACGGATTTGGCTTCCTTCGATCGTCTGACGGTTCCTATCTGGCAGGTCCCGACGATATCTATGTTTCGCCCAGCCAGATACGGCGTTTTAACCTGCGTACCGGCGATACAGTTGCCGGTCTTATTCGGCCTCCCAAAGATGGTGAGAGATATTTCGCCCTGCTCAAAGTCGGGGAGATTAATCACGACAAACCCGAAGCGGCAAGATACAAGGTCCTGTTTGAAAACCTGACTCCCTTGTTTCCGAATGAACGCATGAAACTGGAGCAGGGCAACGGGAGCACAGAAGATCTCACCGCACGAATCATCGATCTGACCGCGCCCATTGGGAAGGGTCAACGCGGGATCATCGTGTCTCCACCCAAAGCCGGCAAGACCATGTTGCTGCAGAACATCGCGTGTTCGATTACCGCCAACCATCCGGATTGTATTCTTATTGTGCTGCTGATCGATGAGCGGCCGGAAGAAGTCACCGAAATGGAACGAACGGTGCGCGGTGAAGTGGTTTCGAGCACATTTGACGAGCCCGCCAGTCGCCACGTGCAAGTCGCCGAAATGGTGATCGAGAAGGCCAAACGACTGGTCGAACACAAGGCTAACGTGGTCATTCTTCTTGATTCGATTACACGCCTGGCGCGTGCCTACAATACAGTCGTTCCGTCATCGGGCAAGGTGCTCACGGGTGGTGTCGATGCGAGTGCACTGCAACGTCCCAAGCGGTTTTTCGGGGCCGCACGAAATATTGAGGAAGGTGGCAGCCTGACGATCATTGCAACTGCATTGATCGAGACCGGATCCAAGATGGACGACGTGATCTACGAGGAATTCAAAGGCACGGGCAACATGGAGATCCATCTGGATCGCCGTATTTCAGAGAAACGGGTGTTTCCGGCAATCAATATCAACCGCTCGGGTACGCGTAAGGAAGAGCTGCTTACCGAACCGGATGAATTGCAGAAGATGTGGATCCTGCGCAAGCTGCTCCACCCGATGGATGAGCTTGCCGCGGTCGAGTTTCTGCTCAACAAGATGAAGGACGCAAAGACCAACTCGGGTTTCTTTGAGGCGATGAAGCGCTAGCTGGCCTGAGTTCAGGCCGGCGACGCTTGGTTCTTAGGCTCTGGGCGCTAGGGCTCCAGAAGAGTCGCAGCAAGAAAGAAAAACCGACTATTTCTCTTACACAAGCAGGTACACCTGATTAGACGCTAACGCGTTTTTGTGCCCAGGGCCTAGTGCCTAGCGCCTCAATTCTTCTTTTCCCGCGCGATCGCACGGTGACCGATGTCTTTTCGGTAAAACGCGCCGGGCCAGCTGATCTTTTCTGTGAGCAGGTATGCCTTTTCCTTCGCGATAGTCACGCTGTCGCCGAGAGCAACGTTGCAAAGCACACGTCCGCCTGAGGTGAGAACCTGATCGCCGTCGAGTCTTGTGCCGGCGTGAAAAACCTTGCTGTGTGCTGCCGGTCTGATCGGTAACCCGATGATCCGATCTCCTTTTTGGTAGTCTCCCGGATAACCGCTGGCGGCCATGACAACACCCAGGGCAGCCCGCTCATCCCAGCGGGCGGTCACGTCGTTCAATTTGCCGGCAAGCGCGGCTTCGCATAAGTCGATAAGATCGCTTTCCATGCGCATCAGAATCGGCTGAGTCTCCGGGTCGCCAAAACGAACGTTGAACTCCAGTACGTCCGGTGTGCCATCCTCATCGATCATCAAGCCTGCGTACAAAACCCCGGTATACGGGCAATCCTCGTCGGCGAGACCGTGCACCGTTGGCTCGATGATCTCCTGCATGATCCTTTCAAAGATTTCCTGGGTAATCACAGGCGCCGGTGAGTAAGCGCCCATGCCACCCGTATTGGGGCCATTGTCGCCGTCATCGCGCGCTTTATGATCCTGGGATGTGGCCAGAGGAAGTATGTGCGAACCATCCACCATTGCCGTGAAGCTGGCTTCCTCTCCGGTGAGGAACTCTTCGACCACGACGCAGCTCCCGGCAGCACCAAATGCCATGCCTGAGAGCATTGATTCCACTGCTTTCTGTGCTGCATCGACAGTTGTCGCAATGATTACACCCTTACCGGCCGCCAAACCATCTGCTTTGACTACGATCGGAACGCCCTGCTGCCCGATATACTCCATCGCCGCTGCAGCGTCGGTGAAAGCCCGGTAGCTGGCAGTAGGAATATTGCGCCGCTCGAGAAACTTTTTGGTGAACGCCTTGGATCCTTCCAGTCGTGCAGCCGCCCGAGTCGGACCGAAACAGCGCAGTCCGGCTGCTGCGAATTCATCAACAATTCCTGCAACCAGGGGTGCCTCCGGACCGACAATTGTGAGATCGATTTTTTCATTCCGGGCTAACGCGACCAACTGGTCGATGTCTTCGGCACGGATATCAATATTGGTAACATCAGGCTCAAGCGCGGTACCTGCATTGCCGGGCGCAACAAACACCGCGTCGGCGCGCGGCGACTGCGCCACCTTCCAGGCCAACGCGTGTTCACGGCCGCCACCACCCACAATGAGGACCTTCATTTCATGTTGTCCTGTTGTGACGAGTAACCGGCAACAAGGTGCCGGCGAGATGGGATTTGTTGTTCGTCATTTGTCAGTGCCTGAAATGACGAATACCGGTGAACAACATCGCGATACCGTGTTCGTCCGCAGCGGCTATTACTTCCGGGTCGCGTCGTGAGCCACCGGGCTGAATGATAGCGGTAACTCCATGTTCCCCGGCCTGGTCGATGCCATCACGAAACGGAAAGAAAGCATCGGACGCCATCACTGAGCCCTTGACTGCAAGACCGTTATCGGCCGCTTTCATTGCGGCGATCCGGGTGCTGTATACCCGGCTCATCTGGCCGGCGCCGATACCAATGGTCATCTGATCCTTGGCGAACACGATGGCATTCGACTTGACGAACTTGACGACTTTCCAGGCAAAAAGAAGATCCCGGATCTCATGTTCTGTCGGCGCCCTTGATGTGACGAGGTCAGTTTCATCAGGGCTGGTGAGGGCGGTATCACGATCCTGTACCAGCAGCCCACCGATAACACGTTTCATGTCCAGACCGCTGACAGGTTCCATTTCCCACCAGCCCGTCGACAATGCGCGTGCGGCCGGTTTGTCGGCGATGATTTCGAGCGCGCCGGCATCAAATTCCGGTGCGATGATGACCTCCAGGAATTGCTTTGCAACAATCTCATGTGCCGCTTCGGCCGTCACCTGCCGGTTGCAGGCAATAATTCCCCCGAACGCAGACATGGGGTCGGTCGAATAGGCACGCCGATAGGCTTCGAGGATGCTTTCGTCAACGGCGACACCACAGGGATTCTGGTGTTTGACGATGATGCAGGCGGGCTCGTAAAACGACTTTGCGCAGTCGAGCGCCGTGTCGGCGTCGGCAATGTTGTTGAATGACAGTTCCTTGCCCTGATGCAATGTTGCTCCGGCTAGTGACAAACCACGAACCGGATGCTCTTCATAAAATGCGGCCTGCTGATGTGGGTTTTCCCCATACCGCAGGTTTTGTTTTCGTTTGAATTTGAGCAACAGCGATTCGGGAAATCGTGCGTCATCCTGTGTGGCCAGGTAGCGCTGCAGATAGACGGCAATCGCAGCGTCGTAACCTGCCGTATGCGCAAACGCCTTTACTGCAAGCTCAAACCGCAATTCATCCGGCACTGTGCCATCGTTGTTTCGCAGGGCCTCGAGTACTGACGTGTAGTCTTCAGGGTCAGTTACGACTGCGACGTTGTCGTGGTTTTTTGCGGCAGCCCGGAGCATTGCGGGTCCACCAATGTCGATCTGTGCCACGGCGTCGGACAATTTGCAGTCCGGTTGTGCCACGGTGTCTTCGAATGGATACAGATTGACGACGACGAGATCAATAAATTCGAAATCATGTTCGGAGAGTGTCGAATCGTCGATGCCGCGACGACCGAGAATGCCTGCGTGAACAGCAGGATGAAGCGTCTTGACGCGGCCATCCATGATTTCAGGAAAGCCGGTGTAGTCGGCCACTTGTTTGACGGGAATGCCGGCGCCCGCAAGGAGCCGGGCTGTACCACCGGTAGAAATAATTTCGATTCCCAGCGCATGCAGTTCGCGAACGAAGTCATTGATATTGTTCTTGTCGGACACACTGACAAGTGCGCGTTTGACTGGTTTCATTGAGTTCGCAATCCCCCTGATACCCGGGCGGGTGGCCTGTGAAGCTGACGTTCCGATGGCCGCGCGCGTTGGCGAAAATAACCCGGCAAAGATATCAGATAGGCGGATTGGGGTCAGTCGGAGAGACCGTAGGCCCTGAGTTTTTTGCGCAGCGTGCCCCGGTTGATGCCCAGAATAGCTGCTGCCTGACTCTGGTTACCGCCCGTGAAGTCCAGAACGGCTTCAAAAAGCGGTTGCTCCACCTCGTGCAGGACGAGATTGTAAAGCTCCCCGGGATCGTGGCCGTTGAGATGGCGGAAATAAGTATCAAGCGCCTGTGCGGTGGCATCACGCAACGGAATCGGGCAGGTCGTGCCGCAACCCTGTTGCCGTTTGCGTCTGGTCTGCCTGGATCCTGCCACTGCCTGGTTACGCCCGCTTGATCACACCCCCCCGAGGGGCCACATAGCTATCAGGGTTTTCTGCAGAGACCCTGTTACCGAAGAATAACCTCCGCGTACTCTTCGAAAAGACTCAAATGTGTGTATGCAATATGTTTGCTGATCGATCCGGTTCCGAAGGTAAGTAAACCGAATCCTTGTGCAGCGCTTTTATTGGTTGTCGTTTGCGTATGTTTGGTTTGGAAATGTTTTGAAAGCGCTGAATCGTAGTCCGAATGATCCGAAAGTTCGTCGATATTAGCGCCAAAATCAGCGCTGTCAAAGATTACTGCCGACCAAAGTTTGATCCCGCACGAAATCTTCGGCGCAAACTATTGTTCCACGATCATTTCTTAGGCAGACATCGATCTTGAAGCTACGTGCATCAGGGCCGGGGTCAACGACCGAAATATCCGCCTCGATGCGCTCGTTGGGCCGTAGGAACTTCCTCGCTTTATGATTCTGTGGCAGGTACTCGTGTGGTTCGAAATCACGCATGCCGACCCGGTCGGCCCAGCGGTCTTCTACAACCAGGCGGATGATCGGAAACGGTTGCCGAAAGGTCGCTGTGTTGGTTAGTTGTGTTCTGACAGTGAGCTGCGGGATGTCACCCGAGGTCGCGAAGGCGCCCCAGTGCCGAATTTCGTACTCAGTGATTTCTCCCGCCGGTGTCAGTTGCAGCCCCAGGATGGAATAGGCTGCCTGTACTGATGGTCCCAGCGTCGGCTGTGCCACAAGCTGGAATCTGTTGAAGTGAATCCACTGCAGACCGAGCAGGAGTGTGAGCACACCGGCTGCTATGGCCCATTGTGGCCTGCGTAGCCGGGCCCCGGCGCGTGTACCCGCGGCCTTGTCCTCGACCAGAGCCATCGGATGCACGGGGGGTGGCCACACTTTGCCTTCGTCATCTGCCGACTGGTCGGGTTTAGCGGCCGTGGCCGAGGCCTGGAATATGTCTTCCCACTGTGCCGTTTTCCGATCTTTTTCCAGGCTTTGGGTGATGTTTTCTGTCGCTGCGCCCCGGCCCGAGTCGTCGCCGGCTTCCAGCGCCTGCGCTAATTCGTCGATCAGGCTTAGGGCGTCGTCGGCAATCGACTCCGGTCCCGACGGCAGTCGCTCAAGGTCGATATCGTCGATTACACCGCCAAGGTTCTCGTTAAAGCTCGTTTCGTAGCCTGATTCTGCACGCGCGGGAGCGTCATCCCGATCGCCGCCGCCGGTTGTCTTGACTGCCGTCAGGCTTTCAAACAGCACTCCGATCGCACTGAATACGCGGGTGCAGTGCCCACAACGAACATTTCCGCCCGCAATTTTCAGATCCTCCGCTGTAACGCGGAAAATTGTGCGGCATTCAGGACACTGCGTGTACATTCGAGGGGGATTTCTTGCGTTGACCGGTCAGCAGGACCCATTCCTTCACGACCAAGGGTTCCAACATATCAAACCACGTCTCATAATTAGCCGCCACTGCCCGCGCGTGCCGGTCGAGGAATCCAGACGATGCGATCCGCCGGCCCGGGCGAATTACCGCGGCGAAAGACTCCGCCAGGCCTTGCCAAGTGCCGGCCAGGATATTTGCCAGCAAGACATCGAAACTCGCGCTTGCCAATGGAATCGGTTTCGTAACGAGCAGAGGGTTGCTGACGTTATATTTCATCGCGTTGGCTGGCGTAGATTGCAACGCTTGGGGATCTGAATCGGCCACGGTGGCTCTGCCGGCCCCGAGTCGCGGTGCAGCGATCGCCAGAATCCCGGACCGGGCGCCATAGTCGAGCACGTTGAGCCCGACCGGCGGATCGTCTTGCAGCCATTTCCGGCACATGCCCGTAGTCGGGTGTCGTCCCGGGCCCAATGCGACTCCCGGATCGAGCTTGACAACAATTTGATCACCCTCATCAACGGAGGGCGCCGCGCCCTGAGGTCAGATCCACCAGCGCCGACCATACGACATCGCTTGCCAATGCTGGCGGTCGATGGCTTCCCGATCATGGTCGTCGACCAGCGTCACGTCACACCGGACCGGTTGTGTCCGATGCAGCGTTCGTGCGAGGGTATTTTGGATACCATCCGGGTCGGCATCAGCTGCAAATAGTGCACTGAGTCGGGTCGTCTGCCCTAGAGGAGCGGTACCGTGTGCCGGCTCAAGCACCCGGTCGCCGCCACCGGATTCGAGGGAAACGGACCACGCGCCCAGCTCGAACAGGATGAACTCGATGACAGGTGGGTCGCGCTGATCGAGATCGAATGAAAGTTTCAGCTGAGACACGGCGGACGACCTGTTGGGTACTCGGTCGGCAACTAATCAGATTGCCGCGGCCTCCTGAGCTAGATTCTAAGGCGCTTTTCCAGATAGTGGATATCGGTTCCACCGGCTTTGAATGCGCCATGATTACAGATCTCCTGGTGCAGCGGAATGTTGGTCTTTATACCTTCGATCACGATTTCGTCGAGAGCGGTCTGCATGCGTGCTATCGCAGTTTCCCGGGTGTCGCCGTGGACGATCAGTTTTCCGATCAGCGAGTCATAGAACGGGGGCACGCGGTAGCCTGAATAGATGTGGCTATCGACCCGAACACCCGGTCCACCGGGTGCGTGCCACTGGTTGATAGTGCCCGGACATGGCGTGAAGTCTCTGGGGTCTTCCGCATTGATCCGGCACTCCAGCGCATGACCGCGTATTGAGACGTCCGACTGATCAAACGACAACCGTTCGCCAGCGGCTATTGTAAGTTGTTCGCGAACGATATCGATCCCGGTAATCATTTCCGTTACCGGGTGTTCAACCTGAATTCGGGTATTCATCTCGATGAAGAAAAACTGACCGTCCTCGCAAAGAAACTCGAAGGTACCGGCACCACGGTAGCCAATTTCCTGGCACGCCTCGACACAACGGGCGCCCAATTCGTGCCGCTGTTTCACGCTCATCCCCGGTGCCGGAGCTTCTTCGAGGACCTTTTGATGACGTCGTTGCATGGAACAATCACGCTCGACGAGGTGCACCGCGTTGCCGTGATTGTCCGCCAGCACCTGAAATTCCACATGACGAGGGTGTTCAAGGAACTTTTCGAGGTACACCGTATCATTGCCAAAAGCAGCCATTGCCTCGCTTTTGGTTATCGTGATGGCATTCAGCAGCGAGGGCTCGGAATGCACCACCCGCATGCCGCGACCGCCGCCGCCGCCCGCGGCCTTGATGATGACTGGATAGCCGATGTCGCGGGCGATTCGAAAGTTTTCTTCCGTGTCGTCGCCCAGCGGGCCTCCGGAGCCCGGCACACACGGCACGCCGGAACTCTTCATTGCAGCAATCGCTGCCACCTTGTCGCCCATGAGCCGGATGGTATCGGCGCGCGGTCCGACAAAAGTAAATCCGCTTTGCTCAACCCGTTCCGCGAAATCGGCGTTCTCGGAAAGAAACCCGTACCCCGGATGAATTGCGACAGCATCGGTAACTTCCGCGGCGCTGATGATGGCGGGCATGTTCAGGTAGCTGTCCGCCGGTGCCGGCCGACCGATGCAGACGCTCTCATCCGCGAGCAAAACATGCTTGAGGTTTTCATCTGCCGTTGAATGCGCGGCTACGGTGCGTATACCGAGTTCTTTGCATGCGCGAAGAATCCGCAGCGCAATTTCGCCTCGATTTGCGATGACTACTTTTTCCAGCATGTCAGGTTATCGCATGTATGAGGAGCGTCATCGAAGTCTGATTACTCGATGATGAAAAGGGGTTGATCGAATTCGATCGGTTCGCCATTTTCAACCAGAACGGAAACGACCCGCCCGGCCACTTCTGATTCGATCTGATTCATCATCTTCATGGCTTCGATGACACATAGCGTATCTCCGACGTTAACTTCGCTGCCTATCTCAACAAAGGGCTTGGCACCGGGGGCAGGCGAAGCATAAAAGGTGCCAACCATAGGCGCCGTTACCGTATGCCCGCTCGCCGGTGCGGTTGCTGGAATCTGTTCCGCGGCCGGTTCCGCAGCTGGTGTCGGAATCGCCGCGGGCGGGGCACCTGGCACCGTTGGGGCTGCAGGCGGATTACCGGGATAACGACTGATGCGGACTGACTCTTCACCTTCCGTAATTTCGATCTCAGCGATCCCCGATTCCTCCAGCAATTCGATGAGTTTCTTTACTTTTCTTATATCCATCGCTGACCCCTGCGTGATCGATCATTGCGCTGTGATGTCTGTGTCCAGGTGACGCACCGCAGCCATAAGTGCCAGTTCGTAGCCTTGAGCGCCAAGACCTGTGACGCATCCCACGGCCAGGTCGGAAAAAAAGGACTGCTGTCGAAATGGTTCGCGCGCGTAAATATTTGAGATGTGGATTTCGATGAATGGAATGGCCACTGCCGCGAGGGCATCTCTCAACGCGATGCTGGTGTGAGTAAAAGCGGCCGGGTTGATCAGAATAAAGTCCGTACCGTCCTCTCGAGCGGCCTGTACCCGCTCCACGAGTTCTGCTTCGGCGTTGCTCTGGAATCCCGTAAGGTGATGGCCAGCAGCGCGGGCGAGTTGCTCCAGGTGGTTTTCCAGCTCGCTCAACGTCTCCCGGCCATAGTGCTGTGGCTCCCGTGTGCCGAGCATGTTCAGATTCGGGCCGTTGATGAGCAGGACCTGCGCCATAATACCGTTGTTATTGTTGTTGCGGCACGATCGCAACAAGATACGGTATTTTAGCGGCAAGATCGCGACATCACACCCCCGAGATGGGCACGCGGGCCTCGGCAAGGCGGGTGGATCAGTCGAGTCGGGACAGGTAGCCGGCCGCGTCCTCGGCAGTGAGTTCGCCCAGATGTACTCCCAGGATCCGTCCCTGGCGGTCGGTAAAAGCGGTGTAGGGCAGGCCGATGAATTCAATGCCGAAAGCCTCAGCTGCCGCAACAGCGTCCGAGCCGCCGACCAGCACCGGGTAGGTGATTTCGAGCTCCCCGCTCATAAAGCGTCGAACTTCATCGATCTCATCCACGGCGATGCCGATGACCTGGACGGACTGCCCGCCCAACCGGGACTGGAGAGAATTGAGGAGCGGGATCTCCCTGAGGCAGGGCCGGCACCAGGTGGCCCAGAAGTTGACGATCAGTGCCTGCCCATCCCACTCAGTGATCGAACGGGGCTGGCCATCAACGTCTTTCAGGACGAATTCAGGGCGCATGCCGTGTAATGCCTGTTCCGGCGGTTTCTTTAGGACGTACTGGTAGACGACGAAACCACCGACAGCGGCGAGCGCCAGGAGCAGAATGAGTATGAAAGCCTGGCGCATGGCAGATTACGAGTTGTCTCTAAAGGCCAAAGGCGTCGTTGATATGCAGGTGAAACTCGTCCGCGGGCATGAATCCTACCACGCGATAACCGGCCGCCTCTTTGCCATCGAGCCCAAAGAAGGCAATGGTCGGGGGCCCGTAGATCCCCATGTGCCTGAGCAGCGTCTGATCGGCCTCGTCGTTTGCCGTTACATCGGCTTGCAGCAGCACTGTGCCGGACAGTGCCTTTATGACACGGGGGTCCGCGAAGGTGTACTTTTCCATTTCTTTACAGGACACGCACCAGTCGGCGTAGAAGTCGAGCATAACCGTCTTACCATTCTCGTTTGCCGCGGCGACGCCGTCATCGAGATCCGCTACCGTCTTGATGCGTTCGAATTCGACAACGGCATAGGCCATTGTAGTCTGCTGGCCAATGGCGCCCTTCAATGGCTG
>CAZJFQ010000006.1:54378-62267 GCA_964545335.1 uncultured Gammaproteobacteria bacterium | reverse complement strand
CTCATCGGAACCTTTCTGCTGTCGAAGGCCGCGTCCAATGCCATGCAGAGTAACGAACCCAACGATGAGGGAGAACGTGGCGTTATCGTCAATACGGCGTCAGTAGCGGCGTTTGAAGGTCAGATCGGTCAGGCCGCTTACTCGGCGTCTAAGGGTGGGATGGTTGGCATGACTTTGCCGCTGGCGAGAGAATTTGCACGCCTCGGAATTCGGGTTATGACGATTGCGCCCGGCATTTTTGCGACGCCGATGATGGACATACTGCCGCCTGAGATTCAGAAGTCGCTGGGTGCCCAGGTGCCCTTCCCGTCGCGGCTCGGCCGACCGGAAGAGTATGCCGACCTCGTCGCCTATATATATGAGTCGACGATGCTGAACGGCGAGACCATCAGGCTGGACGGCGCGATTAGAATGCAGCCGAAGTAGAGGCGTTGTGACGCCTCCCGAGCGGGAAGCGGGAAGTTGCGCCGCCGCGTATAAGACCACGAAGGACACCGATACAAATTGGAAAATGAACTACACCGCCGGCGCGGTTGCGCCAATTGCTCAGGACTCGGGTCTCAAGACTCAGGACTAGCCTTGTGACTGACCGCGATACGCTGGAATACGATTTCGTTATTGTCGGTGCAGGTCCGGCGGGACTCGCGTGCGCAATTCGTCTGCAGCAACTGAAAACAAATGCGAGCATCTGCGTGCTGGAAAAAGCTTCGGAGATCGGCGCCCATTCATTGTCCGGAGCCGTTCTCGAGCCGAAACCCCTGGAGGAATTATTGCCCGGTTGGGCCGATGCCTTTCCCGGCATCGCAGTTCCTGCCCGGCGTGACGAGTTTTTCCTGCTGACGAAGAAGCGGCGATGGCGGCTGCCGACACCACCGCAGATGCACAACCGCGGCAACTATATCGTCTCGCTGGGTGAACTGTGCCACTGGCTGGCGCAGCAGGCTGAGCGCCTGGACGTCGATGTGTTTGCGGGCTTTTCGGGTACCGCGCCGCTGTATGACGACGACGGTCGTGTTATTGGCGTCGGCAGCGGTGACATGGGTGTTACGAAAACAGGCGAACACGGTCCGAACTACACGCCGGGGGTCGATATCCGTGCCGGCGTTACCATTATTGCGGAAGGATGCCGGGGTAGTCTGACCAAACAACTAAACCGGCGCTTTGGCCTGGACAAGAACCGGTCGCCGCAAACTTTCGGGCTGGGTTTCAAAGAACTGTGGCAGCTACCCGAAGGACGGGCCGAACCGGGTCTGGTCCGCCATACGATCGGGTGGCCACTGGATCACAGCACTTACGGGGGCAGCTTCCTCTACCATCTGGACCAGGATCGTATCTATGTGGGATTCGTGGCCGGGCTGGACTATAAAGACCCGAAGTTCGACCCGTTCGAGGCGTTTCAGCAATTCAAACACCATCCGAGCGTGAGGCCCCTGTTTGAAGACGGCGAGATCATTTCTGCCGGTGCGCGATCACTGATCGAGGGGGGGCTGCAATCGCTGCCACGAATGGACATGCCCGGTGCGCTTGTCATCGGCGATGCGGCAGGTACGCTAAATGTGCCAAAGATCAAGGGCGTGCACCTGGCACTGCAATGCGGCATGGCGGCGGCTGAGCATCTGGCAGAGACGAGTACCAGTGACGGATTCGATGCACGCTGGCGCGAAGGCCCGGGTGGCAAGGAATTGCACCGGGTTCGCAACATCCGGCCCGGTTTTCGCGCGGGTCTCTGGCCCGGACTCATCAATGCGGCACTCGAAACGGCCACGGCAGGACGATTGCCATGGACCCTAAAAAATCACGCCGACCATGCTCGCCTGAAGAAGATTACCCGTAGCTCGCCGGCCCGCTCCTGGGTCGACCGAGATCTGCCGCCGCGGGATCGCCTGTCATCGGTGTATTACGCCTCACTCGCTCACGATGAGGATCAGCCCGTACATTTGAAAGTGGCCGACACCGATATCTGCGCGACGCGCTGCGCGGAAGAATACGGCAATCCCTGCACCCTGTTCTGTCCTGCGGGCGTTTACGAAATGGTCGAGGACCTCGATAGCAAACGGCGCCTGCAAATCAATGCGGCCAATTGTGTGCACTGTAAGGCCTGCGATATCAAGGATCCGTATGAAATCATTGACTGGGTACCACCCGAAGGCGGCTCCGGGCCCAACCATCAGGATCTGTAACGCCTAGTGACCACACCCCTCTGGCAACCCTCGGGCGAGCGAATTGCAAACGCAAACCTCACGCGTTTTATTGCGCACGTGAACGACACCGCATCCGCCAGCATAAGTGACTACGGCGAGCTGTATCGCTGGTCGATCGAACAACCGGAACAATTCTGGGCCGCCGTCTGGAAATTCTGCGGCATCCGCGCCACCCAACCCTGGGACAAGGTACTAACAAACGGCAAAAACATGCCAGGGGCGCGATGGTTCGAAGGAAGCCGGCTCAACTTTGCAGAAAACCTGCTACCGCGTCGCGATGATCACGCGGCAATAATCTTTCGCGGCGAGGACGGTCGTCGCGACGAACTAAGCTACGCGGATCTGTACCGGCAGGTGGCGAGACTCGCCGCGTCGTTGCGCGCTTTCGGCATTGCGCCGGGCGATCGCATTTGCGGCTTCATGCCCAACATCCCCGAAACCGTAATTGCCATGTTGGCGGCGACGAGTATCGGTGCAATCTGGTCCTCCTGTTCACCGGATTTCGGTTTCGACGGTGTGCTGGACCGATTCGGACAGATCGAGCCGCGCATTCTCTTTACCGCCGATGGCTATCGCTACAACGGTAAACGTATCGACTCACTCGATCAGGTGCGGCGCATTGCCGACGCGATACCGAGCATCGAGGCAATTGCAGTCGTACCGTTCCTGAATTCGCAGCCGGACTTGTCGGCGTTACCTCGGGCGGCATTGTTTAGTGACTACCTGGCTACTGCCGATGACATCGAGTTTACAGCCCTGCCCTTCAATCATCCGATATACATACTTTATTCATCAGGTACGACCGGCGTTCCAAAATGCATCGTGCACGGGGCCGGTGGAACGCTCATCCAGCACAACAAGGAGTTCGTGTTGCACGTCGACCTTAAGGCCGACGAGCGCCTGTTCTATTTCACGACCTGTGGCTGGATGATGTGGAACTGGCTGGTCAGCGGTCTGGCGACGGGTGCAACGATCGTTCTCTACGACGGGTCACCGTTTCACCCGGACGGCTCGGCGCTCTGGCGCATGACGGAAGAGGAAAAAGTCAGCGTGTTCGGAACCAGCGCCAGGTATATCGCGGCCCTTGCAAAAGCCGCACTGAAACCGGGTCAGCTACATGATCTCAGCTCGGTACGGACAATCCTGTCCACCGGTTCCCCGTTGGCCCCGGAGAGTTTTGATTTCGTCTACCAAGACATAAAAGAGGACGTGCAGCTGTGTTCGGTTTCCGGTGGCACGGATCTGATTTCGTGCTTTGCCATCGGCAACCCGATCCTGCCAGTCTATCGCGGTGAGCTCCAATGTCGGGGCCTCGGTATGGCGGTGAAAATCTTCGACGAGCTTGGAAATCCGGTTCACAACCAAAAGGGTGAGTTGGTTTGCACGGCGCCGTTTCCGTCGATGCCGGTTTGTTTCTGGAACGATGCCGACGGCAGCAAATATCACTCTGCGTATTTCGACCGGTTTCCCGGCATCTGGTGTCACGGTGATTATGCCGAACTGACCGACCACGACGGTCTGATCATTTATGGCCGCTCGGATGCCGTTCTGAACCCGGGCGGGGTACGTATAGGAACGGCGGAAATCTACCGGCAGGTGGAAAAGCTGGACGAGGTGGTGGAGAGTATCGCCGTAGGTCAGGAGTGGCAGGACGACGAGCGCGTGATCCTGTTCGTCCGCCTCAAGGACAATCACGAGCTGACTGATGACCTAAGACAGAGAATCCGGTCGGTGATCCGCGAGAATGCGACTCCCCGGCATGTGCCGGCTAAGATCATCGCGGTACCGGATATACCGCGCACCATCAGCGGCAAGATCGTGGAACTGGCCGTTCGCAATGTTATCCACGACCATCCGGTCACTAACATTGACGCGCTGGCAAACCCGGAAGCCCTTGATAACTTTAAAAATATCAGCGAGCTCGCCGAAGAATAGCGCACCGCAGTTGAGTCGGCCATAATAATCAGCCATCGACAACAGCCCTCGGTCCATGGAGCGAACAGGACAATTTCGTACACCCGGTTCCACACCGGCCTTCGATCAGACGGTTACGGGCCTGTCGTCCACCTATGTGCACCTGATTGCACCCAGGGACCGGTATCGACTGGACATCGCACAGCCTGGCTTCGAACACGACCCGGCGCAGGATGCCGTCGTCGAACATCTGCAGGCGCTGTTCGAAGAGCTGATCACCGACCGCAAACGTCGTGGCCGCTGGGAACGTCTCCGCAACCGCCTCGTTCGCGACAAACCATCACGGGACCATCGTGGCATTTATATCTGGGGCGGTGTCGGCCGTGGCAAGACCTATCTCATGGATCTGTTTTACGGCTGCTTGCCTTTCGGCGACAAGATCCGCCGCCACTTTCACCGGTTTATGCACGTCGTGCATTACCGTCTGCAAGAGCTCAAAGACCGTGAAAACCCGCTCGACGAAGTCGCTGACCGCATAGCCGACAAGACCCGCATCATCTGTTTTGACGAGTTTTACGTTTCCGACATCGCGGATGCGATGATCCTCGGCAACCTGTTCGAGGCGTTGTTCAAACGCGGTATTGTGCTTGTAGCAACTTCGAATCTGCCGCCCGACCGGCTGTATGAGGGTGGACTACAGCGGGAGCGGTTTATGCCGACGATTCGCATGCTGGACAACAGCATGACTATCCTGCATCTCGACGGGGCTACCGACTACCGCCTGCGAATCCTGGAAAAAGCCGAGATCTACCACTCGCCGCTGGACCCGATCGCCGACGACAACCTCGAACAATGTTTTGAAGCTATTGCACCGGAAGCCGGCAAATTTGATGTCGTGATCAAGGTCGAAGGCCGCAAAATAGAGACACGATGCCTGGCAGACGGCATCGTATGGTTCGATTTTTCCGAGATCTGCGGCGACGGCCGCGGCACCGCCGATTATATTGAGCTGGCAAAGTGCTTCCAGACCGTCATGATTTCCAACATACCGGCGCTGACTGAGGAGCACGAAGATCAAGCCCGCCGCCTTATCGCCCTGGTCGATGAATTTTACGATCACAATGTAAAGCTGATTGTGTCGGCGGCCGAACCGATCAATAACCTTTATCAGGGCAGCAAATTATCATTTGAGTTCCAACGAACCAAAAGTCGTTTGCAGGAAATGCAATCGCACGATTACCTGTCACGGCCACACCTGCCGTAACAGAGCGGGAAGCACGACGTGGAAAGAAGTTAAGCGGCTGCACCCACCGTTTTGTGTAATTTGATGTCTATGAGGATAAGCAAAGACAGTGTGTCTATTGTAGTAACTCGCAATGTTTACCCAATGCCGGGTTTTTTCAACTTTGAGGACAGGGACTGCTGGGGCCGATGGATCGCCTCGCGGTGGACCAAACAAAGTACTAGCCGACTGGAATCACCAATCGCACAACCGACGGAGGCGGCTAGCCCGATCTGCAACAGTCACCGCTACTTCCCGCTTCCCGTTTCCGGCTTCCCGCTATATCGCCACCGTCCTGTTAGTTCTGACACTCAGTGCGCCAGCGGCCATATTACATGCCTCCGATGCTGACCCCATGGCACCGTTTGCGCGCCTCGTTGGCGGAGAATGGCATCTCGGCGATTCGTGGCAGGTGTTTGAATGGGGTGTGGCTCGACGCACAGTGCGCTCATTCAACTACGCGTTGGTCAACGACCAGCCGACGCTGGTATCTGAAGGGTACTGGTACTGGCACCCGGGCGATCAGGTTTACAAAGGGTTTTTCGTCGCAGTTGGTATGAGAATAGACGTGTTCGAATATGAAACCAAGTTCGAAGGCACGACGATGGTCAACAAACTCAGGACATTCGATGCCGATGGCAACGAGGAGCACCACGCCGAGACCTGGGAATTCATCGACGAAAACCATTATGTCTGGACGCTGTTCAGTCAGACACCGGAGGGACCGAAGAAAACCATGGAAGGTACGTTCATCCGACAACAGTCGAACTGAAATCCAGCCGCTACCGCGAAATGATGACCACGAAGGACACGAAGAACATAAAATAGAATATGTCGGCGTTCGCCGGCCAATACATAATTATGTAGAACAGCCAGCAATACTGGCCTTATTAATTATTTTATCTTAGTGTACTTCGTGGTCATAAATAAGGTCTAACTATGAGATATCGCTCAATCGTTGTTGCTGCGGTTGGTTTACTTATATCGTCAACTGCTTTCGCGGACGCGGTCGCTACTCGTGATGCAGTAGCTGAATATGTCACCGGCCACCAAAGGCAGATACTCGACGAATATATCGACCTTCTCGCCATCCCCAATGTCGCCAGTGATGATGCAAATATTCAACGCAATGCCGATCACATCGTCAGCATGCTCGAGCAACGCGGTATTACCGCTCGCCTGCTGACACTGGAGGGAAGCCCGCCGGTTGTTTTTGGTGAGCTGCTGCAGTCCGGTGCCTCGACGACCGTCATCGTGTATGTGCACTACGACGGTCAGCCGGTGCAACGGGAAAACTGGTTCTCAGAACCGTGGGAGCCGATCTTACGAACGAGCACCTACGAGCAAGGCGGCAAAGTCGTTGATATGAATGCTGTCGGCAACGAATTCGATCCGGAATGGCGCCTTTACGCACGCTCAACCGGGGACGACAAAGCGCCGATCATCGGCCTGATGAGTGCAATCGATGCTCTTACCGCGGCGGACATATCTCGGAGCGTCAATTTGAAGTTTTTCTTCGATGGCGAAGAGGAAGCGGGTTCGCCGCATCTCGGGGACATGATCGACCGCTACAAGGACCTGCTGGATGCGGATCTTTGGTTGTTCTGCGATGGCCCCGTGCATCAGACGCGTCGCAACCTGCTTGCCTTTGGTGTTCGCGGCATAACCGGATTCGAAGTAACGCTGTACGGTCCGTCACGGCAGTTGCACAGCGGTCACTACGGCAATTGGGCACCGAACCCGATCACGCGTCTTGCGCATCTGATCGCGTCGATGCGTGACATGAATGGCAAAGTTCTCATTGACGGTTTCTACGACGACGTCGTGCCGCCTACGGCGAGCGAACTCGAAGCCATTGCAGCAGCACCTGGGGTCGACACCTTATTAAAGGAGGATCTTGGCCTGGTGACGACGGAAAGCGACGGGCTGCGTGTGGAACTCGCTATCCTGCGTCCGGCACTCAATCTCAAGGGTATCAATGCTGGCGGAATCGGCGATCAGGCAAGAAATGCTATCGTGGATGAGGCTACCGCCACGTTTGGCGTCCGCATGGTGCCGGACCAGACACCGGCCGGCCTGCAACCGGTCATTGAAAACCATATTCGCAGCCAGGGCTACACGATTATTCGCGAGGAGCCCGCATCGGGCAATGCGGTCGGTCGTGAAACAATAGCTAAAGTCGAATGGGAGGAATTCGGTTATCCGTCGGTGCGGTTCTCGATGGACGATCCTCGTGCGCAGGCGCTAACTGAATTGCTCGACGAAGTCGCCGACGAACCACTAGTAAAGCTGCCAACCTTTGGCGGCAGCCTGCCACTTTATGTGTTCAGGGAACGACTTGATGTGCCGATCGTTCTTTTCCCGATCGCAAACCATGACAACAATCAGCATGCGGCGAATGAGAACATTCGGCTGGCTAATCTGTGGACGGCTATTGAGCTTTATGCCGTTATCATTGCCGAATACGGCAATCGCTTGATTCGCTGACGCGG
>CAZJFQ010000006.1:0-54278 GCA_964545335.1 uncultured Gammaproteobacteria bacterium | reverse complement strand
GAAGAGGGAATGAATAACAGGATGATGAAGGTACTGAAACAATTTATCCCAGTCGGCTTGTCATTCGGGCCACTTTTTATGGTCCTCGGTCCTGCTATCGAGGGCGAGGGAAAGTTGAGCATCGTCGCGCTGGTGGGCGCAGTGGCGTTGGCACTTGGCCTTGGCAGCTTATATATCACCGTCAATCGCAACCGAGACGTCGAAAATAAGTGAAAGGCAGCCGTCTAAGAAACATAAGGTAACGAGTTACCGTGTATGCTACGGGCCGGTCGGTGAGACGACAGCCCGTATGCTAGACAACCCTTCCTTTGCAACAACTGTCCGTGATGTTCCCTATATGGGCGTCATCTATGTTGTATGGCGCGCCTCGCAGCTCGGCTTTTACAACGGGCATCCGGACTGGTCCAATCTTGGCCAGGGGCAACCGGAGGTCGGTGAGATGGACGGTGCACCACCACGCTTTGCCGATTTTCGCGTGTTACCGGAAGATCATGCGTACGGGCCGATCAACGGCACCGATGAGCTACGCGATACGATCGCCGAGCACTACAATCGTTTGTACCGCCAGGGTAAGGGATCAACGTATACGCGGGATAATGTTGCCGTAGCCAGCGGCGGCAGGCTGGTGCTGACCCGGTTGATTGCGGCGGTAAATGCCATCCGGCTCGGTTATCAGGTGCCTGACTATACCGCCTACGAAGACTTACTCAGTTATCACAAAGAGCGTCTCCAATTCACCTGCATCGAGGGCCACGAGGACGATGGCTTTGCCGTACCGGCGGATCGTTTCGAGCGGGAGATACAGGATCACCGATTGCAGGGCTTTTTGTTCAGCAATCCCTGTAACCCGACCGGCAATGTAATCGCCGGCGAAACGTTGAATCAATATGTACACGCCTGCCGGGCGACGGATTGCCTCCTGTTAGCGGACGAGTTCTACAGTCATTTTATTTACACCGACGACGGCCCGGGAAAAGGGCCTGTGTCCACAGCCGCCTACGTCGAAGACGTCAACCGGGATCCGGTGATTGCCGTCGATGGCTTGACCAAAAGCTTCCGCTACCCCGGCTGGCGGCTCGGATGGGCAGTCGGGCCACGTTACGTGATCGAGCAACTGGGACGCTCAGCATCGGCCATCGACGGCGGACCGTCCATGCCGATTCAACGGGCAGCGTTGGAAGTGTTGCAGCCGGCACGCGCGGACCAGGAGACAACAGCTTTGCGCCGGGTGTTCGCGAGAAAACGCAATATCATCGTCGACCGGCTGTCCGCCACCGGAGTACGGTTCGCGAACAGATCGCTATCGACTTTCTACGCCTGGGGTGATCTGTCTGCGCTGCCGCAACCGCTCAATGACGCCGACGTGTTTTTCGAAGAAGCATTAAAGCGACGGGTGATGACGGTTCCCGGCCGGTTTTTCAATATCCGCCTCGGTCAACGGCAGGCTGCCGAGCACCCTTACCGGTCGTGGATGCGTTTCTCTTTCGGTCCGCCGGAAGACAACTTGCTGCAGGGATTGCATCGCCTGGAAGAAATGGTGGAAAGCTTCGCTTAGCTTAAGCGCCGCAGGTCCGACAGTCTATAGACGATAATCCGACTCTTCGCCCGAAGCTTCCGAAGCAATTGCGGTAACAGGCTCGTTTGGCCGCCCGGTCCCGACCAGCCCGGCGCTTCTCGCCGCCGTTACGGGCGCCGCCCGCGACAACGGACCCAGCGCGACCAACCAGTGTGCGAGCATCCATAACACGGCGAGCGCCAACCCAAAGCCCGATGCGACCATCACCAGCGGAAAGGTATCCTCGATCAGGACCGAAAAATCAGGCGCTGATGGCCCGAAATACCGGATCCATCCCGCCGCGAGACCGCGGATCAGATACGCAAACCAGAAGATCACAAGAAAAATATTGATAAATGGTATGGCTAGTCGTACGCGTGCGCCGCTAACTACCGGGTGTGCGGCACCGACGAGGTACCACAGCAGGTACGAAAACGCAGCCCAGAGAATCATCGAATCGATGCCAAGCATACTGCCCATCGAATGAGCCACCACGACGTGCGTGCCGTGGATCAATGCATTCAGGGGCGGTACGGAAATCAAAAGGGACAGCGTGAGCATCAGGAAAACCCAGCCGGTCGTTGAACGCAGGAAGCTGTCTGAAATGCGGTGATCGTTCGTCGCCGTTGAGCTCTTTCGCAGCGATAGCAAGTCCAAAAGAACTTTGGCGAGAATGATGATCTCGAGCATGCTGACGACGAAGCTGATCCAGTGGATCCATGCGCTCTGTGGCAAGTGATAGGTATGGTGGCCATAATTCGCGAACGTATTGAGTAACCCGACCCAGAGTAGCGCGAACGCGGGACGAGAATAGGCGTAGTCGTCATCCCCCTTGATGCAGCACGCGATGTACATGCACGAGCCGTATACGATCTGGTTGAATGAGCCCACCATCGTGCCCGCAGATTTCCACTGGATAGCCATGTCACGTATTGGCCGATCGCTCAATGCATCGAGCAGGTAGAGATGTCCTTCGATGTATGTGATGAAGAACAGCAGGATCCCCACCGTCCACATATATATGTATACCGGACGGCCTTTCAGACGGCGTGATCGCTCGAAATAGTTGCGGGCGAAGAGAAACCAGCCGGCGATGATGAGCAGCGAAAAGAACGGGTGGTACCCCAGGTACTCACGGCCCGAAAATCGACCGGACAACAGCGTCGCAACGATTCCAACGCCGGCCGCAGTCCATAGGATCACGTTCCAGACGATTCGCTTCCGTGCCGCTGCGGAGGGTTCGCCGTATTGGCGATAAAGGTAGAAATACACTACGGCAGCGCCGCCCAGGAATACCCAGCCAAAAGCGAAAGCATCGTGCACTGCGCGAAAGTGCTGCAATGTAAATCCGAACGATCGCAAGATGGGTTCGAAACCGGTGTATGTCAGCGCGGCTGCCATGCCGCTCAAAATAGTTACAGCACAGCCGATGAGGGCGAGGGCTATAACCCAGACCAGCGGACGTGTGTCGAGGCTGGCGACGGTCATTGATATTCAAACCATGGCACGGAGCCGAGTGAGAATTCGTGCCGCCCGAGCAGGCGATTATTTATAGCTACCAGGTCATTGCGGTGTACGGACATCCAGTTCAGGTAGACCCCAAGAGCGTCGAGGTCGTCTCGAGTTAGTCGAAAGCGAGGCATAAGCCCGCGTCCCTGCAGGAGTGCCTGCTCCAGCGCCGCTGGCGAACGAGCGATGGTGCGCCGGGAGAGGTCCGGTGCCTGATAACGGCCGCGGCTCAACGGTACATGGCATCCGCTGCACCCATAGCGGCCCCAGACTTCGAACCCAATGCGCGTCTGCGGTTCAAGCTCGTGTCCTGTTTCGGTACTCCACGCCTCGACCAGCAGTTGGAAGTGTTCCATCTGGTCGACTGAACGTTCGGTCCCGAGCGGGTCGGGCAGTGACTGTCCGGTCCGGCTCATCGCGCGCAGGAAAGCAAGGAGGGCTTCCTGCTCCGCCGGTTGAAAGCCGAAGGCCGGCATTTGACGCGAACCAGACACCAGGATCCAGCTTATTTCGCTATCCGGGGTTTCATCGGTGACACGATTTGTAAGGTCGGGCCCGAGGAACCCACCCATGCCGTAGAATTGATGACAGACTTGGCAGTTATTTGTGCGCCACAGATCGAGACCCTTTCGTTCCAGATCGGTCAACGCCGGATGTTGCGCTTGTTTCGGGTAATCCGTGTATGTCACCACGGAGATCGAGATATAGACCAACACCAGCACGCCGAGGATGATTTCTTGCGGTGAGCGCTGGTTCATGCGCGGCTAAGATACCTGCTTCCGTAACGGCGCGCTACACATCAAGGCAGCGACCTGCTGGGTACCATGACATAACGAAACCGCTCAAACAGGTAGACGGGGAGCGGAGCGGCAGTAGAATTGTCTATACGGAGCCACAGTTCGCAGCGATCGACCGGAGCAAGCCGGCCCTGATCGCCTAACCTGTTGATTCCAGAAGAGAACAATGCCGAAGCAACCTGACAAGAAAGTCCAGAGCGAATCCACACTTTTTTGGTGCAGTGATCGACATGCATCTTTGCGTGGTTCTGTCCAGATTCCCGACCGGCAGCGCAGCCGGCTGATCATTTCGACAATCTTCAGACGGTTCGTAATCGGTATGACGACCCTGTTGTTGCTGGGCGGCGTTTCACCATTGCTTGCAAAATCAATGTCCTCGCAGGTGAAGGACGTTTTCAAAGATGTCCGCGACGCCGTGAATAAGCAACAAGGTGATGTCGCAGTAACACTGGTCACAGTTTCTACGTTGACCTACTACGAGAAAATGCGGATTCTCGCTCTGGTCGGGACCGCGGAGCATGTCCGTACGCAGCCCCTTGCCGATCAGATGCAGATACTCACCCTGCGGCACAACATTGAACCCGAGTTGCTCCTCAACATGGACGGCCGCGAACTGTTTATCTATCTTATCGACCACGATCTTTTTGACCGAACCGCTTTTTCGCGAATCAAGGCCGGTGACATTACTGTTGCCGGTTACGAAGCCGAGGTGCAGGTAACACGCAAAGGGATGAAATCGAAGGTCAACTTTGAGTTCAAAAATGAGAACGGCGCCTGGCGGCTCGACATGAAAAATCTTATCGCCATGGGCAATATCATCATCCGGCAGCTCGCGCGCGAGAAAAACCTCAAGGATCACGAGGTGATGACGGTCCTGCTCGAAGAGAAATCAGGGCGCACCCCATCGCTGGCAATCTGGGTACCCCCCTTTCAGCGGGCCAGCGACGACTAACTACTCATGACTACGTGCAAATCCCGACAGCTGAATATCGGCGCCGGCGTCAGCTGCCTGCCCGATTTCATCAACGTCGATATTTCAACGCGAGCCGATGTGACTATCGACCTCAATCGAGAACCGCTGCCATTCGATGATGACAGCGTTGATCTCGTATTTACCTACCATTGCCTTGAGCACCTGGAGAATTACCTGTTTGCGCTGGGTGAAATTCACCGGGTGCTGACTCACAACGGCCGCCTGCTGGTCGGCGTACCATATGTCACGTTGACAGAGTACAACCTCGTCAATCCCTATCACCGACAGAACTTCAATGAGTATTCGTTTGATTTCTTCGAACCGGGCAAACTCAAGGACTCGGCAGCGGAAGAGAACCAGATATTGTTCAAAAAGGTGTTTCACCGGTTTCATTATCTGCCGGAGTTTGCTCGCGAATCGCCCGACCGACAGCAATGGGCACGAAGACATCTGTTTAATGTAGTGCGGTCCATCGATTTCGGTCTGGCGGCCATCAAAGATCCAACCATCCCGATCGAATTTGACGAAGATGCAGGACCGGCTTGGCAGGAACAGTTTGATACGTTGTTGAATGCCCGTGTCGAATACGACTAGCCGATTTGATTCCCTGCGAGAAAAAGTGAAGAGTGAAGAGGAAAGGCGGCGCGGTCGGCGTCAGATCGACGGTTGACCGTTCAAGGTTCACCACTTTGAGACGCCTACAGCGCCCGCTAAGCTACTTGCCCGGGCGCAAGGGATGTACCTCGGCCCGCGGCCGGGTATCCGGTTCCCTCACGAAGTCGCTGAAATCAAAAGCAAAATCGTCCACCGCCAGTGCAGCGAGCCGCGCCGCTTCGGCCGTCCGCACCATTTCAGCTTCCTCGGTGGTAAGAAGCTTAGCCTCTACGGCACTGTCGAGCCGCTCATCAAGTGGTCCGGGCGTCACCAATTGCAGCCTCAGACCGTCCAGCAGTTTTCTTTCCAGCGGTTCGACGAGGGTCACTTTAGCAAAAGCATCTTCCACGCGACCGAGCTGATCGGCGGTATTCGCCGTCAGATACATACCAGCAGTCAGCCGGTCCCGCGCGGTCGATGGTACCTGCATACAACTGGCAAGCTCATCGTCGCGTTCATCTGTCGGGCCATGATAAACACGTCCGTAGGGGAAAATCTGGCGCCGCAATATTCGTCCCACCCACGGCACCGGAAAATTAAAGAACAACTCTCCGAATGCATCCTGTATGCGCTTCAGACAGTCCTCGAGCGCCCAACAGGCAAACGGTGTATCGGCTTCCTCGCTGCCGAGGTCCTGGTAATGTTTGAGAACCGCGGAGCCGATATAAAGCTGGCTGAGAATATCCGCCATCCGCGCCGAGATTCGTTCGCGACGCTTCAGATCACCGCGCAACAGCACCAGTAAGGCATCGGTCATGTAGGAAAACGCGGCGCTCATGCGACTTAACTGCCGATAGTAAAAGCGCATTTCACCGGACGCTTTCGGTGCACGCGCCAGGCGGCCCCCGGTAAGCGCCAGAAGTATCGTCCTGAGCATGTTGCTTGCTGTAAACGCCAGATGGCGTGCCAAAGTGCGATCAAATCGCCGGGCACCCTGCCGGTGATCCTCGTTGCTGATTGCATCCAGCTCAGCAAGCAGATAGGGATGACAACGCATCACACCCTGACCAAAAGTAATCATACTGCGGGTCAGTATGTTGGCGCCTTCAACTGTGATCCCGATGGACGGAAACTTGCTGTATTCGCCGATAACGTTACGCGGGCCCAGACAGATTCCCGAGCCGCCGTGCACATCCATTGCGCTGTCCATCACTGATCGACACCGCTCCGTCAGGTTATATTTGACGATTGCGGAGATGACCGATGGGTTGTGTCCCTCATTGAGCGCGCCGAGCGTCACCAGACGGACCGCATCCATGGCGTAAGTATTGCCACCGATACGCGCCAGGGCCTCACGCACGCCTTCGAAGACACCGATAGGCGATTTGAACTGATAACGGATCCGGGCATAGGCGCCGGTCTCCCGGCTGGCCAGCTTGGCTGTCGCCGTTGTCAGTGCAGGCAGCGAGATAGACCGGCCGTCAGTCAGACTCTCCATCAGCATGTGCCAGCCTGCACCAACCTGTTCGGTGCCGCCGATAACAGCGTCCATCGGTATAAAAACATCCGTACCCCGGACTGGCCCGTTCGGATATCCGAGATTCAGTGTGTTGTGCCGACGCCCGATCTGGATGCCCGGCGTTTTGGCCGACACCAGCGCCAGCGTTATCCCGAGTTTTTCCTCGTCGCCGAGAAGCTGGTTCGGGTCGTAAAGCTTGAAGGCCACGCCGACCAGGGTCGCTATCGGTGCCAAACTGATATATCGCTTATCGAAATTGAGGCGGATACCGAGCACATCCGGTTCGCCCTTGTAGTCCTGACGGCAAACGATACCGGTATCCGGCAGTGCCGCAGCATCGCTGCCCGCTTCGGGACCCGTCAGGGCAAAACAGGGAATTTCCTCACCGCGGGCAAGGCGCGGCAAATAGTACTGTTGCTGTCGCTCCGTACCGTATTTGAGCAACAGCTTACCGGGCCCTACCGAATTCGGGATCATCACGGTCAGCGCGGCACTGATACTCCGTGTCGCTATCTTCATCACGACGGCGGCGTGACCGTAAGCAGAGAAGCCTTTGCCTCCGAATTCCGGCGGAATAATCATGCCGAAAAAGCCCTGCTCTTTCAGATAATCCCAGATGGACTCCGGCAGATCGCGGCGCGCATTGAAGTCGTAATCGTCGATGCGGCCGCAAAGCCGCTCAACAGGACCACTGATAAAATCCTTCTCTTCTTGTGTCAGCGTGGCCGGCCGGGAAGCAAGCAGCTTTTTCCACCGTGGGCGTCCGGAGAACAGGTCACCATCCCACCAGACCGAACCGGCTTCCAGTGCCTCGCGCTCCGTCGGCGAAATGAGCGGCATATTTTCCCGGAACAGATCCAGCACGCGGTCGCTGATCAGTTTGCGCCGAAGCAGCGGGAATCCCAGTCCGACCATAGGTACCAGGTAGACAACCCAGACGATGGCCTTTATCCACCAGGCTGCGCCCGCATACAGACTAAACAGTACCAACAGGCCGATACCGGCGATCAGCCAGGTAACGGCCGATGCGGCGAGATAGATCAACCCGATGGCTGCTACTACGAGCAGTGGCCACCAGAACCAACCGGTCGTGATGAACTCCATGGACTTTCTGTACTCGTAACGCTCTGTCGAGGTTCGCTAACCTCGGGTGACTTCATCTTACCAGAGACAATGGGGAACGTGAGTGAGTGGCGTCGCGCTCTGCCCGACCGTCCGGCTCAGCTTTCGGCGTCGGGCTGATTCTCGGGCGCGGCATCGACAAAGGCTTCCAGTTCCTGGCAGCGATGGTGAATCCCCATCAGCAACGGATATCCGCTCAGATCGCATTGAAACCGTACGGCGTTATAAACCTGCGGTACTAGGCACACATCTGCCAGAGTAGGTCGGTCCCCGTAACAGAATGTCCCGGCGTCGGAGCTCGCCGCAAGTGTCTTTTCCAGCGCCGCAAAACCACGGTCTATCCAGTGACGATACCAGCCGTCTTTTGCGCTCTCGTCGGCGCCCAAGATACCCGTGATGTAGCTGAGGACGTTGAGGTTGTTCAGCGGCTGGATGCCACAAGCGATATTGAGCGCCATGCTCCGAACGCGGGCCCTTGCATACGGATCGGCTGGCAGCAGAGTTTTTGCAGGGTGACACTCGTCCAGGTATTCGATGATCGCCAGCGATTCCGTGATGACTTTGTCGCCGTCGACCAGCGTCGGGACCAGCCCCATCGGGTTCAGCGCTCTGTAGTCGGCAAGATGCTGTTCTCCACCGTCACGCACCAGATGCACCGGGACGGGTTCGTAGTCCAGCCCTTGCAGGTTAAGTGCGATTCGGACCCGGTATGCCGATGAACTGCGCCAGTAGGTGTACAGTTTCATCGCGCAGTTTATGGCCCTTTGTATTGTTCGATAACCTGATCGATGGCGCCAAAAATACTGTCGCCCGCTGCATCGAACATCTCTATTCGTACGCGGTCGCCGTAGGCCATGAACGGTGTCTTCGCTGCACCATCGCTGATCACTTCCAGCACTCTGCGTTCTGCGAGACACGACGAGCCTTTGGACAGATCGTGATTGGCAATCGTACCGGAACCGATCAGTGTTCCGGCGCCAAGCGGTCGAGTTTGTGCGGCGTGCGCAACCAACTCGGCAAAACTGAACTGCATGTCGACGCCGCATTCGGGTTCGCCGAACAGGCCATCATTGAGATGGGTCACCAGCGGTCGATGCACTTTTCCGCCATGCCAGGCATCGCCGAGTTCATCCGGTGAAACAGCCACAGGCGACAACGCGGAACGCGGTTTACCTGCCATGAAACCAAAGCCTTTGCCAAGTTCGGCCGGAATCAGGTTGCGCAATGAGACATCGTTGATCAGCACTATCAGCTTGATGTGGGGTTCAACATTCCCCGCGGCGATCCCCATCGGGACCTCGTCAACGATCACCCCGACCTCTGATTCAAAATCGATCCCAAACTCTTCGCTACCGACAGGAACCGGTTCGGTTGGCCCCAGAAATCCGTCGCTGACCGCCTGGTACATCAATGGGTCGGTAAGAAAACTCGCTGGCATCTCAGCACCGCGGGCTTTCCGAACCCGCTCTACATGCGCCAGATAGGCGCTGCCGTCGAGAAACTGATACGCCCGCGGTAACGGCGACGCCAGCGCGTCGCTATCGATCGCAAAGCTGCCTTCCACCTGACCGGCGTTGAGACTGGCAGAAACCTTCCGCAGCGGCTCCTCTGCAGCGGACCAGTCTTCCAGCGCTTGCTGCAAGGTGGCCGCGATGTGAGGCACTGTAATCGCCTTCTTTACCGCCTTGTCGGCGACAAACAGCGCTCCGTCACGCCCGCCGTCTTTCAGGGATCCCAATTTCATGGCGAATCTCTGAAGAGCGGAAAGCGGGAAGCGGGAAACGGTAAGTTCTTTATCAAAAGCATGCCCTAGCAGAGTTTAATCGTCGGGTGTGAAACACCGGTTTCTGGTCTTGAACGAATTCAATAATCTTCCGGGCTGCATTTTCAGTATGAAAATACAGCCGGGCAAGCAAAAACTCATAAAATTAGCAAACGCTTGAGACTACTTCCCGCTTCCCGCTTCCCGCTTTTCGCTAGTCGACTCTTTCCAGGAGTCGACATACCCCGTCCATTCAACGCTTTCCGCGTCGCGGGTGACTTCGAGTGCATCCCGCGTGTCCAGCATGACTGCCACTTCATTCGTGCCGGGTGATTTCTGTTTGAACGCGTTTTCCAGCGCCTTGGGATGCGGGCCGTGCGTAAATCCGCAGGGATGCATGGTGATCATGCCGGGATGGATGTTATCACGCGAGAAAAACTCACCGGCATGGTAGAAGATCACTTCATCGAAATCGTCATTGTTGTGGAAGAACGGTACCTTGAGCGCGCCTTCATCGGTTTCGAATGGCCGCGGCACAAACGTACAGACAACGAATCGATTGGCAACAAACGTCGTATGCGCTGATGGAGGCAGATGGTAGCGGTGGCTCATCAGCGGCCGTATGTCGCGCCAATTGATACGTACCGGCAGCAGATCGCCGTGCCATCCCACTGCGTCGAGGGGGTTGTATGGATACGTAATCGTCGTCAATTGGTTGCGACGCTTGACGATGATGCGCCATTCGTCTTCAGTCTGCTGGGCTTTGAATTCATCATCGATCGACGGAACCTCCAGCATCGCCGAGTCAAACACGGCGTGGTTGCCCAGCATACCTTTATCGGGCAGGCAGTAGCTGTCATTACTTGCCTCGATCAGGAGCGCGCTCAGCGGTTTACCGGCCCGGATATACCAGATCGTACCTCGGGGCAGCATGACATAGTCACCGTCTCTGACACGGAGATGACCGTAGTCGCAGAACAGATCACCGGAACCTTCGTGGACAAACAGTAGTTCGTCACCATCGCTGTTGCGGACCATGTGATCCATCGAATCGCCGAGTCGCCAATATCGAAAGCGGACGCTTGCATTGGCCAGAAGTTCTCTCGCGTCCCAGGGCGAGGGGCCAGCGCTGTCGAAGTTTTTCGTATCGAATGCCCGCGGCTTCAGTGGTCCTTCGAAGCTGACCCAGCTTGTCGGCGGATGCTTATGATACATGTGAGTGGCGGGACCATAAAACCCTTCCTTGCCCAACTCCCTCTCGTAGGTGCCTTCCGGCAGGTCAGCGTGCGCCTGGCGCGACGCATCGCCTTCGACCCGCGGTACCGAGATCCACTTTTTCATGGGTTGTGCCTCGCATGAATCAACCGGAAGCGGAAAGCGGAAAGTGGCAAGAACTGCAAAAACACGATGTCGGCCACAGGATGTGCGTTTCGCATGCGAAACATCAATTTACTGTACTGCATAGTTTCCAAAAACAGCTTCTTAAGCCGTATTCGCGGCACAATAAAACAAATACGCGGAACTTGTCGTAGGCAACACAAGGTCCAGCCTACTTTCCGCTTTCCGCTCGCGACGTCAAACGACTCCGCGCTTCATCTGGTCACGCTCTATCGATTCAAAGAGCGCGGTGAAGTTTCCTTCACCAAATCCTTCGTTACCCTTGCGCTGAATGATCTCGAAAAAGATCGGACCGATATTCGTCAGCGTGAAAATCTGCAACAGGAGCTGCTGTCGCGTTTCCGGATCCGCATCGATAAGAATCCGGTTGTGATTCATCCGTTCCAGATCCTCACCATGATCTGGAATCCGCTCGTCGACGACTTCGTAATACGTATCAGGGACTTCGAGAAACTCAACCTTGTTGGCGCGCAATTGTTCCACGGTCACGTAAATGTCATCCGTGAACAGGGCAATATGCTGTATCCCTTCACCCTTGTATTGGTCCAGGTATTCCACGATCTGCGACTTGTCGTCCGAGGATTCGTTGATCGGAATGCGGATCTTGCCGTCCGGACTGGTCATGGCCCGTGAAAACAGGCCCGTTTTCTCACCCCGAATATCGAAATACCGGATTTGACGGAAATTAAAGAGGCGCTCGTAGAATCCAGCCCAGGTATCCATGTTGCCGCTGTACACATTGTGAGTCAGATGATCGATATAGGTCAGCCCAAGGCCTGCCGGGTGACGATCAACTCCGGGGACCGGATCGAAATCGTCGTCGTAGACGGATTCGGTTCCATAACGATCAACCAAGTACAGGATGCTGCCGCCGATGCCTTCGATCATGGGCGTGGTAACCGCTGCAGTGTCCGCCTTGTGCTCTATTGCCTTTGCGTCCTTGCTGAGCGCGGCCTGCCTGGCGGCTTGGGCATCGGCAACCCGAATCCCGAAACCACAGGCACAGGGCCCGTGTTTCGCAGCAAAGTCGGCGGCAAAACAATCCGTCCCGGCGTTTACCAGAAAGTTGATCTCGCCCTGGCGGTACAGTGTTATCGGTCGTTCTTTGTGCTGAGCTACCGCACTGAATCCCATGCGGGTAAACAGGTCGACAAGCAGTTGCGGGTCGGGGGCGGCGAATTCAACGAATTCGAAGCCATCTGTTCCCAAAGGATTGTCAAATATCTGTTCTGCAGCGTTGTCGTTCATCTCATTCCCTGTTGTAAATCGCTGTACTCCGTCGCGCCACTAACCCAGAACCGTTCGGACTTCGATCAGTTCCGGGAAAAACTGAATGTCGAGAGCCTTCTTCAGAAACATGACGCCGGAAGAACCGCCGGTGCCGGTCTTGTGGCCAATGATTCGTTCGACAGTTTTCATGTGCCGAAAACGCCAGAGTTGAAAATTTTCTTCTATGTCCACGAGCTTTTCACACATATTGTATGCTTCCCAGTGCCGATGCGGATCCTCGTAGATCTCGCGCATCACGGCGACGACATCGGGATGCATTTCATAGGGTTCGGACCAGTTGCGTTTCGATCGGTCGGGCGGGATCGCAAAACCCTGTCGATCCAGATACATCAGGAATTCATCGTAGATCGCCGGGCTGTCCAGAGTCTTTTTGAGCCGGTCGTGAGTATCCTCGTCGTGTTTGAAAATCTCCAGCACCTCCGGGTTCTTGTTCCCCAGCATGAACTCGAGTTGCCGGTATTGCGGCGACTGAAATCCTGACGCGTGCCCCAGCACGGACCGAAATTGGGCGTATTCACTCGGCGTCAGCGTTTCCAGCACAGCCCACTGACTAAACAGCTGAATCTGGATCTGTTTTACCCGCGACAGGATTTTGAAACACGGCTCGAGAGCACCGGCCTTGATAAATCGGATGGCTGCCGACAACTCGTGGAGGATCAGTTTTATCCATAACTCGGACGTCTGGTGCTGAATGATGAATAACATCTCATCGTGATGCGGTGGATCACTCAGCGGATGTTGCGCATTGAGAACCTCATCCAGTCCCAAATATCCGGAATAGGTCAACCGATCGGTGAAGTCCCGATAGATCCCGTCTTCGAGTTTGCGTTTCTGCATTGCGGTGCTGATGCTAAGAAGCGGCTGATCCGATGCCTATCCGTAATCGTCCTTATTATTGTTGCTTTGTCGTTGCCCGCACATTCTAACAGCACCATCCGGATCTCCGTTGCCTATTGTGCATTGCACCAAGTTCGACTTCGATGCGCTGATCCGGCGTGCCGGTGCCGTCAAACGTTTGCTGTATAATGCGCAGCCGCTCGTCCCGGCGGCCGCGGAGACGCAGTGGCCGCCCCGAATAGTTAACTAAAACCGCTCGACCAGACCGGCGTGCGCCGTCGCCTCGGAGGATTCCTTATTGAGCAGTACGGTCGCCAAGTTTGAGATCCCTTATGTCCAGATCCTCAAGCCCGACGGCAGTATTAACGGCAAACTGCCCGGGTTCGCTCGTGACAACGGCGAGCTGATCCGCCTCTACGAGGTCATGACGCTGGCCCGTGTGTTCGATACCAAGGCTATCAATCTGCAGCGGACCGGCAAACTCGGTACGTACGCCTCATGTCTGGGTCATGAAGCGGCACATGTGGGTGCAGGATCAGCGATGGTCCCGGAAGATTGCCTGGTACCCATGTATCGCGAATACGGCGCGCAGTTCTGGCGCGGCGTAAAGATGGAAGAGGTCCTGCTCTATTGGGGCGGTGACGAGCGCGGCAACGAGTTTTCCGGCCCGCAGCACGATTTCGCGTGGTGCGTTCCAATCGCGACTCAATGCCTGCATGCCGCGGGAGCGGCGATGGCTTTCAAGTTACGCAACGAGAAGCGTTGTGCCGTGGCATTCGTTGGCGACGGTGGCACGTCCGCGGGTGATTTTTATGAAGCCATAAACGTCGCCGGCGCACGAAATCTGCCGGTCGTCTACATGATTGTTAACAACCGATGGGCCATATCCGTACCGGTCGAGTTGCAAACCGGTGCTCAGACTCTGGCACAAAAAGGAATCGCCGCCGGGATGCCCGGTATCCAGGTCGACGGTAACGACGTGGTCGCTGTTCGCCAGGTCGTTTCTGAAGCCCTGGCGCGGGCACGCAAGGGCGATGGCCCGACTCTGATCGAAGCGATGACCTATCGTCTCAGCGACCATACCACGGCTGATGATGCGACCCGCTACCGGAAGGACAGCGAGGTCAAAGAGGCATGGAAAGTCGAACCCTTGATTCGTCTGCGGGCCTATCTCACCGCGCAGGGCGTCTGGAACGATGAAAAAGAGCAGGCTCTGACTGAAGACTGTTCCGCCCAGGTGGACGTTGCCGTCGAAGTCTATGCCAAAACGCCGCGCCCCAGCATCGAGTCCATGTTCGACTACATGTATGCCGACTTGCCGGAAGCACTCGAGGAACAACGTGATACGGCCCTGAGCTACGCAACCGACGACGAACACCAATGATGGCCAGAATAACCATGGTCGAAGCGGTGGCGATGGCGCTGGCCTGGGAGCTCGAACACGATGAGAGTGTTGTGGTGCTGGGAGAAGATGTCGGCATCAATGGCGGCGTCTTCAGGGCGACCGCGGGACTGCAGGAGCGATTCGGGGCTGACCGGGTACAGGACACGCCGCTTGCCGAATCCATGATCGCGGGGCTTTCCGTGGGTATGGCGGCCCAGGGTATGAAACCCGTCGGTGAAATTCAGTTCATGGGTTTTATCTACCCGGCGCTGGATCAGATGATCAGCCATGCCGGCCGGTTGCGGCATCGCACACGCGGTCGGCTACAGTGCCCCATGGTTTTGCGGGCACCTTATGGCGGTGGCATCCATGCGCCGGAACATCATTCCGAAAGCACCGAAGCCTTGTTTGCCCACATCCCCGGTATCCGCGTCGTTATCCCTTCCTCACCGGCCCGGGCCTACGGTCTGCTGCTCGCAGCCATTCGTGACCCCGATCCCGTGGTTTTCCTGGAACCGAAACGAATCTACCGATTGGTAAAACAGGACATCGAAGACAACGGCGAGGCGCTGCCGCTCGATGTCTGTTACATCCTGCGTGAGGGTGATGACGTCACCCTCGTTACCTGGGGTGCAATGATTGCGGAGACCATGCAGGCTGCCAACAAACTTGCCGACAACGGTGTGTCGTGCGAAGTAATCGACGTCGCGACCGTCAGTCCGCTTGACACCGAAACGATCCTGGAATCCGTGGAAAAAACCGGACGCCTGGTCATCATTCACGAGGCGGCGCGAAGCTGTGGCGTCGGCGCAGAAATTGCCGCGACCGTTGCCGAAAAGGGCATCTATGATCTGGAAGCGCCGGTACAGCGCGTCACCGGCTACGACACCGTGATGCCACTGTTCCAACGGGAGATGGATTACCTGCCGAGCGTGTCGCGTATCGTGGATGCGGTGCAGGGGACGCTGGAATAATCGGGCTCCTGAGCGCAGACTTTGCATCGATGAAGACCTTCCATCTGCCCGATCTTGGTGAAGGCCTGCCCGAAGCAGAAATCGTCAACTGGCATGTTGTCGAGGGGCAAGACGTCAAAACGGATGATCTGCTGGTTTCTGTCGAAACCGCCAAGGCGGTGGTCGAAGTACCATCACCGTACACCGGCAAAATTATTCGGCTGTACGCCAAGCCCGGAGACATTGTTGAAACCGGCAAGCCTCTGGTGGATTTCGATGTGGGCGGCAACGGCGCCGCCGCGGCTCCCAAACCGAAACAAAAGACTGTCCCCGTAACCGAGGATTCGGGCACTGTGGTGGGCAGCATGCCGACCAGCGACGAAGTGCTCGTGGAAACGGTGATTGCCGGAGGCCGGCGCCGGCGCAAGGGCGGCCGCGTCAAAGCTGCGCCTGCGGTTCGTGCACTGGCCAAAAAACTTAGCGTCGATCTCAGCGCCGTGCCAGCAACGGGTCGCAACGGCCTCGTTACAGCCGATGACGTGCGAAATTTTCCGTCAGCTACCCCCGCAAGCGCAGAGCCCGCGCCACCTCCGGCACCGATCAATATCGGTGAGGCTGAGCCCCTGCGTGGACCGCGTCGGGCCATGGCACAGAGTATGTCCCGCTCCCGGGACGAAATCGCAAACTGCACATTGTTTGACGATGCCGATATCAACGACTGGATCCGCAAGGACGACATCACGGTCCGGATCATTCGCGCAATCTGCGTCGGAGTTCGCGCGGAACCCGGTCTCAACGCGTTTTTCGATCACAAATCGACCAGCCGGCGGGTCCTTGAACACGTCGATCTTGCAATGGCAGTTGATACGCCGGATGGTCTTATCGTCCCGGTATTGAGAGCGGTGGACACGCGAAACAGGCAAGAGCTACGGGCCGATCTGAATCGGCTCAAGGCAGCAACCCGCAGCCGTACCGTGCCGCGGGAAGACATGAAAGACCTCAGCTTTACACTGTCCAATTTCGGCATGATGGCCGGGCGTTATGCGACGCCGGTCATCGTCCCGCCAACCGTGGCCATACTCGGAACCGGCGGCGTCCGGCATGATGTCGTCGCCGTCATGGGCGGCATCGAAGTGCACCGGCGGATCCCGCTGTCACTGACATTCGACCACCGCTGCGTCACCGGCGGCGAGGCATGCCGTTTCCTGGCCGCGGTTATCGAAGATCTGCAACGCACCGATTGAGACGAGGGCTTACCGGCTTTCACACGGCCCCAGTCCAAAATCCGACGCCCGTCACGGTGATCGCGCGCCAGGCGAATAAAATCGCTAGAATACGGACCCCGCAGGTCGTTTACTCCAGACAGCCGAGACCCCCATGCAACGCAGACTAACGGACGCCAAGGACCGTCTGCTGGACAAAATCGTCGACCACGCAGTGCAAGCGGCCGATGATAATCTCGGGATCGACGTCGCCCGGTACGTCAGCCAGTATTTTCGCAATGTCGCGGCGGAAGATCTGAAGGAACGCGACGCGGCCGACCTGAGTGGCGCCGCCCTCTCCCATCTGAATTTTGCCCGCAACCGCAAGCCCGGCGAGTCAACGATTCGAATATACAACCCGCTGAAAAATACGCACGGCTGGGTATCCACACATACGATCGTGGAAATGGTCAACGACGACATGCCGTTTCTCGTGGATTCCACGGGAATGGCGCTTAACACACACGGGATGACGATCCATCTTACCGTCCATCCGGTTTTAAATGTGCGTCGCAATTCCAAAGGGGAATTGCTGGAGATCCTGGCGCTCGATCATGCGGCTGACGACGCGATCCACGAATCGTTTATACACGTTGAAATCGACCGCGAAACGGATGCCGGTACTTTCGGGCGTTTCGAGGCATCGATCGAGGTCGCCATGCGCGATATCCGGGCTGCTGTCAAAGACTGGCAGCAGATGCGACAAACGGCTTTGGATGTCTGCGCTGAGCTCGATCAGAATCCGCCGCCGCTGAACCCCACGACCATCAGTGAAGGCCGGGCTCTGCTGGAGTGGATGGTCAACGATAACTTTACGTTTTTGGGTTACCGCGAATACGAACTGGTCAAGGGCAAAGAAGAGGACATACTAAAGCCGGTACGGAAATCCAGTCTCGGCATACTGCGCAACCCGCCACCCGAGGCCCCCCCCAGGGAGGGAATAGTTCTCGCGAGCGGCATTCGTCGACAGGCCCGGTCCAAGGACCTGATGGTCATAACCAAAGCAAATTCGGTGTCCACCGTGCATCGACCGGCGTATCTCGACTATATCGGAATCAAAATATTTAACGGCAGCCGGGTGATCGGGGAGAAGCGTTTTCTCGGCTTGTTCACTTCTGCCGCCTACAACCGCAGCCCGCGGGAAATCCCGTTGTTGCGCCACAAGGTGCAGCAGATCATGGCGCGCACCGGTCTGCCCGGCGGCAGCCACGGCGGCAAGGCGATGATGCATATCATCGAAACTTTCCCGCGCGACGAACTCTTTCAGGCTTCTGTTGAAGACCTGCACCGAATTACCACCGGTATCTTTCAGCTACAGGAACGGCAGCGGGTCAAACTGTTTATTCGACGTGACGCCTTCAGACGTTTCTTCTCCTGCCTCGTGTACGTGCCGCGCGAAAAATACAACACGCAGATCCGCCAGCGCATAGAAGCCATTTTGAAAGACGCCCTCAACGGCGTCACGGTTGAATCTACCGCTGAAATCTCTGATTCCAAGCTGGCGAGGGTACACATCATTGTACGAACGGCGCCCGTACGACACGGCAAGGTCAATCTGGCGGATGTGGAACGCAGAATTGTCGATGCAGTCCGCACCTGGCAGGACGAACTAAAAGACGTGCTGCTCGAGCGATTCAGTGAAGAAGCCGGGCTTAAACTGGCACAGCGATTTGCTGGCGTATTTTCGGCAGCTTATCGTGAAGACGTCTCACCACGGGAGGCATCCTTTGACATCGAAAGGATTGCGTCGCTGTCGGTCGGGGACCACTCCCTGCGTATAAGCCTCTATCGGCCTTCCGAGTACCCGGAGCACCACCTCCGTTTCAAGATTTTCCACCGGGACGAGGCCGTTCCATTGTCGGATGCGCTGCCCATGCTCAAACATATGGGCCTGCGTGTCATCGGAGAACGTCCATACAAGTGCAAGCTGGAAGACGGTTCCCTGGTCTGGGTGCAGGATTTCCATACCGAATACGACGTCGGTGAAGCTCTCGATCCCGCCGAGATCTCTCAGATTTTCCGAGATACGTTCACCCGCGCCTGGCGCCGGGATATCGAAGACGACGACTTCAACCGGCTTGTGCTTTCAGCGCGGCTGACCTGGCGACAGGCGGTGCTTTTCAGAGCGTGCTGTCGCTACCTCCTACAGACCGGAATGCCATTCAGTCAACAATACATGGCCGAAGTACTGAACCGAAACCCGGCCATCGTTTGCATGCTGGCCGAGTTGTTCGAAGTATCATTTGATCCGGAAGTCAGTGACTCGACGCGCAAGCCGGCAACACCCCGAATTATAAAACGGCTCGACCGCGCGTTGGAATCTGTAGCCAGCATCGACGAAGATCGGATCCTGCGCGGCTTTTCCGTGCTCATAAGAGCAATATTGCGTACCAATTACTTCCAGACCGACGCCAACGGCGAACCAAAACGCTACATCAGTTTCAAGCTCGACCCGAGCCAGATTCCTGACCTGCCGCTGCCAAGGCCACGCTATGAAGTGTTTGTCTACGCGCCGCATGTTGAAGGCATACATTTACGCGGCGGTAAGGTCGCCCGCGGTGGGCTGCGATGGTCGGATCGGCGTGAAGATTTTCGAACAGAAATACTCGGCCTGATGAAAGCGCAGGCCGTTAAGAATACGTTGATCGTACCGGTCGGAGCCAAGGGTGGTTTTGTATGCAAACAGCTCCCCGTTGGTCAGCGTGAGATTATCATGAAAGAGGTTGTCGGTTGTTACCAGGATTTCATCCGCGGTTTGCTCGACCTAACCGACAATATCGTTGCCGGGGAAGTCGTTCCGCCGCCCCGGGTTCGCAGCCGCGATGACGTCGATCCGTATCTCGTCGTGGCGGCGGACAAAGGAACCGCAACTTTTTCCGACATTGCCAATGAGATTGCGGGTTCATATGATTTCTGGCTCGGCGACGCCTTTGCGTCCGGTGGCTCGGCCGGATATGACCATAAGAGAATGGGCATCACTGCCCGCGGCGCGTGGGAAGCCGTAAAACGTCACTTCCGTGAAATGGCTTTCGACATCCAGACGCAGGATTTCACCGTTGCCGGCATCGGCGATATGAGTGGTGACGTGTTCGGCAACGGTATGCTGCTGTCACCGCACATTAAGCTGGTCGCAGCGTTTAATCACATGCACATCTTCCTTGATCCCGATCCGGATTCCGCAGTGAGTTTCAAAGAGCGCCAACGGCTGTACGGCCTGCCCCGCTCGTCGTGGATGGATTACGACACAAAGTTGATATCGAAGGGTGGCGGTGTATACACGCGCCAGGAAAAGCGAATCGCACTGTCGCCCGAAGTCAAAGCGATGTTGAGCGTTGGTGAGAAGTCGCTGACGCCGCAGGAGCTTATTCGTGCCATCCTGCGTATGCCAGTCGATGTGCTCTGGAATGGCGGCATCGGAACTTACGTAAGGGCGAGTCAGGAGTCAAACGCGGATGTCGGTGATCGGGCCAACGACGCTGTTCGGATTAACGCCAGCGAGATGCGCTGCAAGGTTGTCGGTGAAGGCGGTAATCTCGGATTAACGCAATTGGGCCGTGTCGAGTTCGCGTTGAATGACGGCCGTATCAATACCGATTTCATTGACAATTCGGCCGGCGTCGATTGCTCGGATCGCGAAGTCAACATCAAAATCCTGCTAAACCTCGTAGCGGACGACAAGCAACTGACATTGAGTCGTCGTAACCGCCTACTCGAATCAATGACGGATGAAGTTGCCCAACTGGTCCTCAGGAACAACTACCTGCAGACGCAGGCTATCAGCATGATGGAGACGCACGCGGTGGAACGCGCTAATGAACATGGTTATCTGTTGTCCGCGCTGGAACGCAACTGCGACCTGAATCGGGAACTTGAGTTCCTGCCGGACGACGAGGCCATCGCTGATCGCCGCAAGGGCGGCTCTGGATTTACCCGCCCGGAACTCGCAGTCATGCTCAGTTACAGCAAGCTGGCTCTTTACGGCCGTCTGATTCAATCCAATGTGCCCGAGGATGCGTATCTGGGTCTCGAGCTCGAGCGTTATTTCCCGCAACCGTTACAAAAAAACTACAAGGAATTGATGGATCAGCATCCGCTGAGCCGCGAAATAATCGCCACCCAGATCACTAACAGTCTCATCAATCGCATGGGGCCGGTATTCGCGCTGCGAATGGAAGAGGAAACCGGTGCCGGTGCGGCTGACATTGCGCGTGCTTATACGATTGCCCGTGAGATTTTCAGCATGCGCGATCTGTGGATGGATATTGAAGCCCTAGACAACCAGGTGCATGCCAACGTCCAGTATTCAATGATGTTTCAGACCACGCGTCTTCTGAAACATGCAACGCGCTGGTTACTGAGTCGGTATGTTACATCACTCGACATTGCCGCAGCCGTATCGAACTACCAGCCCGGCGTGTCGCGGTTGTTCGAGGGCCTTCCGAAGCTTCTGGTCGGACCGGACGGCAAGGCCTTCGATGAGGCGGCGCAACTGTATACGGATATCGGGGTGCCACGTTCGGTCGCGCGTCGCATGGCCGCACTCAACACGATGTATTCAGCGCTCGACATTGTCGAGGTCGCCAAGCGCGACAACACCGACGTCGAGTACATCGGTTCGATCTACTTCGAGGTCGGCCGGGGTCTGAAACTCGACTGGATCCGCGATCAGATCGAAAACCTCTCGGTCGAGGGTCACTGGCAAGCTATGGCCCGGGGCAGCCTGCGGGAAGATCTGTACCAGCTGCAGCGCAAGCTGACGTCTCAGCTCGTCACCGGCAGTCCCGGCCGGTCCCCGCAAGAGACCGTGGTCAACTGGCTTGGCAACAGCTCAGAACGGGTTCGGCACGCCCGCCAGACTTTAAGAGACATGCGAACGATGGGCAAAATGGACTTTCCAACGCTGTCGGTTGCCTTGCAGGAGATTCGCAAACTCACCGAAGCCTGAATGCACTCGACCATAACAAACGGATAAACCGGATCGATTCCTGGAAATGAAACCTGCCCGGCAAACACTGCTGGCCGTTCTGCTTGCCGCTGTAATTGGCTGCGAGTCCCGACAGGATTTGTCCGAACGATCAGCGGCCAAACAGATTTTTACAGACGCAACGAACGCGGCGGGCCTTGATTTTCATCACCACAACGGGCTGTCGGGTAAATACTATTTTCCCGAGATTCAGGGTCCCGGTGCAGCGCTGTTCGATTACGACAATGATGGCGATCTCGACCTTTACCTGGTGCAGGGCGGTCAGTTGTTATCGGATGAGAATTCTCCCACAGCCGCGCGTAGCGGCGATCAGCTGTACCGGAATGATCTGACGATTGATGAAGACGGGATATCCCGGCTCAGCCTGGTGAATGTGACTAAAACTGCCGGCATCGTCACAAGACAATACGGCATGGGAGCCGCAGTCGGTGACATCGACAACGACGGCTGGCCGGATCTCTACCGCACCGCCTTCGGCCGTAACGAAATGTGGCGCAACAACGGCGACGGTACTTTTTCAGAAATTGCGGCTGCAGCGGGCGTGGATGACCATCGATGGAGTCATAGTGCTGCGTTTCTGGATTATGATCGGGACGGCTGGCTGGATCTGTTTGTCGTCAACTACGTCGAGTACCGGCTAGCCAATCACAAAGAATGCCCGGATGCGACCGGCGCGCCGGATTACTGTGGGCCGCTGGCGTACCGGCCGGCGCCGGACAGTCTCTTCCGAAACACCGGCGACGGTACCTTTGAACGCGTGAACAACCGGGCCGGGTTGACGGCGCCCGCCGCGGGTCTCGGCGTGATAACCGCTGATTTTGACCGCAATGGTTACGTCGACATCTATGTTGCCAATGACGACATGCCCAATCAGCTATGGCTCAATCAGGGCAACGGTCGTTTTGTCAATGAGGCATTGATTCGGGGTGTCGCCGTGAACAGCCAGGGCGACGCCGAAGCGAGCATGGGGGTAGATGCCCAGGATTTAGACGGTGATGGTGATGAAGATCTGTTTATGACTCACCTGCGGGAAGAAACCAATACGCTGTATATCAACGATGGCGATGGGTTTTTTATGGACAGGACCATTGCCGCCGGGCTCGCCGGACCCAGCATCGGATATACGAGCTTCGGGACGGCATTCGTGGACTATGACAATGACGGCTGGTTGGATATACCGATTGTGAACGGTGCGGTACGCACTGTGCAGACAGCCTCCGGTCAACTCAGCGAGTTTCCGTACCAACAACCGAATCAGCTATTTCGAAATAACGGCGGCACCTTCGAAGAGGTAACCGAAGGCGTTGCTGCATTCTCGGAGCCCGGGGTCAGCCGCGGTATGGCTGTGGGTGATATCGACAACGACGGCGATATTGATCTGGTCATCGCCACTGATAACGGTCCGGCTCGGTTGTTTCTGAACCAGGTTGGCCAGGAACGTCACTGGCTGGGGATCCGCCCGATCGGGAAAAACGGAGGTATTTTGCCTGCAACGCGGGTCGCTTTGATCCTTGATGACGGATCGCGTAGGTGGCGACGCGTTCGTGCAGACGGTAGTTATCTCTCCGCCAACGATCCCCGCATCCTTTTCGGTCTCGGCGACTCGGCACAACTGACTGCGGTAGAGATTCACTGGCCCGATGGCGAGACCGAGCACTGGCCTGCACTGGAAATCAATCGGTACCACAATCTGCGCTACGGTGACGGTCAGCGCGAGTGACACACTCATTCCGCTCGCTGGTGTTGCGCAGTCTGATCGTGCCATTCGCTGCCGGTATTGTCACGGCATGCAGCGGTGAATTACCGGAAGGCACATTGCATGCAAATGGTCTTGCGCCGTTGCCAGATCCCCCGGATCTCGAGTTGTTGGATGCACCGGTCAGTGTGCAGTTTCGTATCCGTCACGGGCGGGTCCGACAACTCACCGCAACATTCGATACACCGGTCGACGACCTGGCCACCGCCTGGGGTGAACTAGGCATGCTTTATATGGCCTACGGGTACTGGGAACCTGCCGCTGCCTGCCTGGGCAATGCACGCGCATTGGATACGCAGGATGTCCGCTGGGCACACCTTGCCGGGCTGTTATACCGGCGCCTGGGTGATTTTTCAGACTCGGATCAGGCTTTTGCTGCTGCCGCTACGCTTGACCGCAGAAACGTCGCTGCGCTGGTGTGGCTGGCAGAGAATGCCCTCGACCGCGCTGATTTCAACGCAGCCGACGGAGCGTTTGTTCGTGCGCTTGCCGTTGATAACAAAAACACCCGGGCTCTGCTTGGCCGGGGGCGGGTAGCAATTGAACGCAGTCACTACGACGGCGCATTGGAGTTTGTCCTGCAAGCGCAGCAACAACAACCATTAGCCGCAGAGATCCAGCATGCCCTGGGGTTGATATACCGCGAGCTCGGGAATCTCGAGCAGGCGCAAGCTCACTTCCGGGAGGCCCGCCGCAGTCGTACAGCACAGGATTCAGTGGTCATGGCCGATGCCTACGCCGAAGAACTGGAAACGTTGCGACAGGGATCGAAGGCACATGACTATCGCGCGTTGAAAGCTATCTTGTCTGGTGACGCTGACACGGCAATCGCCGAGTATCGACTGGCTCTGGATGCCGACCCCGAGGCGTACGACGTCCGCTACAACCTTGGACTGATCCTGATTCAAACCGGGCATCGTGATGCCGGACTGGAGGAATTCAGCACCTTGCTCGAACAGGACCCGAATCACGTGCCGACCCTGATTCGACTCGGATACGAACGGACGATGGATCAGAAACTACCGGAAGCGGAATCATATATACGACACGCGGTCGCCGCGGACCCCGGTAACGTTCAAGCCCAGTTATTGCTGGGTGATTTTCTCGAACATACAGGCCGGCATAACGAAGCGATTCTGGCCTACCAGGCCGCCAGAACTTTGGATCCAGAACAGGAGCCTGCTTATATCGGTGAGGCGATCAGTCTGATGCGAGCCGACAAGGTCGGGCAAGCACGACAAGTCATCGATACAGGACTCACGGTCCTCCCCGGCAGTCAGTCATTGCGGGAATTGCGGCAGAATCTCGAACCGCGGCAGTAATCTTTCCGCTCTGTCATGCGAAACGTTGCTGTTGCCGCTCAACCGTTTTGACGATTTTGAATTCGAGCCGGCCCGTAACAGGTCGCCTCAGGTTGCGGCTAAAGACCGCATAGTAGAGGGGCACGATTTCGTCGATGCCCGACGAACTAACGGCAATTCGCAACGGCTGGCGAAATGCTTCGACGGGTTTGTGATGTGGTACCGAACCGATGTTTTCAGTGACGCGGATTCTGTCATCCTGCCGTTCCACCGTCGGATAGCTATCCGTGTTCTCAAAAACTGTTGTCGAAAGCGGATCTCCGGCATCGTGCCGTGAATCCGGCGTATAAATCTTGCGTGATACTGCCAGTCCTTTTCGGATCGGTATCTCAACCACTATCGATACGTCCTCCAGATACTCTGCACCCAGACTCATGATAGTAATGTTCACTTTGTGAGCGTTTTCCTCAAGGTAGTAATACTTATCGTCCTGGGCAAAGTCCTTTTTTACGGTCTTCAGGTCACGTTTTAGTTGCTCGAGATCGCGCGCTTCAAAAGGCGTATCCGTCCCGTATATATTGACGTGCATAAGTCGCTGCAGCTTGCTGTCGTCATGACCCAGAATATCGTCGGCACGCTCTTTCGCACGTATGCAGTCTTTAATCTGCGCCGCTGCCTGTTTTAACGGCGGATTGTCGACCGCGAGAACCGGTAATTCGAGCATCTGCCTCGCTGCCGTACCGGAAAAACTCACCTCGAGATGACCATCCACGGGCTGCTTCTGGTAGCGATTCGCATAAATGCTCTCGAGCCCTTCCCGGTCGACCGGGTAATTACGCGCGCCACGGCGGATCCAGGCGTCACCAGTACGGAGCATTTTTGAATACTCCTTTCTCATCATGTACGGCTTGTCCTCGCAGTCATCAATAACCAGGATCCCGAAGATACGGCCATCGATCTCGTATGCGACGTAGTTCACCTTGATCGCTGGCTCGATGTATTCCCGAACTGTCTTGCGGTATATGGATGGATCGAGAAAATCCTTTTTCCGGATGCCAACCAGAGTCCGTTTTTTCTCCGATTCGATTTCGACGCCGATCACAATGTGCCGAGGGCCATGGACATTCGCGTTGGCCAGGCTCATGACATTACACAGCAGGTCCTCGTATTCATGCTCAGAGTACTGGTTGCTGCGGAAAACCAGCGCAGTATTTTCGTTCTCGAACCTGATGTAGTCGTCGTAAGCGGGCATAGGCCACCGGCCCCCTATCCTGTCGCGGAGGCTCCACCGGACAACAGCTGTCCTGACGTATTATGGTAAAAGATTGTCGGGATAGGTCTGTGACGCCCGTCGCATCCTGGCTTGCCGATCGCCGATCCAGCTTGTGGGCCCCAGCGTTCGTCAGGGTCAATCATATCTGAAACGCATGTAGGCGATGCCGGGCGCCAGTACGACGTGCCAGGCAAATTCGACTTCGTCGGTAGAATCGAGATCGAACATCGGGACCGTGTCAATACAGCCCGCGCGGAGCTGTCCTTAAAAAACTTCACATAGGCTTTTCACGGCGGCGCTGATCTAATTGGCGCCCGGACCGATCGCTGCACGCCCCACCGTGTTCGCGTCGGTACCGAACCAGATTTCATCGTCAGCAGGATCATAGTGCATGTGGCGCACACACCCGCCACCGCTTTCGATTTCGGTCATGCTGAAAAAGGCCTCGCGCTCCGGGTCGAATCCGACCAGGCGGTTTGGCTGAATTCCACACTCCACGAACCAGAGCCGGTCATCCCGGTCAACGATCATTCCGTATGGCCGCGCTTCGTCACCCCCAGGCGTCTGCCATTCTTCGATGGCATCGGAATTCGGATCGACGCGGCCGAGGTAGCCCTGTGCGTAATCGACGTACCAGACAGCACCATCCGATGTAATGGAGAGCCGGCGCGGCCGCGCATCGGTGCGCGGCAGAGTTACCTCAACAAGCTCAAGTGATCCGGGGTTGATATAACCGAGCTTGTATGAGCCAAACTCTGTAAACCACGGTTGTCCGCCCGGGTGCACGACGATCCCGTAGGGGCGTGCCTTTGCGATCGGGACGGGAACCAGATCAACAGCCTTGCTTCGCATGTTCAGCCGACCAATGAAGTTACCGTGCTGCACGGTAAACCAGATGATGTCGCCACCGCCAAAAACCAGCGTATGAGGATCACGAGCCGCAGCATCCGGCATGGAAATCTTTTCTATATCGCCCGTATTGATGTCGATGATCCCGATATGCGCGGTACGGTTTCCCGCGTACCACACCCGGCCGCGGTCATCGACGATAAGATTATGCGGGCCGACACCTTTTTCCAGATCGTATCGTTCAAACTCTCCCGACTCGGAGTCCAGGTAAGCAACGTAGTCACCGGTCTGCCCGACAAACCACGTACGACCATTACCGTCATCAAACGGATCACGCGGTCTCGTTTGCGGCCAGGGGACCACCCATTCTTCGATTACGACGCTTTCACTTGCGCCGACTACAACCGGCAACAGAGAGCACAGAAAAATCAAACTCGCAGATAGTGCACGCATAAGTTTTTGCTTCTTTGAAACATGAAAACCCGCATGATAACCCGTGCTTGCGAAATGACAATCTGCCTGTCAGACTTCAAACTCGTTCACGGCTACGCTGTCTGAGTGCGCAACCGCACCTCAAGAATCAGAGACATGAAAGGGCAACTTGTACTGCTCCGTCACGGGCAGAGTCAATGGAATCTGGACAACCGGTTTACGGGCTGGACTGATGTCGACCTCACCGAACGCGGCGTCGAGGAGGCACATAACGCAGCCGCGGCACTTAGGGCTGATGGCTACACGTTTGATATTGCTTTCACATCCGTTCTGACACGCGCCATACGTACCCTGTGGCTGGTGCTCGACGATCTCGGCATAGTGTGGATACCCGTGGTCAGAAGTTGGCGCCTGAACGAACGTCATTACGGCGCCTTGCAGGGATTAAACAAGTCGGAAACCACGGCGAAACATGGCGCCGATCAGGTCCAGATCTGGCGTCGCAGTTATTCCACCAGTCCACCGCCTCTGAACGTAGATGACGAACGTCATCCTGCCGGCGATGCACGCTACGCCGACCTCGACCCGGAAGTATTGCCGGCCACGGAATCGCTGCGCGATACACTGGAACGTGTGCAGCCTTACTGGAAGCAGAGCATTGTCCCCCAGCTGCAACGCGGCCTCAGGGTGTTGATCTCAGCACACGGCAATAGCCTGCGTGCCCTGGTCAAATTGCTGGACCACATGTCAGATGACGACATCACCGCGTTCAACATTCCGACCGGAATTCCGCTGGTCTATGACATGGATGAGAATGCAAATGCACTTGGCAGGCAGTTTCTGGGCGATCCTAAGACAGTGCGCGCTGCTGCCGAGGCGGTAGCAAATCAGGCTCGCTAGGCTACCAGGCCGTCTACCCGTAGCGACCTTCGATATAGTCAGCTGTCTCCTGTCGGGCCGGTGTGACGAACATGTTGTCGGTGCGAGCGTGCTCGACGACCCTCCCCAGCAGCATGAATATGCACTCGTCGCTGGCGCGTCGTGCCTGGGCCATATTGTGCGTAACAATGAGAATCGAGTAGGTGCCACGGAGCTCCCAGAGCAGTTCTTCCACCGCTTCAGTACCCTTCGGGTCCAGTGCGGAACACGGCTCGTCCATCAGCAACAGTGCAGGCTTAACGGGCAACAACCGTGCAATGCACAGTTTCTGCTGTTCTTCGAGAGACAACTTTGTCGCGTTGTGATCGAGCCGGTCCTTTACTTGATCCCACAACAGCACCTGGCGAAGAGCAGATTCAACGATTGCGTCCTGATCTTCTTTCGTGGTCTTCACATTCGCCGTGTGGATGTGATGACCAAACAAAATATTCTCGCGCACCGAAATCGGCAGCGGATTCGGGCGCTGAAACACCATCCCGATCTGCTTGCGCAACTGGACCAGCTCAACATCATGGCCGTAGATGTCCTCGCCCATTACGACAATAGAACCGTTAATGCGAACGTACCCCAGTCGCTCGTTGATGCGGTTGATACTTCGAAGATAAGTGGTCTTGCCACAACCGGACGGACCGATCAGCGACGTGATGATCCCGGCCTTGATATCCAGATTTACTTCGAACAGCGCCTGAAACGTGCCATACCAGAGGTTCAGGTTGCGTGTTTTGACCGCAAGCCCATTCGTCTGTGACGCCCTAGATCTGTGTTCTGCCATTTTTTTAGCCAAATCGTCCTTCGACGTATGCACGCGTTCTGTCATCCGTTACTCTTCCGGCGAACAGATGTTCCGTTTTCCCGATTTCGATACAGCGTCCGTCGAGAAAGAAAGCTGTACGATCTGCAAGTCGTCGCGCCTGCTGAACGAGATTGGTGACAAGAATAATTGTAATTTCTTTCTTCAACTCCTTGAGCACCTCCTCGATACGCATGGTCGTGACCGGGTCCACGGCAATAGAAAACTCATCGAGCATCAGCAGATCGGGTGACTGCGATAGGGCTCTCGCTATTGTCAAACGCTGCTGCTGACCTCCGGACAGCAGGCTTCCCAGCGAGTTGAGGCGGTCTTTGACTTCATCCCAGAGTGCCGCCCGGGTCAAACATCGTTCGACGATAATGTCGAGATCCTGCTTGCTGTGAGCCCCCGTGAGTCTTGGTGCCAGCGCCACATTGTCATACACGGTCATGGGCAATCCGACGGGTAGTGGAAAGACCACGCCAATACGTCGTCTCAGGGCATACACGTTACGCCACTTTCGAACGTCGCGGCCATTGAAAATGATCTCGCCGCTGACAGTCATCCTTGGATCAAACATGTCCATGCGATTGATTGCCTTGAGAAACGATGTCTTGCCGGCATTCGCGGGACCGATGATGCCGAAGATCTCATTCCTGCGAACCTCGAGGTTGACACCCGCGAGCGCTTCATGGGCGCCGTATCGCACCGAAACATTTGAAACGGAGAGTTTGGATTCAGAAAAATTCGAATCCGGTCGTGCTTCCGCTGTAGATGATTGCTTTACCATCGTTTGCGGCCTCGCAGATACATACGCAGCCCTATCGACAGGCTGTTCATCAGAAGCACGATGGCAATAAGTACGAGTGCGACGCCATAGGGAATTTCGTCGGGCATATTCGGAATCTGTGTCGAAGTCACAAACAGATGCAGTGACAATGCCATTGTCTGATCCAGCACACCCTGCGGCAGGAACGGCAGGAAAAAAGCTGCACCCGTAAACATGATCGGCGCTGTCTCGCCTGCGGTCCTCGATACTTCGAGAATGATCCCTGTCAGTATGCCCGAGATAGCATTTGGCAATACGACAAGTCGAATCGTCTGCCATCGTGTTGCCCCCATATTCCAGCACGCCTCACGGAAAGCGAGTGGAACTGCCTGCAACGATTCGCGCGTAGCAACGATCACCACGGGCAGGGTCATGATTGCCAGGGTCAGGCTGGCAGCGAGGATGCTGGTTCCCAGTCCGAAGAAGATTACAAATGCACCTACCCCGAAAAGAGCATGCACAATAGAGGGCACGCCGGCCAGATTAATAATTGCGAGATTAATAGCCCGCGTAAACCAGTTTTCAGGCGCATATTCGCTCAGATATACAGCAGCAGCGACGCCAAGCGGCACCGATATAACCAGGGCCACAGCAACAAGCAATATGGTTCCAAGCAGGGCGGGAAAAATTCCGCCTGCGGTCATACCATTGGTCGGATGGGTAAACAGAAACTCGACAGATATCGCCGACCCCCCTTTGTAGATAAGTGTCCCCAGAATCAAAACCACCGGTAGTACAAGAAAGACGGTCATAAGGCCAAACAGAATTCGAAACAGGCGCTGTATGCTCTGGTTTCTGATATTCAACTCAGTTGCATTGAATGTATTTGTCATTGGTTACGAACACCCCGAACGACGAGATCAGCGACGAGATTTATAATGAACGTAATAATGAAAAGGAAAATTCCGATCGTAAACAAGGCTTGGTAATGATGCGATCCGACCGCTGTTTCACCCAGCTCGGCGGCAATCGTCGCAGTAAGAGCGCGCACCGAATCAAATATGCTGGTAGGGATGTTGATCGCATGACCGGTTGCCATGAGAACCGCCATTGTCTCGCCGAATCCGCGGCCGACGCCCAGCAAGATAGCGCCCAACAAGCCGCTCTTGGCCGCCGGCAGCACGACTTTATAGATAATCTGCCACCGCGTAGCTCCCATCGCTTCGGCGGCTTCACGATAGCGGTCCGGCACTGCCTTCAGGGCGTCTTCCGCGATCGAAGTCATGATCGGTGCAGCCATCAGTCCCAGTATTACGCCGGCATTGAGAACGTTTAGTCCGACCGGCACGTCAAAGGTCTGGATGATCAGGGAATTCATGATCGACAGGCCGATAAATCCCCAGACCACCGATGGAATCGCCGCCAGCAGCTCAACGAAAACCTTCAGTGACTCACGGGTTTTCCCGGTTGCGAACTCGGCAATGTATATGGCGGCACCCAGCGAAAACGGTATCGCAACGATCATAGCCAGTCCGGTGACGCTGGCTGTGCCGGCGATCAGTGCGAGAATTCCGTAGGTCGGGTTTGACTCGGACGTTGGGCGCCAGTTTGGTGACGTAAAAAACTCGCCGAGATCGAGTGTTGTAGCAATGAATCCAAAACCCTCGCGGGTAATGAACACGAAGATGCCAATAATAAGAACAATCGCGGAGATGCCGCCTAGGAAAACCAGAACCTGGATCAGCTTATCGACATACCAGCCGCGATCGCGCCGGTCCAGCCCGGAACTGAGTTCCTGGACTGCTGTTGTCGGCAGAGACATTAAGAATCCGCGCCCGCCAACGTGGCCATCAGTTCCTCGACCTTTGGCATCAGGCTGCGGTAGATGCCCTCGTAACGCTGCTCGGACTCGGAATCGTTGTCGCGCCCCGGTGGCGTTCCGATGTCCCACCGGAAAGCGGATGCGTGGAACGGTACCATCGACATGTATTCCTTGACGGGTCCCTCGAGGCTCACTATCACGTCGAACGCCGGCAAATCGTGGCCCAGTGTATCGACCAAACGAGTTTCGACATTTTCGATATCGAGGCCGTGACTTTGAGCAAAACTGTCGAGGGCAGGGTCCGGCTGTTTTGACAATACAGTGCTGGCGCTGGCAAAAAATCCGGCATCGGGAAAGTTCTTGTCCGCAAGGGCGACGGCGAGTTTACTCAGGACTCCGTTGCTTTGATCGAGGAACAACACTCGGGCTGGACTCGGCTCCTTGGTTTCACCACGGGCCGCAAACAACGTTTGCTCACAGATATTCTTGGCCTGATCCGTCACCCGCTTCAGAAGACTGAATACGACAAAAAGTGCCACCATTTCGCGTGGCAAACGATCATCTTCGCTCGCTATCAACTCGTCATATACACCGTCCATCGACGGCTCGAGAGAACTGAGCATCGAAATCGTTGCCCGCGCGATGTCATCGCTATTTTTGAGAAGCCCTTCAACAGACTGCGCGAGAACCTGTTGAGCCTCTCGCGACAGAGCGGCGAGCCTGTTGCCGATATTTCCGTGAGGTGGACGTTTGAGCTGCCTGGATTCTCTCGAAATCGTTACCCCATAGTCTCCGATCCTCTCCAACGCGATGTTGGTTCTCAGAACCGACGAAATCAGCCGCAGATGCCCGGCGCTCGGCAGATGCCGGGCGATAAAGGCGTGACACAGCCGATCGATGTCGCGTGATTCGCGATTTATTCGTGTATCACCGAGAACCGTCGCATAAGCCTTGTCTTCATCACCGCTAAGCAATGCGTCCATAGCGTTTCTTATAGCGAATTCAACCTTGCTTGCAAGATCAGCGACACGGTCACGAATTTCCGTGAGATCTTTTTCGATACGTTTCTCGTAGTGGCTCATACCGATCGCTCCCATTCACCCCGGATCGCCCACCGACGAAGTATCGGTTATTGACTATTTACAGTCGACCCCGCGAACGGAAGCGTAACCCTTTTGCACGATGATGCATTGCCCGGTATCACTCATGATCCAGTCAAGATAATTCTTGACCCGGCCAGCCGGTTCCCCATTGGTGTACATAAACAGCGGTCTCGCGATCGGGTAGGAGCCGTCACTGGCCGATGCGACGGACGGCATTACGCAGGAATCAAGCCCCGGAGCAGTGATGCAAGCCATCTTGACGTGATCAGTAGCATAGGCCAAACCGCTGTAACCGATGGCACACGGTGTATTTTCGACAAGCTCCACCACGTCTTTGGAACCGTGCATATCCCGGGTTCCCAGACGATACTCGACCGCTCTGCCCAGTACGGCCCGGCGGAAATAAGCATAGGTGCCTGAATTATTCTGCCGGCTTACGACAACGATAGTCTGGTCGCGACATCCGGGCACCTCGATTCCGAGGTCGGTCCATTTTGTCACCGCACCGCCATCACCATAGATTTCCCTTAACTGTTCGACTGTGAGCGTCCCGGCGGGATTGTCGCTGTGGACGAAGACGGCCACGGCATCGAACCCGACGATATGCTGCACGGGATCCTGGCCCCTGTTCTTAGCCAGTTCGATCTCCGTTTCTTTCATAGCCCGGCTCGCATTCGCAATGTCAACGGTACCGTTTATCATAGCGGCGATACCGGTTCCGGACCCGCCGCCGGACACCGCGACAACAACGGTCGCCTCCACGGTCTGATACGCCTCGGCCCAGGCCTGGGCGACGTTTACCAGCGTGTCCGAACCCTTGTTCTGAATGATTTCACGTCGCTCGCCGCCGCCACAGGCGGTCACAGCAATAACCGTCAGAGCAAATACTGCACCGGATACGATCTTGTTCATTGACAACCTCTTTGCACCGGAGCGGTCGCAACGCAGGCACCGGCTCATGATTTAGCAGACCAGAATCACCCCAGGGGCCTGAATTGTAGTGACGGTTTGTGACGTTTTTGTTGCAGACTGAAGCAACAGTTACGCGGCCGACCGGGCCACAGGATTGACAACCACAGGCCTGGCCACCGCGGCCATTAGTCGATTGCGGGTCATGAGGATTTGTCGAGCGTTATCCAGGTTGCTGGTATTGTTGTTCCGCCGCCGGCATCCGATACGCGGGCTTTCGTTCGGACAACGATATATCGAGATCAGTGCCCGACCGAATGACTGCCAGCGCGGTTTACCGGTATTCAAAAAAAAGGAGCTAGTTTGGCAGCAAGGCAGCAACCACCCGGCAAATCTGATCAGCCACTGATCCGTCCGGGGGACCCGCCACCGTACTCCTGGTACAACGCGGACGGAAGCGCACCGATATTCGTCGTTTGTGACCATGCCAGCCGCGAATTTCCTGCGGCTATGAACCGGCTCGGGCTGGCGCCGTGGGTCATGGACCAGCACGTCGTGTGCGACTTCGGTGCCGCGAGAATGACTCGTTCTCTGGCGGAACGTTTCGATGCCCCCGCCCTACTCGCCGGCTACTCCCGCGTAGTTGTCGATCTCAATCGGTGCCTCGACGATCCGACTTGTTTTATTCAAGTCAGTGACGGCATTGCAATTCCGGGTAACCTCGAGATAAGCAACGACGATCGCGAACTACGCACGAGGTCGTTTTACCGGCCCTATCACGATGCGATCGCCAGTCGACTGGCTGAATTCGAGGCCAACGGAATCGTCCCCGTTCTTGTTGCCGTGCACAGCTGCACGCCGGTATTCGACAAGTTTGTCCGACCCTGGCACATCGGCGTGCTCTGGGATAAGGACCCACGGATTGCAATACCTTTTCTGGAAAGGCTCAACCGGATCGACAACATTTGTGTCGGAGCCAACGAGCCGTATTCGGGTCGCCATCCCCACGATTTCACCGTCGACTTCCATGCCGAATCTGCGGGCCTGCCGAACATCAATCTCGAGTTTCGCCAGGACCTGATCGAGTCGCGTGAAGGCACCCGGGTGTGGGCCGAGCGGGTTGGCGACATTATGCAAGAGATACTGGCAGACGAATCGCTGTACACCCGCCTGCAAGACTCCGATAACTAGCCGCCGATTGCAGTGCCACCTGTGCGACGAGGATCCGCAGCAGCGTCGAGCCGGTCCCCCGTTTCGCGCAACGCTGTGGCAACGCCACCAAAAAACATGTTGAGTTCCTCGAACTCCCGCGACCGCAGATCCACTTTGCTCAAATCAAGCCCAGTTTCGTAGGAAACCCGACTGCCACCATCGACGGACTCGACGTGCAAACGCGGGTGTGCCACGGCTTCCTTCAGTGACATTCCAAGCTGCACGAAATTAACCAGAGTCTGCAGAATGGCGGTCGTAATCCGGTCCGCCCCCGGTGAACCAATGGCGATGATAGAACCGTCCTTGTGTCGCGCCACGGTCGGCGCCATGTTGGACGGCATCCGTGTTCCCGGCGTAAGCGCATGAAACCCGTGCTTGTTCAGCTCGACCTCACCCAGGCAGTTGTTGAGCCAGATGCCGGTCCCGGGCGGCATGATCCCGGAACCGTACCCGGCCGAAGCGGTGACAGCACAAGCGAGGCCCCCGGAATCCACCGTGGAGGTATGCACAGTGGATGGCGACCGCATCAGACCCATTAATTCATCACGTGACGTAACCGTCAGTAACCGACGCGTTTCCTTATCGAGGTCATCGGCCTCATCGAGAAAAGTCTGTCGGAATTGCAACACGGCGAGTTGGGTAGCCACAAGAATTGCGACCGCCTCAGCGGACCATGTCGTCGCCGGATTTTCCCGCATCATTTTGAGCATGGTCACAAGCGTCGCGCCGCCAAGCGAAGGTGCCGGTGAAGTCGCGACGCACCAGTCGTCCATTTCGACTGCCAGCGCCGGTCGCGACACAGCTTTGTAGGTTTCCAGGTCAACCCGCGCCAAGAGCCCACCGTGATCAAATACATGATCGGCGATTGTTTGCCCGACCTTGCCGGTATAGAACTCCTGTGGCCCGTTTGAGGCACACGCCTCCAGAGTGTCCGCAAGACCCGCCACTTTGACGGTTTCGCCGACCCGCAACAGTTCACCGTCATCGTCATGCAGGGCCCTGAAACTGTCGGGATTCCAGCCAAAGATGCCGTCGTGGGTATGAACCAGGTAATTGTAGGATGCCTGCGACAACCGGAAGCCGTCGCTTGCGTACCCGACGGCCGGTTTGAACAATTCCTGCCAGGTAAGCTTGCCGTAACGCTCCTGAGCCATCGCAAGTCCTGACATTCCGCCGAAAGTCGCGACCGAGCCATAGCCAACCGTAGTCTGCGTACGGCCCCCGTAGGTCAGTTCCACATCCAGCGAGCCGCGACCAAAGCGCTCGGCCGGCGCGGCACGACCCGGCATCTCACAGGCGCCGTCTATCGTGACGGGATCGCCGGATTCGGGCCAGATCGTAACAAACGCGCCGGCGGCCGGAGAAACCACGCCGGGTTCGGTAACCAGCGATACCAGACAGGCAGCGATCGCGGCGTCAACAGCGTTGCCGCCTCGATCGGCGGCCCAGGCGCCAGCGTCAGCAGCAATCTGTGAACTCGTAGCAACGGCAACACGACTCATCGCGCGAAAAGTACGTGTAATCGATCCCCGGTGCAATTACGCCGAGCGGACGACGAGGCCTTGGTCTGTCGAATTGTCGTGGGGGAGTGGATCGTGGATTATTGACACGCGGACTAAAAAGATCTAGCGACTTCCTGAATTGTCATACGGATCCAGACCCAGGTCGGCCTCGGTAATTTCAAGCGGCTCGTCCTGATCGATCACGCCAAAATCCTCGCCGGCTTCGCGCAGCGCCGTGAGACGCTCCTGCGCCTCGGAACGATCGTGCAGCGTCGTCGAGTCAATCTCGAGCGCCACTGCCTTGACCGTTTCGGACCATACGTTGTGGCCCAGCCCGTTGGTGACAACCCGTTCTGACTTCGCCGCGTCCGATTCCAATCGATACAATTTAATCGTGTCGTCTTTCACAGTCATACAATTGGTGCGCATGTGACATAATTCTCACCTCAAAGCGTACCGGATCAGAGGTTCGGAAGTTGCCTATGCCGTCACGTTTTCAGACATTTGTGGGTCGCGTCACTGTCCGGGAGGCAAACAGAATAGTGCAGTTACAGCGATTCCGGCGCCCGGAATGCGACCGTAAATCGTGACAGATTCGGTCCAATTCACGCCACCCGAGTCCGTCTGCATCGTACGCCTGTCGGCTATTGGCGATATCTGCCACACCCTGGCGGTGGTGCGCGTTTTGCAGGACGCGTGGCCTGAAACTCGCTTTTCATGGATCATCGACAGCGTGGCCTGCCAATTGATCGGTGGCATTGCGGACATTGAATTCATTGTTTTTGACAAGGCTCGTGGGCTGAGTGCTATACGCAGCCTTCGTCGCCGTCTGGGACAGCGCCACTTTCCGCTTCTGCTCCATATGCACCCGTCGACACGCGCCAACATCGTAAGCCTGCAGGTCGGGGCAGATATTCGGCTCGGATTTGACCGCGCCCGCGCCAGAGACTTGCAGTGGCTGGTTACCAACGATCGAATTGCTGCCCGACCGAAGCAGCACGTAATGGAGGGATTGTTCGGGTTTGCTAAACACTTTGGTGTAATGTGCACTAACCTGCGCTGGGATATTCCGATCGATCAATCGAATCGCGAATTCGCCAGTAGAAGTCTCCCCGAGTCCGCTCGAACTCTGACGATCAGTCCCTGCAGCCAGATGTCCTATCGCAACTGGGATGTGGACGGTTACGTCGCCGTAGCCGATTACGCGGCGTCACGTTTCGACGCACAAATTATTCTCACCGGGGGCAACACACCGATAGAAAAGAAATACGGTGAACAGATAACAGAAAAATGTTCGTGCCAACCCCTCAATCTGATCGGTCGTACCTCGCTGGGCGAACTGCTTGCCTTGCTCGATAAAACTGACGTTTTGCTGTGCCCTGACTCGGGACCGGCCCACATGGCGACAGCAGTACGGACACCGGTAATAGGTCTGTATGCCGCCACCAACCCGGACCGGGCCCGACCCTATCTCAGCCGCAACCTGGTGGTTGACAAATATCCGGAAGCTATTCGAGAACAGTTCAATAAATCCGTCGGTGAAGTTCGCTGGGGCACACGGGTCCGCCAAAAAGGTACGATGCAACTTATCCGGGTTTCTGACGTAACGCAGAAAATCGATCAGGTATTTGCCTGACGCATACAGCTCGTGACTGATTCAAGATTGTCAATCAAGCGTGGTGCCATTCTGTACAACAAACAGCTGGCGAGCGCGATACAGCCCGAGTACTTTGAACCGGAGTACTGGCAACAACACGGTACCGTTTCCAGCGCGATCGGCGGTCGCGGCACGGTCGTTTTTATAAATTCAGGCTCCTCACTTTGGGCGTTGCGTCATTGTCACCGCGGTGGTCTCGTTAGCCGCGTATTCAAAGACCACTATGTCTGGTTCGGTGAACAATACGTACGATCATTTCGTGAATTCAGGATGTTAAATATTCTCCATGCTGATGGACTGCCGGTTCCGCGACCCGTCGCGGCACGGTATCAGCGAGACGGGCTGGCCTATACGGCCGACCTGATCACGGAGCGAATCGACGGTGCACTGCCGTTGTCGCAAAGACTGGTCTACGATCCTCTCCCGCCATCCACCTGGCGAATTATCGGCGCCGGTCTCCGTCGATTTCACGATGCCGGCGCCTGTCATAGTGACCTTAACGCCCACAATATTCTGCTCGATAATGCGGCCTGCATGTACCTGGTTGATTTCGACCGGGGTCGGATACGGCCACCCGGCCGCTGGCGCGAAGCAAACCTGAAGCGGCTGCAGCGCTCTCTGAACAAGATCAGCGGTACGATGCCCGGAGTTTCAGTGCATGCGGACGATTGGATGGCCCTGCTCGAAGGCTACAGCCCTCCGTAGCCGCCCGAGATTTCTGTTATCGCGTGTAAAGTTCGGTTATCGTAGCCGCTTTGACGGCATGGATTGACGGTCGGCCCGACGGAAGCCAGTGATGGAAGACCAGGCGACTCACTGCATTCTGCTGGACCGGGATGGGGTGATTAACCGGGATCTGCCGGGTTCCGTCTGTCACCGATATGATTTTGAGCTGTTGCCGGATGTAGCTAACGCAGTTGCAGAGGCGAATGACAAAGGCTATCGGGTCCTGGTAATTACCAACCAGGCGTGTGTCGGTCGGGGTAATCTGGACTTCAGTGAACTCGATGCCATCCATCGCAAGATGCAGGACGAAATTGGTCGCAGCGGCGGGAGCATCGCCGGCATCTATGTATGCCCGCACACCGACGCGGACGATTGCGACTGCCGCAAGCCGCAACCCGGACTCATTGAGCAGGCGCAGCGTGATCACGGTTTCGATCCGGCTGTAACCTGGATGGTCGGCGACTCGGTCCGCGATGCCGAGGCAGCGGTCAGAGCCGGCTGTCGGCCCGCGCTGGTCCGGACCGGCAAGAGTGAACCCGTGGAGTCAACGGCAGGGATCCCGGTGTTTGACAGCCTGACGCATTTTGTCGCCGAACTCGATAACCACGGCAAAACGAAATGATCGATATTGACACGAAAATTGTCGAACACCTCGACGTCATCGAGAGCATTCGACCGCTGGCATCACAACTCGCCGAACTCGGACGGCACACCTCGGAATGCCTGGCGGGTGGTGGCAAAGTGTTGTGGATGGGCAACGGCGGCAGCGCCGCAGACAGTCAGCACCTCGCAGCCGAACTGGTCGGCCGATTCAGCCGTGAGCGGCGTGGATTAGCCTCGATAGCGCTTACAACCGATACATCGATTCTGACGGCCGTTGCCAATGACTATGGGTATGAAAAGATTTTCGCCCGTCAGGTCGACGCGCTGTGCCAGCCCGGTGACATCGTGATAGGCATCTCCACATCGGGCAATAGTCCCAATGTACTCGAAGCACTCAAGTTGGCGCGGGAACGTACGGCGACCACCGTTGGTTTTACCGGTGGCGACGGTGGCGCAATGCGCGATGCAGTCGAGTTCTGTTTTGTAGTTCCTTCAAAGGTCACCGCTCGTATCCAGGAAGCACACATACTGATGGGACATCTGCTGTGCGACTGGGTAGAAGCGGCATTTGTCGATGACCAATGATGCCCCCAATATCCCGCACCTAGCGGAAGTCGTCCGAGCAGGATTCACCGACAAGCGAATCCTGGTCGTCGGTGATCTGATGCTGGACCGGTACATTTGGGGTGACGTCGACCGAATCTCACCTGAAGCCCCGGTCCCCGTTCTGCGTCATGGGCGCGATGCCGTACGCGCCGGCGGTGCTGGTAATGTGGCGCTCAATCTTGCCGGGCTGGGCATCAAAGTTTCCCTGGCCGGGTTTGTCGGCGACGACGATGCCTGCAATATTTTGCTCGAGATTTTTTCCGAAACCGGTATCGATGCCAGCAGCATCGTAACGCTGACGGATCGGCCAACGATTTCCAAGACGCGGATTATCGCCGGGCATCAGCACGTGCTTCGTGTCGACGCCGAGAACCTGAGTGATGTCGATGACGACTCGACTGCCGAACTTTTCAGTCGTGTTGAAAAGCAACTCGATAACGACATCGCGGGCGTCATTCTTTCCGACTATGCCAAGGGCGTACTCACTCCGGCATCGTGTCATGACATCATCGAGGCGGCCAGGCAACGCCAGATCCCGGTTTTCGTCGATCCAAAAGGTCAGGAATACGGCCGCTACACGGGCGCTACTCTGCTGACGCCAAACCTTAAGGAACTCGAACAAGCGGGTCGGGTCGACGGATCGGACATCGACGCGTTGCTCGACGCTGCCGGAAAGTTTGTCAAAGATCTCGGCCTCGACTGTCTGGTATTGACGCGTGGCGGTGACGGGATGACGCTGATCGGAACGGACGAGGTTCTGCACTCGCCGGCCGTCGCGCAAGAAGTATTTGATGTTTCGGGTGCCGGCGATTCTGTGATCGCCTCGCTCGCTGCCGGGCAGATCGCCGGTCTGAATCGAACGGATACCCTGCATCTTGCAAATCTTGCCGCAGGCATCGTGGTCGGCAGGGTCGGCACAGTCGCAGTGGAACTGACTGCATTACTGCAGGCGCTGCATCCACATGGCCATACTTTGACGGATTCCGTCTATTCCCTCGACGAGTTGAGCAAACTGACAGACGCCTGGCGCAGCAACGGTCAACGCATCGTATTCACCAATGGCTGCTTCGACATCGTCCACGCCGGCCATGTTCTGTATCTCCAGAAGGCGGCCGAGGCAGGAAACCGTCTGATCGTGGCCATCAATACCGACTCATCGGTCAGCGCGTTAAAAGGGAAGTCACGTCCCGTGAACGGGCAGGAGGATCGTGCATGCGTTGTCGCTGCACTGGCTGCGGTAGATGCGGTGGTTTTCTTTGATGATCCGACACCAATTGACGTCATCAAAAAACTGAAGCCTGATGTACTCGTCAAAGGCGGGGACTACACCAAGGATCAGGTCGTGGGCGCGGCAGAAGTCGAGTCTTGGGGCGGCCGCTTGGTTCTCGTGCCTCTTGTTAAAGGCCGCAGCACAAGTAATCTCATTCGAAAGATCGCCGGCTGACATTTGGTCCGGCGGAAACTGCGTTCCGGGAATCTGTTAGGTGATTATCGTTACTGGTGGTGCCGGCTTTATCGGCAGCAATGTCGTCAAGGCGCTCAATGACGAGGGCCACGACCGGATACTGGTCGTGGATGAAGTCATTGACAAAAGTAAGGCCGAGAACATCTCGGACCTGAAAGTCGTTGACTGCATTGAAAAGAATGATTTTTTGCGCCGGGTGCAGTCGAGTGAAGACTTCGGGCAACCGGACGCCATCTTCCATCAGGGTGCCTGCTCGGACACGACCGAATGGAACGGTCGGTTCATGATGCAGAACAATTTTGAGTATTCGAAAGCGCTGCTGCATTACTGCATGCAGAAATCCGTGCCGTATATCTATGCTTCATCGGCGTCGGTGTATGGCTCCGGCGCGGTATTCAGCGAGAATCCGGCCAACGAATGCCCGATCAATCTCTACGCCTTTTCAAAGTATCTGTTCGACCAGTACGTTCGCCGGTACCTGCCATCAAGCGGGAGTCAGATTGTCGGACTGCGCTACTTCAATGTGTACGGACCGCGTGAGCAGCACAAAGGCAAGATGGCCAGCGTTGCCTGGCACTTTGATCGTCAGATTGCAGAGACCGGTCAAGCCCGGCTGTTCACCGGCAGTGGCGGCTACGGCGACGGCGAACAGCGCCTCGATTTTATATATGTTAGCGATGCTGCTGCAGTGAATCTCTGGTTTTTGGACCATCCCGATATCAGCGACATATTCAACCTCGGGACCGGTCGGAGTCAGACCTTCAACGATGTCGCGCATGCCGTCATCGACTATCACGGTACGGGCAGCATTGAGTACATCCCCTTTCCCAGGGAGCTCGACGGTCGGTACCAGAGCTTCACAGAGGCGGATATGAGCGCACTGCGGGCAGCCGGCTACGACCATGATTTCTGTTCTGTCGAACAAGGTGTCGAAAGCTACCTCGAGTGGCTGCATCGATGACACCAGCCGCGGGAGTACAAAGAAAGATTCTCGTCGTCGGACCCGCGTGGGTCGGCGACATGGTCATGGCACAGAGTCTGTTCAAGGCCCTGCATGACAAAAACTCGACGGTTGTGGACGTCATTGCGCCGGAATGGTCACTGCCGCTATTGGAAAGAATGCCGGAAGTCAGAAAGGGTTTTCCCCTGCCCCTGGGACACTGGCAACTCGGACTGGCCCGACGCTGGCAGATTGGCCGCATTCTGAAACGGGAACAATACGACCAGGCCATCGTCTTGCCACGTTCGTTCAAAGCCGCATTGGTGCCGTGGTTTGCGGGGATCCCGCAGCGTACGGGCTACCGCGGGGAATCACGATACGGACTGATCAATGACGTGCGTGATCTCGACAAATCCGTCCTCACGCAAACCGTGCAGCGTTTCGTTGCACTCGGTGGCACAGCGGGCGCCGATTTGCCGCCGCGGATACCGGGGCCGCGGCTCACTGCCATGGCTGATCGCGTGCCCGAACTTCTGACGGCACTCGAACTTCACGGACAGCAGCCGGCGATCGCTTTCATGACAGGAGCGGAGTACGGCCCGGCCAAACAATGGCCGGCGGAATACTTCGCGTCGCTCGCGAAAAAACTTACCGCTGATGGAATGGCCGTCTGGTTGCTTGGTTCTGCCAAAGACGCCGCGACCGCCGAAGAGGTCAGATGTATCGCCGGTTCCGGTGTAGTAAACCTTTGCGGCAAAACAACGCTGGTTGATGCAGTCGATCTGATCGCCCATGCCAGACTGGCCATTACCAACGACTCCGGTCTCATGCATATTGCAGCAGCCGTTGATAGTCCGTTGGTCGCGATCTACGGTTCCAGTACACCGGACTACACTCCACCACTGACAGACAAGGCGACCGTTCTGTATCTGCGTCTGGACTGCAGTCCCTGTTTCAAACGCACCTGTCCCCTGGGCCACACGAATTGTCTTAATCACCTGTCACCGGACACGGTCTACAAGGCGGCTGTACGACGTCTCGAATCAGAATCGCCTTGATGACTCCCGAAATCTGTCACATGAATCTGGCGCGCGGCTTCGGTGGCGGCGAGCGGCAGACCGAACTGCTCATACGCGAGCTTGCCGAGAGGAATACTCCCCAGCGCGTCATTCTCGCAGCCGACTCAGTTCTTCAATCGCGCCTGGCCGACCTGACCGAGCTGCCGATGCGCGCCGTTAATGACAACCCGTTTAAGATTCTGACTTCGACACGGGGGGTATCACTGCTGCATGTTCAACAGGGACGCTGTTTACCCTATGCCCTGGCGCGATACCTGAGTCATAAGACCCCGTATGTCGTAACGAGACGAATACTCAACCTTCCGAGCACCAACCCTGTTGCCCGCCGAGGCTATCGCCGGGCCGCCGGCCTGATAGCGGTTTCCGGTGCCATCGCTGGGGAAATGCAGGCATACGATCCGGCGCTGAACTGGGAGGTTATTCACGACTGTATTGCCGATCTCGTGGTTGATCAAAAACACGTTGAGCAATTACGCAAACAGTTGCATGGCAAAACCGTTATCGGTCATGTCGGGACGCTGGTCAACCGCATTAAGGGACAGGACGCGATCATCAACCTGGCCCGCCATGTCGAAGAATCCCACCCGCATCTGCATTTTATGCTTGTCGGGGCCGGGAAAGAAGAAGCACGCATGCATGCGCTTGCCGACGGACTAGGCAACCTGACCTTCACGGGATATGTCGATGATGTTGGCAGCTATCTCACCGTTTTTGACCTGTTTGTATTCCCATCATTGCTAGAAGGGTTTGGCTCGACATTGCTGGACGCGATGAATTCTGAACTGCCGATAGTCGCATCAAATGTTGGCGGCATACCGGAACTCGTACAGGACGGGAAAAACGGACTACTGGTGCCGCCTGGAGATCACGGCCGGTTTCAGGATGCCGTACTGAAACTGTGTGGCGACCCAGAGTTGCGGTCGAAAATGGCTCAGGCCAGTTCCGAGATCACCTGTAAATTTTCACGGTCGGTTATGGCCGAGCGATATCTGGACGTTTACGAAAAAGCCTGGTCAGATCGGACCAAGTAACGGCATCAGGAAGTTTTCTTGCGTGTCAGGCGGCGGGTAAGTGTCTTTCTGGCCCGCCTCAGGCGAATTCGCAGGTCGACGACAAAAAGTTGGATCTTGTCCCGGAGATCAATTCCAAACTCCCCGCGCCGCACGAACACCGTGTCACTCTTGTCCTTGTACCAGGTGACATAGTCATGTTTGCGCATCCAGCCCAGAATCTCGTCAAGATGGGGATTGATGTAAATGGCACCGTGCGTTTCCAGCGAGATGACACCGGGCCGGCTGACCATATGCTTGATGACGAACCATTCACTGCCTTCGATATCGACACTCAACAAATCAATCGTTCCGTCATCGATCAGATCAAATGTCTGCGTCGGGACTTTGAACTTATCTTCGGCTTGTATCTCATACTCGTCGTTGACAATCGCCGGTGCATCCGACAGCTCCCCGACGAATGTCGAGGCTTTTCGGCGTACGAGTTCCAACTCTCCGGTCCTGTCGTATACGGCAACCGGGTGTAAGGTTACGTTAGTTCTGTCCGCAAAGTGTTCGCGGATCGCTGCGACCGAGTCGGCGTCCGGCTCAACCAGGGTGCACCGAACATCATCGATAATGTAGTCGTACACGTTGCAGGTTTGAGGCAAATAAACGCCGACCTCTGCCACATGGCGCGGAGAAAAACCCTTCCTGTTGAGCTTTCTGAAAATCTTCTTGTCGGTGTCAAAGTTCATTCAGCCAGCCGGCCCATCGCTGTGAGTGCCGGGCTCCGTCATACACAGGTCAGAATATACCGCTATCGTCCTGTCGACAGTGGTCTCAATATCGAATCGTTCGCGAACGGTCTGCTGCCCCGCTGCGCCGATCCGGGTTCGTTCCGTCTCATCACTGAGCAGACGCGACAGCGCATGAAACAATTGGTCAGAATCCCCCGGTTCGATGATAAGGCCGTTCTCCCCGTCGGCGACTATCTCGGGCGTACCACCGACTTTCGTCACCACCACGGGCACGGCCTGTGCCATCGCCTCGAGAACAGAACGAGGCAGTCCTTCCGAGCGGACGGACGGCAGCACAAAAATGTCCAGATTGCCTGTAATGGCCGCCGCGTCATCTCTGTACCCCAAAATATGCACCCGCTCCGGGTGACGGCACCGGGCCAGCGAACTTCGGATACGTCGGTCAGATACGTGTCCGACGAGAAACAGATGTACCGGTGGCGTCTCGGGCAGACGATCCACGGCCCGAATCAGATAGCTGATACCCTTGCGGGGTCGCATTGACGCAATGCAACCGACCAGCACCGCGCCTTCGGGAACGTCGACGTCAAGCTCCTCGAGGGACTTGTGAGGTTCATACCAGTTCAGATCGTGGCCCTTGTGTATCGTAACCAGGCGTTCGGCTGGGATGCGAAATCCGGGCAAGCCGCAGCTCAGAAAGAAATGCCGGACGGCGTCAGAAACGCAGATCAGTCGGTCGAGCCGGCGCCCCGGAAACGGCAACCAGGCCCACAGGAAGAAGCTGATGTTGCCCACCACGCCCCGGTATGCGACCAGCTTCTCCGGCCGGCCCGCGAGAGCCAGCCGCGCATTGCTCAGTCCGAACCTCTGTACCGCATGTACAACGTCAAAATTGTGCTCATCGAGCAGTTTCCGCAGCAGGCTAATGGCCCCGGGATTGACGCTACGATCAATACGACATGGCGTTACCGTAATACCCGCCTGCTCCAGTGGGGAGACCATGCCATAGGCGGGATCGCAGACCACATGCACCTCGTGTCCGCGTTGGCGGATACCGCTGAATAAATAGAACTCTGCCCGCGGCACGCTGGTCAGGACGCCAAGTACTCGCATTACGACAGCAGGACGGACGCGGTGCTCACCCGCCGAAACTATCGGAGAAACTGGGGTCGCGCAAGACACCGCGGCGCCTGCGGCGGCATCAACCACCGTGCGCCCGGCCGCGGAAACTTGGCAAGGTCGACGAATCGCGATAGGGTGCGCGACCTTTAGATCTGTTGAACAAATCGCCCGCGAACGGCATCTAACCGGCAGCGGGCAAACTCAAAGCCCCCATCTGAGGGAGGAACACGACCAATGACACGAATTACTGGAATTCTCGTCGGTGCCGCACTGGTACTGGGCGGGTGCGGATCTCAATCCGGGGACGAGCCGGAGACATCGGTGGAGAACGCTTCGCTTACCGATTCAGGGTCGGGGGCAACAAACCCGTTGCTTGAGGAGTGGACCACGCCTTTCGGTGTGCCGCCTTTTGATCGTATCGAAGACGGCCACTACCTCCCGGCTCTTCGTGCCGGCATGACAGAGCAGGATGCCGAAATCGACGCGATCGTGGCCGATCCTGCCGAGCCCACATTTGAGAATACGATCGAAGCGCTTGAACGGTCCGGCGGCACTCTGAACCGGGCCAGCCGGGTGTTCTTTGCCGTAAATGCAGCACATTCGAATGAAACCACGCGTGCGGCGGCAACGGAAATTGCCCCGGAGTTGTCGGCGCATAGTGACAACATCGCCCTTAACAGCGCCTTGTTCGAACGGATGCGGGCAGTCTATGAGCAGCGTGATGATCTGGAACTGAACGCGGAACAAACGCGACTTCTGGAGGAAACTCACAAACAGTTTGTTCGTGCCGGCGCCAATCTCGGCGAAGAGGCCAAGGAGCGCTTGCGGGAAATAAACAGCGAGCTGGCTACGCTGTCGCAGGATTTCCGCAACAACCTGCTCAACGAAACGAACGAGTTCGAGCTCCTAGTAACCGACCCGGCCGATTTCGGAAATCTTCCGGAGAGTCTTGTCGCAGCTGCCGCCAAGGAAGCGGAGAATCGGGGACACGACTGTGAGTGCTGGGTATTCACGTTGCAGCGCCCGAGCATCAATCCGTTTCTCGAATATTCACCCAATCGCGAACTTCGCAAGAAGATGTTCATGGGCTACGCAATGCGCGGCGACAACGACAACGATTCCGATAACAAGGAAATCCTGGCGCGAATGGCTGCGCTTCGAGCCGAACGAGCCGTGCTGATGGGCTATGAGACACACGCTCACTATGTATTGTCGGACAACGTCGCAGAAAATCCGGAGCGCGTTTACGAGCTGATGGACAAAGTCTGGACGCCGGCACTCGAAGTCGCCAAACAGGAGCGGGACGCACTGCAGGCCATGATGGTCGAGGACGGGATAGACGATGAACTCAAAGGTTGGGACTGGCGGCACTACACGGAGAAAGTCCGCAAGGCAAAGTACGCCATTGACCAGGAAGCACTGCGACCGTACTTCGAATTTACAGCCGTGCGCGATGGCGTATTTGATGTGGCTAATCGATTGTGGGGCATCACGTTTGAAGAGCGGGACGAACTGCCCAAATGGCACCCGGATCAACAGGTATTCGAGGTGTTTGATGCCGACGGTAGCCACCTCGCGATCCTGTACATGGACTTTTTTGCGCGCGAAAGCAAACGGGGTGGTGCATGGATGAACGCCCTCCGTTCGCAGCAGAAGCTCGATGGCGAAGTTACACCAATCGTTACCAACAATTTCAACTACCCGCCACCAACCGACACTACACCGTCCTTGCTCAGCATGGGCGAGGCCTCGACCCTGTTTCATGAATTCGGTCACGCGCTACACGGCATGTTCTCTGACGTCACTTACGCGTCACTTGCCGGCACCAGCTCGCCACGCGACTTTGTCGAATTCCCGTCGCAGGTGATGGAAAACTGGATGGACGAGCCGGAAGTGTTACGGCAATTTGCCCGTCACTATGAAACCGGTGAGCCGCTTCCCGATGATGTCATCGAAAAACTCGAAGCGTCGGCCAAATTCAACCAGGGTTTTGCAACTGTTGAGTACATGGCGGCAGCGTATCTGGATATGGATTACCACACGCTTGAGAAGCCTGAGGAAGTTGAACCCCGTGCGTTTGAAATTGAATCGATGCAGAAGATCGGGTTGATCGAAGAGATCATCCCGCGTTATCGCAGTGGTTATTTCGCGCACATTTTTGCGGGTGGCTACTCTTCAGGCTACTACGGCTATCTCTGGTCCGAGGTATTCGACGCCGATGCGTTCCAGGCCTTCAAGGAAACCGGACTATTCGATCAGGAAACGGCAGCCCGCTTCCGCGAGCACATCCTAAGCCGCGGGGGAACTGAGCCCGGCATGGATCTCTATCGCGCTTTCCGTGGTCGTGATCCGGTAATCGAGCCTTTGCTGGAGCGGCGTGGGCTGGCTGAATCCGGGCCGTAGCCTCTGCGGCTGAAGGCTTAAGACTGAAGAAAAACCGGGCTTTTGCCCGGTTTTTTCTAGTTCCATGGCACATACGCAAAGGCTGCCGATCAATATTCAATTACTCAACACCGGCACCCGAAATTGGCTCTCAAACACCGGCCGCGTACTATTGCTTTCTAATAATCGTGCGCGCCTTGCTCCCAATAGGAATCTTGTTATAAATGTAGTTCAGTACCGGTTTCAATGAATAAGTTTCCCAGCACACAAGTGAAAAACCGGTTCTCTCCAGCAGGAATTGGAATGATTCCTTGCAATATTCGTTGACATGGGCGGGTACATAATCCGGTGAATATTTTTTCCTGCGCAGCCCATTTCTTTTCAGAAACCGCTTAACCCGTTTATCCAGGGCTTCTACGTTTGGAAACTCCATCTCGATGTTTCCCCCGTCATTGAGCATCGAGTGGAGCTTATTCATCGTCGGGACTGCCTCCGGTATATGCTCGAATACATGCCGCAGAACAATAAAATCGTACTTGTTATCGTCGGCTACCTCATACTCCATAAAGTCCAATACCTCGACATCGATATCAAGTCTATTTTTGACGGAATCGGCAAGATATTGTGACAGTTCCAGGCCTTTGACCTGCCAGCCATCCGCCCTGGCGGATTGCAGAATCCTGCCGTTACCACATCCGATCTCCATCAGTGTGCCTGGTTTATCGGCATATTTTTTTATGAACGCATAGCTTTGATCCTGATATTTGTTTCCTCTATGAGACAAGTCTTCCGGATCATAGAAAACCGCAAACTGCTCCTGGTCAACCCCGCCTGATAAATCATAATTCACCAGTCCGCAAATACGACACCTGTAATATTTATATTGGTTATGGTCACCCTGCGTGTTGTAAAGATATGAATCTTCACTAGCGCATACTCTGCATGTGATGGCCATTAAATGGCTCCTGTTTTCCGCTGGAGGCTTGGGTTTCGGAGCTGTTTTTCTTAGCGCTCTTGCCTGCTGCCCGAGAATTACAGCTGACGCTATGTCGTACCGGCGAGTAGTTTAGCGTCTATATACCGGATTGACGAGGGTTTAGTGTGCGACGCGCGGGACACACAAGTGCCACGAAGTGCAGGAAGGCCGGAGAACGGCCCCGAAGAGATGGGACTACGGACCATCCATGGTCCTTGTCCTGGAAACATTCGGTCGCACCCCCAGAGTACTTCCTCGCAAGCCAATATCCTCGCTCGGGGCGCTGCGCATCATAAATTTGCTATCCAGCTGATTCGTCGAACTCCAGAGTTCGAATAATGCACCAGTCCCGCTGCAGCCTGGTTCGCACCACCGATTCGGGCTATTTCGGTACACTGTCAGCCACGCCGGCCCTATAGAATTTCCTATCCCTCTTCCGATTCAGACAAACAAAGTCTCAGAGGCCATTATGAAACTTCGCCAGATCTTGATTATCTTGCTTTTCCTAGTTGCTGCGGTGATTCGCTCCGTCGATACCTGGCGCCCTGTTGACGTGGCGAGCTGGCGTGAAATTGACATGGCCAGCGTGGCCCGAAACTTTTATCGCGGGGATATGAACATCCTGTATCCCCAGATTGACTGGCGGGGAAACGGTCCCGGCCATGCCGAAATGGAACTGCCGTTGTATCCGTGGTCGATCGCCGCTCTGTACAAGATCTTCGGATTCAACGAGATTCTCGGCCGCTATCTGGCGTATCTCATATCTCTTGCGACCATGGGCGCCTTTTATCTGCTCTGCCGGGAACTATTGCCCCCCACACCAAGGATTGTTGCGTTCGGCGCTTTTGCGCTAAATCCGATGGTTTTTCGCATGGGAAGTTCCATGCAGCCCGACGGACCCATGATTCTGGCGTATGTACTCGCGGCATACCTGTTTCTCAAGTGGCTCGGGACGGGAACGAACAGAAACCTCGTCCTGGCTGGCACAGCCACCGCCATGTCTATTCTGTTCAAGGCTTCCGCCGCTCATATCGGAGTCATGTTCGCCCTCCTCGGTGTTGTCCGTCATGGGTGGGGCTGGCTCATTGCGCGAAAATCAATACTGTTTGCACTAATTGCGCTGTTACCGTCGGCGGCATGGTATTGGCATGCCCACGGTTTCTGGCTGGACAACGGGCTTTCGCTGGGCATCTCGAACGAGTCGCACTGGTTTGGGTTCGACCTCCTCACTACGCTACATCCGATCAAAACACTCATCATTCTCGAGGTGTTTTGTACGTGGCTTGTGCCGGGCGCGATACTCGGCGCCTTCGGGTTATTCAACTCACGCTTGGGCGATTGCCGCCGTGTGTGCGTATTTTGGCTGGTGGCCCTTGCCGTCTTCTACCTGTTGACCCTCCGCACATCGGCGGATTACTGGGCGATTTATTATCATATTGTGTCGGTACCGGCGGCTGCCCTGCTGGCGGGGCTCGGGGTCGATGTGATCAGCAGATTGCGACCCGGTAAGCTAATTAAATATCCCGCCCTGAGCGCTTCCTCAGTAATTTTGCTCGCCTCGGGCGTCTATCTGTTCTTTGCACCTGGTTATCTTCCCGGCTGCGACTCGACAAACTCGACTAAGTTTGGTGTGCTCGCCCTTGCAGCCGGCGCAGTGAGCATTATCTTCCTCTCAAGAAACACTGCCGTACTCGATATGCAGGTAATCCGAGGCCCACTCTCCCGTATCTCGAAAACTGTAGTCGGCGCGCTTATCCTGGTTCCGGCGCTTTTTCTTCCCCCGCTACTGCGTTCTTCCCTGCCTGCCCGCCCTGAGGATCCCTATCGAATCTGTGCCACTCAGTTTGCCGAGCATGTTCCGGCCGGTTCGCTGCTCGTTGGATCAGGAGGACAATGCAGGGACGCAACCGACATGCCAATTGCCTACAACGACCCGCACATATTTTATTGGCTCGACTCGTACGGCTGGAACACGTGCGTCGAGAATGAAAACCTGAACGCCATTAATGAATTTGCCAAAAAAGGGGCGCGCTTTTTTGCAGCAGACCGGGCCACGTTAATTGACGCGCCGGAGTTCGCTGAGGAGTTGCGGGTACACTACCCGCTCCTGGCAGAATGCGAGGCCGAACTCTTATTCGACATTCAGCGCCCCACACAACCGGGTGACGAGCAATAGTTTAGCCTGCTGCTGACGGAATGAAGTGAAATTCATCTCAGACATGCTGCGTGGAGAGAAAGCATTTGATACGCAGTCGTCACTTTCTCGGCATTGATATCTGATAATCTTATCCACTTCGCTCCTATTCGTTGGTTGACATGGCCAGATTTTCCCCGGCAATTAGCGGACTCGTAGTCGCGTTACGACCCAAGCACTGGATCAAGAACGTATTTGTGTTCGCCCCGCTTTTCTTTTCCGGGCGGGCTACCGATATCGATGCGCTCCTGAGCGCGGTAGTCGTTTTTTTCGGATTCAACGCGGCCGCCAGCGCAATTTACCTGTTGAATGACATCTTCGATATTGAACGCGACCGCATCCACCCGGACAAACGCCACCGCCCGATAGCATCGGGAAAACTGTCTGTCCGTGCCGCAGTTACTGCCTGCGGCATCCTGGCTCTATTTGCTGTTTTGATCAGCGGGTTCATCTCAGTTCCGGCTGCATTTATCGTAACCGGCTACCTGGGTCTGAACGTCGCCTACTCCATGTTGCTGAAGCATATCGTCATTCTTGATGTTTTCAGTATTGCGATCGGCTTTCTGCTCAGGGTCCTGGCCGGTGCCGCAGCTGTAAATGTGCATCCCACCCCCTGGCTCCTGATCGCTACTTTTCTGATTGCGCTGTTTCTTGCGCTGGCAAAGCGGCGGGAAGAACTGACGTCACTCGAGGATCAATCGAATGATCACAGGCCGGTATTGACTCAATACACTACAGCGCTGACTGATGAACTTATCTCTGTCGTTACTCCAGTTACACTGCTCGCGTATCTTATGTATACGCTGGATGCGGAAACAAAGCTTCGTTTTCAATCGGACTGGCTGTACGTGACAGGAATCTTTGTGATCTTCGGGGTTTTCAGATACCTGTATCTCATTCATCGCAAGAATCTCGGTGGCTCGCCGACCGATCTTGTGCTGAAGGATATTCCGCTGCTGGGAGCTGTCGTTGGATGGGGTTTCTCTTTCGTACTCATCATCTATTTGTGAGCTGCGACGGATCGAGTTCGCCCACTCGGCTCCCGCCCGACATCAGGATCGACCGACTAGCAATACGCCGACGGCTACCAGGATCGTGCCACTGATTCGCGAAACACTCAGTTGCTCACCCAGGAACAGGGAACCAAACGTCATAGTCAGGAGAAAACCCAGGCCGACAAAGGGATAGGCGTATGTTACGTCTACTTTGGCCAGAACAAACAGCCATACGATCAGGCTGCTTACATAGAGCATGACACCGCCGACGACGGGCAAATTGAAAACAACAGCCCACAGTTTATCGAGAAGCGCGCCCTCATAGATTGCCTGCTCGACACCCGGCAGCGACATTCCAACTTTCAGGAGAATCTGTGCCGTCGTCGTCATCGCGACGCTGACAAAGATCAAAACAACAGTCATATTCATTGGGCTGGTCTCCTTTACCACTGTTCCTGCATGATCCGCATTCGCTCGGCCAGCATACGGGATCTTCGCGATCCGTTGATCAATACACCAACATCAGCGGTTCGCAGCATTTCTACATCAGACAACCTGTCCGCGTAGGCAACAATCTCATGGCCAGGATACTCCGCGCGCAGGCCCTCGAGGCATCGGACCTTTTCAGCACCGGATCGATTACGGCTTACCAGTTTGTCGCCCAGTACGTCGCCTGTCCGGGACGTTTCAGTACAAATAACCCGGTCGAACCCGAGCCGATTTCCAATTTCGCGCACATAGAAATCAGGGCTTGCTGACAGCAGAATCAGGATGTCACCCGCCTGCCGATGTCTGCTCAAGGTTGTCAGGCCAGCCTCACGACAGCCTGTCCGCAGCAATTTGTCGACAAATCGGTCGGTCCAGGAATCAAGCTCGGACAGGAGGCTTCCGGACAGGAAATGAGCAACAAAAGCCTGCTTGAGTTGCTCGTTATTCAACAGGCCACATGAAAATTTTGCGACAGCCCAGGCAACGTATGGTGTGCCTGCCAGTCGATGCGGATTTCGCCACAGATGGCCCAGCAGGTACGGAATAAACGTATCGCGCAGCGTCAAAGTACCATCCAAGTCAAAAATCGCCAGCAACCTATCCCCCGTGGCACTCACCTTTCTGGACACCAGTACAACGCAAAACGGCTAGCAGCCGGGAAAAAAATGGCGCGCCCGGAGAGATTCGAACTCCCGACC
>CAZJFQ010000005.1:0-63860 GCA_964545335.1 uncultured Gammaproteobacteria bacterium | reverse complement strand
CGACAACGGCATAGGCCATTGTAGTCTGCTGGCCAATGGCGCCCTTCAATGGCTGCAATGGATCGTGACTCCCGCTGGCTGCACCAACCAGCATCATCACTGCATAGGCCATAAAGAGGAGTCCCAGACCCTTGCCCAATCTGCGCCAGCCACCAGACGATTGCGTTAGAGGATCCAGCGCCCCGAGGAACACGCCGGACAGAAAAACCAGCACGGCCCACAAGGTCAGTATGACCGCCCCGGGCAGAATCCTGTCCAGCATCCAGATCGCTACACCCAGCAGCATCACGCCGAATGCCGCCTTGATGCCGTCCATCCAGGGGCCGGCCTTTGGAATAAGAGTACCGGCTGAAGTACCGATAATCAGCAATGGTGTTCCCATACCCATGCTCATCGCAAACAGCGCACTGCCCCCGCGCGCGACGTCGCCTGCCTGACCGATCACGGTAAGTGCCGCTACCAGCGGCGGGGCAACGCAGGCCGTTACGACCAGCGCCGAAAGCACACCCATGACCGCGGTACCCGTATAGGTTCCGGCACTCTGACGATTGCTGAGATTGGTCAGGCGGGTTTGCATCGAGGCCGGTAGCTGCAGTGCATACAAGCCGAACATCGACAGGGCCAGAGCAACGAATAATGCGGCAAACAAAACGATCAGCCAGGGTTTTTGAAATACGGCCTGAGCCTGCTGACCGGCGGCCGCAAATGCGGCGCCGGCCACCGTATAGGTGACGGCCATGCCGAGGACATAGGTGAGCGACAGCAGGAAGGCCCGGCGGGTCGATAGTTCCGGGCCCTGCCCGGCAATGATGCCGGACAGTATCGGGATCATCGGCAGCACGCAGGGTGTGAACGACAGTAACAGACCGCCGAGGTAGAAAGTTGCTAGAACCAGCAAGAGATTGCCGTCACGGATAATCCTGGCCAGCCGGTCCTGCTCCGAAATCTTGCCGCCCGAACCGGCGCCGATTTCGCGCGGTTGGTCGTAACTCGACGCGGCGGGGAGGGGGACGGTAAGGATTCTCTCTATCGGTGGATAACAAATGCCATCTACTGCGCACCCCTGGTAGCCGACTACCAGATCAAAAGTGGCTGCTTCGGGTCCGACCCGCGACAAGGGCAGCATCACTTCGAGTTCGGTGTAATAAACTTCTGAATCGCCGAAATACTCGTCGTAATTGCGGATTGCTTCCGGCAGTCGCGGCGATCCGAGTTGGACGACATCGGATTCCGTACGGAAACTCAGTTTCTCTTTGTACAGGTAGTATCCGTCCTCGATTTGCCAGTAGGCGCTTAGCGAATACGGGTCGGTTGTCGTGACGGTAAGCCGGAAAGCCTCCTCCGGCGGCAGAAAATCCTCGCCACCAGGCCCCGGCGATGAGCTGCCGAGCAGGTCGAGCAGGTTTCGTGCCCTCTCGCTGCCGCTGGCGGTGGCCGCTACCGGAACCGTTGTGTTCCACGTCTGGGGCGGATAACACAGGCCGATATCGGCGCAGCCTTGCAGCTTGAGCTCAATATCGAGTGATGCATGTTCGCTGAGGTCGCCGATCAAAGGCATGCTGATGAGCGTTTGACCCCGGTAAATGACGCTTTCACCAAAGAACTCGTCGGTGTAAACCGTACCCTCGGGGAAAACCGGGATCCCGAGCGAAACGCCGTCGCTCAGGCTCTTGAAGCCAAACTGCTTTTTGTAGAGGTAATGTTCCGGCTCGATTATCCACTCGATTTCGAGCGTGCTGTTGATGACGCGCGCCTGGTACCTGAAAGCGATTTCCGGTGCCAATACGTCTTCCGGAGCCACGGCCCAGGCCGCCGGAGCGACCATCAGCGCGATCAGCGTCAATCGGTTTAGCAGCGTCTGCATCGGTTCATCACTGTATGTCGGGTCAGGTCGTCGCAACGTCCGTATTCGCAGCTATCCACTCGATGTAGGCTGTCGAACCAGCGTCAATAGGGACTGCGATCACTTCGGGAAGTTCATATGGGTGCAGCTCACCGATCCTTTGGCCGACTGCTGAGACGGCTGCGCTCATGGTCTTTATTACGAGCAGGCTCTCGGTCTCTTCGCTGATCTTGCCCTCCCAGCGAAAGGTTGACGCTATGCCGTCGATCCGGTTGACACAGGCGGCGAGGCGTTCGCTTACGAGCTGGCGGGCAATGGTGGCGGCAGTATCGGGGTCGGGACAGGTACAAAAGACGACAGCAGCGGCACGGTTCAAGACGCTCTCCCAGTCAGACCGGCGGCAGAGCATAGCCTCGGCGCCGGACTTTGTCATTGACGTAGAACACACCCTGACGCCTTGAATTCTCAGGATTAGCCACTATTATTAGCACTCCTCGAGGGCGAGTGCTAATAATCGGCCTCATTATGTTAAAGAGATCCGGGTGTTTCTCAAACTACTCAGGAAGGAGAGTCTACCCATGAAAATACGTCCGCTTCACGACCGCGTCATTATCCGGCGCACAGAAGAGGAAAAGACTTCCCCCGGCGGGATTGTCATTCCCGACACCGCCGCTGAAAAACCCATCAAGGGCGAAGTCATCGCCGTCGGCAAGGGTAAGATCCTTGAGAACGGTGAAATCAGGCCGCTGGACCTCAAAGTCGGCGACCAGATCCTATTCGGCAAGTACAGTGGCACCGAGGTGAAAATCGACGGCGAGGACTATCTGGTCATGCGCGAGGAAGACGTGATGGCCGTATTCGAGGGCTGATCGACAAGGCTTCTGTGTCAAACCTGTTTTATTAATTTTGAAAGAATAGAGGATTTCGAGCAATGGCTGCGAAAGATGTGAAATTCAGCGACGATGCGCGTCATCGGATGATGGCCGGGGTTAATATCCTGGCTGGGGCGGTCAAGGTGACCCTTGGCCCTAAAGGGCGCAATGCCATCCTGGACAAGAGCTTCGGCGCCCCGACAGTTACCAAAGACGGAGTTTCCGTCGCAAAGGAAATCGAACTAAAGGACAAGTTCGAGAACATGGGCGCACAGATGGTGAAAGAAGTGGCCTCAAACACCTCGGATGAGGCGGGTGACGGCACGACTACCGCTACGGTGCTTGCTCAGGCGATTGTCCGCGAGGGCCTCAAGGCGGTTGCGGCAAACATAAACCCTATGGACCTGAAACGTGGCATCGATCAGGCGACGAAGGTGGCAGTCGTCGAACTGGAAAAACTCTCCAAGCCCTGTGACGACCAGAAGGCTGTTGCGCAGGTTGGCACGATCTCGGCCAATGCCGACGAAAGCATCGGCAGCATCATCGCCGAGGCCATGGACCAGGTAGGCAAGGAAGGCGTTATCACCGTTGAAGACGGCTCCGGTCTGGAAAACGAACTCGAAGTCGTAGAAGGCATGCAATTCGATCGCGGATATTTGTCGCCGTACTTTATCAACGATCAGCAAAGTCAGAGTTCGGAACTCGAGGATCCGTATATCCTGCTGCACGACAAAAAGGTTTCGAATATTCGTGACATGTTACCGCTACTGGAAAACGTGGCGAAGTCTGGCAAGCCTCTGCTGATAGTTGCGGAAGATGTCGAAGGAGAAGCTCTGGCGACTCTGGTGGTGAATACCATTCGTGGCATCGTCAAGGTTTGCGCCGTCAAGGCACCCGGCTTCGGCGATCGTCGCAAGGCGATGCTTGAAGACCTGGCCATTATCACCGGCGGCACAGTGATTTCCGAAGAAGTTGGCTTAAGTCTCGAAAAGGCCTCTCTGGAAGACATGGGTCAGGCTAAAAAGGTCCAGATCACAAAGGAAAATACGACGGTTATCGATGGCGCCGGCAACGCCGACAACATCAAGTCCCGCATCGAACAGATCAGGCAACAGATCGAGGACGCTACCTCCGACTATGATAAGGAGAAGCTCCAGGAGCGTGTTGCCAAGTTGTCCGGTGGTGTGGCTGTGATCAAGGTTGGTGCCGCAACGGAAATCGAAATGAAGGAAAAGAAGGCGCGTGTTGAAGACGCATTGCATGCTACTCGTGCAGCAGTCGAAGAAGGCGTTGTTGCAGGCGGCGGCGTTGCACTAGTTCGTGCTCGGGAAGCCATGCTGGGCCTGAAGGGCGCTACTGGCGATCTGGATGCCGGTATCAACATTCTCCGTCGCGCGCTCGAAGAGCCGCTGCGGCAGATCGTCATCAATGCCGGTGCAGATGGCGCTGTGGTGTTGAGCAAGATCCTTGAGAAGAAGGATACCAATTATGGCTACAACGCGCAGACCAACGAGTACGGTGACATGATCAGCATGGGCATCCTGGATCCGACCAAGGTTACCCGGCTGGCGCTGCAAAATGCGTCCTCTGTGGCCGGTCTTTTGCTCACAACCGAAGCGATGGTGGCAGAACTGCCGAAGGACGATGAATCGTCAATGCCCGATATGGGCGGCATGGGCGGCATGGGCGGCATGATGTAACGTCGACCCGGCGCTCTCAGAGCCACGAGGCCCTGTCCGGATTCCCCGACAGGGCCTTTTTTGTCCGCGGCATGCCTGGCCTGCAGGGCATCAAAACGATTAATCTTGCCACCATCCAACCGGACCACGGAACCGGGTAGTGAAATCAGCCCTGACAGCCCGCCTGCCCGACGCGCTCAAATCAATAGTTGGCGACTATCTCGATCAGTATCGGATTGCCGGTGGCCTGATGACAGTGCTCGAGGACAAAAGAGTAGCTGCTTCGCTCGGGTCAGTCTGGGCAGTCAGCGATTTTGTCGCCACAAGTTGTATACGCGATCCGGCACTATTGCAATCGCTGGTTGCAACCGGTGCACTGGCCGAAACCTGTGCAAAACCTTTTGTTGTTGATCCGGACGCCCCCGAACCTCATTTCCTGAAAATGATCCGACGCTGGCGGCGTCGAGAGGCGATCCGGATTGCCTGGCGGGATATCGCCGGCTGGGCTGACCTCGATGAAACCCTCGGGGATCTCTCAGAACTTGCGGACACCGCGATCCGGGCGGCGCTCGAATATCAGCAGCAGCAGATGACGCTTCGGCACGGAGAACCGGCGGGGACCGATGGGCGCGGCACCTCTCTGATCGTACTGGCAATGGGCAAGCTGGGTGGCCGCGAGCTGAATTTTTCATCGGATATCGACCTCATATTTCTCTATCCGGAACTTGGAGGATCAGACGGGCGGAAAGGGCTTGACGGTGAATCCTGGTTTCGAAAACTGGGACAGCGGTTGATACGTTCGCTGGATACCGTAACCGAAGACGGTTTCGTATTTCGCGTCGACATGCGCCTGCGGCCTTTCGGAGACAGCGGTCCGCTGACGATGAGTGTGCCGGCGCTGGAGGCTTATCTGCAGGAACACGGGCGCGAATGGGAGCGCTATGCCTACATCAAGGCTCGTCACGTTGTGGCACCGGAAAACGACGCTGGCTTGTTCAAAAACGTGCTCCGACCGTTTGTATACAGGAAATATCTTGACTATGGCGTCTTTGAATCATTGCGCGATATGAAAAAACTGATTGCCAGGGAAGTATCGCGACGCGACCTGAAAGACAACATCAAGCTGGGCCCCGGTGGCATCCGCGAGATCGAATTTACGGTGCAGTCATTGCAGCTGATTCGTGGCGGTTGCGATCCGGCCTTGCAGGATCGGGGACTACTTAGCAGTCTGACCACACTGACCGGGCAGGGGCTGCTACCGGCAGACCAGTCTGCAGAACTGTCGGCAGCCTATCGCTTTCTCCGACAGTTCGAGAACCGGCTCCAGGCTATGCACGATCGCCAAACACACGAGCTGCCGGTCGATGTCATCGAATGTCAACGGCTCGCGTTTGCAATGGGAGAACCCGACTGGGCCGGCACCTTAATACAACTGAACAAACATCGTGACCGGGTATCGGATATTTTTGATCAAATCGTATTCGGTCCGCCAGGCACGGGCGACCGGGAAAACGATGGCTGGGCGGCGTTTATGGAATCTCAGTCCGACAGCTCCGATTATGCCCTGGCGATGCTTGCGGACACGGGGATTGCAGATCCTCCGGCCCTCCTGAAACTACTCGATGTGTTCAGGAGCTCCCCAGGGATGCGGCGGCTGAATGAAACCGGCTGGCGGCGGTTGAAGCACCTCTTACCTCACATACTGAAGGCAGTCGCCACGGTTCCGGACCAGGAAGTCGCGCTGAGGCGACTGCTTGACATCATCGAGGCCATCGGGACACGTACAGCGTACCTTGCGTTGTTGCTGGAAAACCCGATTGTATTGCGACGTCTTACAGAACTTTGCGGGCTGAGCAGGTTTCTCGCGGATCAGATCTCCACCCATCCACTGCTGCTCGATGAATTGATCGATCCTCGTGAAGCCGACATTCTGCCCGACCGTGACCAGTTCGAAACGGAACTCGGCGAACGACTGGCCGCTGGCGGTTCAGATGACGCGGAGCGTTCGATGGACGCGTTGCGTCACTTTCAGCAGGCTGCCGTATTCAGAACGGCGCTGGCCGATCTGTCCGGAAAGTTACCGGTAATGAAGGTCAGCGACCGGCTGACGGATATCGCCGAGCTTGTCCTTGAGGCTGCTCTCGCGATTGCCCGGCAGCATCTGTCACGCAAACACGGCGAACCGATGGCCGGACTGCAGCAAGATCAGCGGCCTGCCGGCTTTGCCATCATCGCATACGGCAAGCTGGGCGGGATCGAACTCGGCTATGGCTCCGATCTCGACCTCGTGTTTGTGCACGATGCCGGTGGCCAACAGCAGCAAACCACGGGTCCTGCTGTCCTCGACAACTCGGTCTTTTTTGCCCGCCTGGCGCGGCGGGTGGTGACGTTGCTTATGACTCAGACCACATCAGGGTCACTTTACAAGGTCGATATGCGGTTGCGACCAAGCGGACATTCGGGGCTCCTGGTCTCGAGCCTGGAGGCGTTTGCAAGTTATCAGCAGGAAAAAGCATGGACGTGGGAGCATCAGGCCCTGTTGCGCGCGCGCACCGTTGCCGGCAGCGAGTGGCTGTGTCAGCGATTTGAAGCAGTCCGGAAGCAGGTTCTTTGCCGTGATGTAAACCGATCAGACCTGAAAGCCGACGTACTGAAGATGCGCGAGCGCATGCGGCAGGAACTTGGTCGCGGAATCCCTGAGCTGTTTGACATCAAACAAGATTCCGGTGGCTTGCAGGACATCGAGTTTCTTGTGCAGTACTGTGTCCTGCTGTTGGCAAAACGTTACCCGGACCTGTTGCGCTACAGTGACAATGTGCGACAACTGGAGGGATTGAGCGATACCGGAGAGGTTGCCAAAGACGTTGCGCAACAACTGCGCGATATCTATCTGGTCTACCGGGAGCGGTTGCATCGATTATCGTTGAGCGGTACAGAACCGCGGATCGATAAAGGCCAGCTGACTGCGGAGCGCGAGGCGGTTCAGGCAATCTGGCAACGGGTGATGGAGAAGTAACGGGGCCGGCTGTTGCACAAAGTCTGCAACCTATAAACTATGTGGGACGTAACGAGGGAGTTGTCTTGAAAAGAAGAACGGCAGGAGTAAAAGGTACGGCTACGCCAAACGCCGAGCTCAAGTACACTGTCCTGCCGGGCGACCTTCCGCTGCATTGCCCGATGCCGGACATGAGCTTGTGGAATTCACATCCACGCGTCTATCTGCCTGTGGAAGAAAGCGGTTTCGCGAAGTGTCCTTATTGCGGTGCGGAGTACACCCTACTAGACAGGCGGTGATCGATACGTCTACCGATTTGGACAAAAGCCGGTATCAACATCGCTATAGACAGAGTCGTCGCTGGAGTTCGAAAAGGTGCGCGTGATTTATCTTATCGTCTGTTATCTGATGGCGCCCTACGCGCTGGGATCGCTGATCTGGCGCGCGCTTGCTAATAGCGGCTATTGGGAGCGCTTCGGGGAACGCTACGGTTTCGGTGGCCCGCGACTCTCGGCAGACAGCATCTGGATACATGCGGTCTCGGTTGGGGAGGTCCAGGCGGCGTCCACACTGGTGCGGAGCCTCATGCGCCGGTATCCGGGTGTGCCGCTGGTCGTTACCACGGTGACGCCAACTGCGGCGCGGCTGGTGCAAGATCTTTTCGGCGAGACCGTGTTGCACATTTATCTCCCCTATGACTTCCCTGGTGCCGTGCGGCGCTTTTATGATCGCATTCGGCCGAAACTTGCCATCGTGATCGAAACTGAACTCTGGCCCAACCTATTCCACGAATGCGGCCGCCGCCGGATTCCGCTGGTACTGGCCAGTGCCCGGATCTCACCCAAGACAGTAGCCCGATACCGTTGGTTTGTGAGCCTGTTTCGTGAAGCGCTAACGCACGGCATCGTGATTGCAGCTCAGAGCGACCGGGACGCCGAGCGGTTCAAATCGATTGGTGCGCGCCCGGAGCGAACGCACGTCACCGGCAACATCAAGTTCGACTTTGAACTGCCGGCATCGGTCAAAGAGGCCGGTGAGAAATTTCGCGCGGATTATGCTCCCGACCGTCTGGTCTGGGTTGCCGCGAGCACGCATGAAGGTGAAGAGGAGCAGGTACTGGACGCATTCGATCAGTTGGATAAGCGACTGCCGGGTATTTTGCTGTGCCTGGTACCGCGACACCCGGAGCGCTTCACGCAGGTAGCGCAGTTGCTCACGCGTCGCGGCTACGATTTCGAAACCCGTAGCGGTAGCGGCGCGCCTGCAGCGAAGACCCAGGTTTTTCTCGTCGACACGTTGGGCGAACTGCCGGTTTTTTATGCGGCATCCGACGTCGCTTTCGTCGGTGGCAGCCTGGTTCCCATCGGTGGGCATAATTTGCTGGAACCTGCTGCTCTCGGTCTGCCCAGTCTGACTGGTACTTATAATTTCAACGCGGAAGATATTTGCGAGTTGCTGATCGCGGTTGGAGCTTGCCGCATGGTACACAATGCTGGTGAACTTGCCGCTGAGCTCGAGATGTATTTCGGGGATCCGGACCGGCGTCGGCACGATGGCGAATCGGGTCTCAAGGCCGTCAAGGACAACCGGGGAACCCTGGACCGGTTAATGGCGCTATTGGGCCCGCTACTGGCCGACCCGCCACCCGTGTACCCGGTCGCCGATCCGGATTTTTCGGTTACTGAAGCCAGCGATTGACGTCGCTCACGTCCTGGTTCTGCAAGATTCCCGCCGCGCTTTTCAATCGCATCACATTGACGATGTAGGCATACCGGCTGATGGCGTAGTCCGTTTGCGCCTGGAACAGACTCCGCCGTCCGTCCAGTACGTCTACAGTCGTTCTCGTGCCTACTTCGTACCCGGCCTGTGTGGCCCGTAACGCGGTCTCACTCGAGGCGAGCGCTTGCTTTAAGGAGTGCACCTGCGAGATGTCCGAGATCACACTGAGATAGGCGTCGCGTGTCTCTCGCTCGGTTTGCCGCGCCACTCGTATCAACTGCTGCTTGGCCGCCTGGTATTGATAGTTGGCTTCCCGGACCCGAGACGACGTATTGCCGCCTGAGTAGATCGGTACGTTGAATTGCAGCGAGATGGTGTCGTTCTCGGTGTCAAAATCCGCCGGGCCGGCACTCGTAATCGGTCCCATCGTCGGGTCTTCTCGCGTATTGACCTGATCGACATCGAAGTCCTGCTCCCGGTGCGTAAGGATCAGATCGAGTGTCGGGAAGTGACCGGAGCGTCGGACCTTGATCTCTTCCCGGGCAATTTCCGCACCAAGACGGCTGGAGATAAGGGCGAGATTCTGGTCATTGGCCGTGGTCACCCAATCTTCTTGGTTGGCCGGATCGGGCGACAACAGGGGCATTTCCTCAGATGGTGTTTGCAGGCCCTCAAAATAGACACCGGTGATCTCGCGCAGGAATTCGCGCGCAATGGCGAGAACTCTATGGGCTGCAATGACTGCTGCGACCGATCGGTCGTAAGCTGCCTGTGATTCCTGCACGTCGGTAATGGCAATCAGCCCGACCTCAAATCGTTTTTCCGATTGTTCCAACTGGCGTGCAATCGCCTCTTTTGCAGCCTCAGTTGCGTCGAGCGTGTCGCGGGCACCAAGAACGTCAAAGTACCGTTGCGCAACTCGCACGATCAGATCCTGCTCGGCGGCTTTGTAGTCGGCCTGCGCCTGCGCGACCGTCTTGCTGGCTTGTTTGAGCTGGACCCACTGGTCGTAGTTGAAAATAGACTGTTGCAGCTGGACGTTCCAGATTAACCCCCTGGATTCCGCCTCCTGTGTATTTGGGACAATGGTTGTTTCGCCAGTCGCCGGATTCACCTGCAGGAATGTGCTGTTGCTGGTCGATTCGTCGTCCGTGTAGTTACCAAAGAAATTGAGTTGCGGCAACAGAGCACTGCGTGCCTGCGGTTTGGTCTCAAGGGCCGCTTGCAGGCTGGCATAAGCCTCCTTAAGCGCCGGGTCATTCTGCAGGGCCAGTTGATAGACTTCCTCGAGGCTGTCGGCGTGGACTTGCGGAAGCGCGAAAAATACCAGCACAGCCACCAGCAGGCGGTTTCTAAAGCTGTTCATGGGTGGGTTCCTTTTTTAAATCAAGCAGTTAGTTTTGATTTACATAGTGTATTAGTCAACTATATCACCAAATCGGTGAGAATTAAATCCTGCACGGTAGATGCGCGAGGGCTGATTTTAGTTTGAGTATGATAGCCGGGCGTGGTGCGACCGGCGTTCTGCCCGTCAGTAGCGGGGTAAGCCGGGATCGACGGACTGCGCCCAGGCGTCGATACCGCCCTTGAGATTCAGGACCGCGGCAAACCCGTTTTGTTGCAATAATCCGGCGATGGCCAGGCTGCGGCCACCCGTATGACACATCACCACAACGGTCGCCGACTTGTCGAGTTCGCCGAGACGCTCGGGAATCTGATCCATCGGGATATGCGTTGAGCCGGCGACATGTACCCGCTGATATTCCCAGTTTTCCCGTACGTCGAGCAGTACGGCGTAATCGCCTCGTGTCAGCCGGTTCTTGTATTCGGCAGCTGTGATGTCGGTTACTGGCATTCCGGCCACCTCGGTCAGAAAGTGAACAAAGGCTGCGTCGGCGCATTGATCAGCGGTGGAATGTCAGTCTCGAACAGGCTGTCGTGATCCCATTCGTTACCACCGACACGGGTAATGCACTGAGCTTCCATAGCAGGCGAATCGCCTGTAATGACAAACAGCCGCCCGCCGGGATTCAAGGCACGTGCATAGCGATCGTCATAGATCGGCAAAGAAGCGGTCACGGCAATGGCATCGAACCGAAGTTCTTGCGGCAGGTTGCTCGCGTCCAGACACTCAGATGAAACGTTGCCCGCAGTGTGATTGGCGAGGCGATCGGTCGCGGTCTCGACGAACTCCGGGTAAATATCAATCGTGTGAACGCTGTTACTGAGAGCGGCAAGACAGGCGGTCAGAAAGCCGGATCCGGTACCGATTTCCAGCACATCCTCGGTGCCAGTCAGAGCGAGAGCCTGCAGCAAACGGCCTTCGATCTTCGGAGCCATCATGACCTCTCCATGTCCCAGTGGCAGGTTCATATCGGCAAACGCCAGCCGGCGGTACTTGGCGGGAACGAAATCCTCGCGCGGCACCGATTTCATCGTCTCCAGAACGCGCTGGTCCAATACCTGCCAGGCGCGGATCTGCTGCTCGATCATGCGGCTGCGCGCGAGTTCGAAATTTGTGCTCATGTTTGTGCTTAGAAAGGTATTCTGCCGCCGCTGCGGGCGCCACAGATTACGTTCAAAACGGGCAGGTGACAAGGCGACAACTCTGCATTATGGTGAATCTGTCTACGATGCACCAATGCCTTGGGATATTCTTGTCTAAGTTCCGGTGGCCTGAGCGAAATGACGTTGCCGGGGCGATATCCGCTTGGGTCTCAAGGCCTCCTGCCCGCAGAAAATGAGGTGTCCGATGAGCGCCAGCCATGAGGAATTGTTAGAGATCGTGCAGCGGCTTAGCGAGGAGGTCATGCAGCCTTTTCCCGCTTCGCGCAAGATCTATGTTACCGGCACACGGCCGGATATTCGTGTTGGTATGAGAGAGGTCCTGCAGACGGCAACGCCGTCCGGCGATGGTCCGGTATCGAATCCGACCATAACTGTATATGACACCTCCGGGCCTTATACGGATCCTGCGGTGACCATCGACCTCAGCAACGGACTCAGTCGGTCGCGGGATCCCTGGATCGCTGCCCGCGGTGACACCGTGCAGCTGGAATCCTCATCACCCAGGTCGGGGCCAGTTGCCCGACGAGCGGTGCCGGGCGGTAACGTGTCGCAAATGCACTATGCGCGGCGCGGCACGATTACTGAAGAAATGGAATACATCGCGATTCGCGAAAACCAGCGCATCGATGCCATGCTCGATGACTATACTGCGGCCGGTTTGATGCGGCGGCAAAAGGGCGAGTCTTTTGGCGCCACGCTGCCGGAACGAGTGACGCCTGAATTCGTGCGGGACGAAGTCGCCGCCGGCCACGCTATTATTCCAGCCAATATCAATCATCCGGAACTGGAGCCGATGATTATCGGCCGAAACTTCCGGGTCAAGATCAACGCCAACATCGGCAATTCTGCGGTCACATCATCGATTGCACAAGAAGTCGAAAAAATGGTCTGGGCAACCCGCTGGGGAGCCGACACCATCATGGATCTCTCGACGGGCAAGCAGATACGTGAAACGCGGGAGTGGATACTCCGGAATTCCCCGGTACCGGTCGGGACCGTTCCGATCTATCAGGCGCTGGAAAAAGTGGCTGGTAAGCCGGAGGAACTGAGCTGGGAGATTTATCGTGACACCCTGATCGAACAGGCCGAACAGGGCGTCGACTATTTCACGGTCCATGCCGGAGTCCGGCTGCCGTATGTGCCGCTGACTGCGAATCGGGTTACGGGCATAGTCTCGCGCGGCGGTGCGATCCTGGCCAAGTGGTGTCTTGCGCATCATCGCGAGAGCTTCCTCTACACACATTTCGAAGACATTTGCGAAATCATGACAGCCTACGACGTGGCCTTCTCTCTGGGTGACGGGTTACGGCCCGGGTGTATTGCCGATGCAAACGATGCTGCGCAGTTTGCCGAACTGGAAACACTCGGCGAGCTGACGCGAATTGCCTGGGATCACGACGTTCAGGTGATGATCGAAGGTCCGGGACACGTACCAATGCAATTGATCAGGGAAAATGTCGACCGTGAAATTGAGAGCTGCTTTGAAGCTCCGTTTTATACACTCGGTCCACTGGTAACCGACATTGCCCCTGCATACGATCACATAACCTCGGCTATCGGTGCCGCGCAGATTGGTTGGTACGGTACCGCAATGTTGTGTTACGTAACGCCCAAAGAACATCTCGGGCTTCCGGATCGGAACGATGTCCGTGATGGGATCATCACGTACCGAATCGCTGCGCATGCCGCGGATCTGGCGAAAGGGCACCCACTGGCGCAAATACGCGACAATGCGTTATCGAAAGCACGTTTCGAGTTTCGCTGGGAAGATCAGTTCAATCTGAGTCTCGACCCGGAACGGGCCCGTGAATATCACGACGCGACATTACCCAAGGAAGCGCACAAGCTGGCACATTTTTGCTCGATGTGCGGTCCGAATTTCTGCTCAATGAAAATCACACAGGACGTACGAGAGTATGCCCGCGCCAAGGGCATTGTTGATATGACCGAGGCCATTGAACGGGGTCTCGAAGAGAAAGCACAAGAGTTTCGGCAGAAAGGTGCGAGCATGTACTCCAGGACGTGAGGAACGAAGCCCCTAGATGCCGGCAAATGAAATAACGATTGCAAGTATTGTCGGACTACTCCTGTTGGCGTTGCTCCTGTTTCTCGCCAGGCGGAGCATACTCAGACGCATATCGAGGCTCAGTTCGGATCTCGCCCGCATTGCTTACGAAGGCAGGTATGACGAGCGCTTGCCTGCCGGCGACGGGAGCACCCTCGGAAGTCTGGGCAGTAACCTGAACCGTTTGCTGTCATTGCTCGCGGAAAAGGACAAAAAAGTCCACGAACGCGAGGAGATTTTCATGAAGCTCGCCGATGCGGTGCACGAGGCAATCGTGATCCACCGCGATCACATCATTCTTTACGCCAATGCGCGGGCAGCATCATTGCGTGGTGTCCGTCAGGAGGATCTCATTGGCCGGCCGATCACGGACCTCGTACACCCTGACTTCCGCAACGATGTGCTGGATTACACGCGTAAACGCCTGCGTGGGGAGGCAATCCCGGACTCCTACGAGGTTCAGTTGCTGGACCGGTCCGGTGACGGTATCTGGGTCGAGGCCGCCGGAGCTCTGATTGAGTATATGGGTGAATCAGCCGTGCTGGCGACAGCATTCGATATTCGCCATCAGAAGACGATGGAAGACGCGTTGGAGAGCGGCCAGGAACAGGCTCACGTCACTCTCGAGTCCATCGCCGAGGGCGTAATCACGGCGGACGACAACGGCCGGATTGACTATATGAACAGTGCAGCGGCGGAACTGACAGGTGCATCACCCGTCGACAGCGTCGGTAAGCGGTTGACGGAAATCGTCACACTGGTCGATGAGATCGATCGCAAGTCGCTCGGCGATCCGATACAGCGTTGTCTCAGCGAGCGGAAACGCATCAATCTGGGCCGTCGCGCGCTCCTGTTGTCGAAAGGCAGCGATGACGAATGTTCAGTCGACCTGACCGCTTCGCCGGTGCGGCGCGGTGGCGAGATCACAGGCGCCGTAGTCATCCTGCACGACGTTACGGAACTCAGGGGAATGACGCGCCAGATATCGTATCAGGCCAGTCATGATCCGCTGACCGGGCTGGTCAATCGGCGCGAGTTTGAGCGGCGTCTGGAGGATACGCTGGCGGCAGCGCAGGCAAGTGAGACCAGCCACGTCCTCTGTTATCTCGACCTCGATCGGTTCAAGGTAATCAATGACACCTGCGGGCATATTGCCGGTGATAATGTCCTGCGCGAAGTCGCTGGGTTGATCAAGGACAAGGTTCGCGATTCAGACTCGGTTGCCCGCATCGGCGGCGACGAGTTTGGCATGTTGCTGATCGGTTGTCCGCTGGAGAAAGCCCGCCAGATCAGCGACGATGTTTGTGTCGCCATCCGGGATTATCGATTCGTCTGGCGCGACCGGATCTTCAATGTCGGCGCAAGTATTGGTCTGGTTGAAATGGGACATGAAAGCGGCAATGTTGAGGATGTTCTCAGCGCGGCGGATTCGGCCTGTTACGTCGCCAAGCAGCAGGGGCGGGGCCGTGTTCACGTTTATTCGGCTCGTGACGAAGCGATCGCGAGGCACCGCGGTGAAATACAGTGGTTGCAGCGGTTGCAGAGCGCATTGAAGGAAAACCGGTTCGAACTCTACGTGCAGCCGATTCGCGCGCTGAATGCGATCGAAAACGGACCGGCGGTCGAAGTGCTGCTGCGGATGCGGGACGAGACCGGCGTGGAATATTCTCCCGAGGAATTCATGCGAGCGGCCGAGCGATACAGCCTCATGCCGGCGGTGGATCGCTGGGTAGTACAGACTACATTTGCCGCTCTGAGCAGTGGCGCGTTGCGTGCCGCGGAAGAGGGGGGTGTTTCGATCAATCTGTCGGGACAAACTCTCGGTGACCCTGGGTTTTTAGAATTCGTCGTCGATTGTCTTGATCGCACCGGCGTTATTGGCAGCCAGGTCTGTTTTGAGGTTACCGAATCGTCGGTATTGAGCAATATAAAGCACGCGCGCCGGTTTATCGGTGTCCTGCACGGCATGGGATGCCGGTTTGCTCTGGATGATTTCGGCAGCGGTATGGGGTCCTTTTCCAGTCTCCGTAATCTCGCCATGGACTATCTCAAGATCGACGGTTCGTTGACGAGAGACCTGTACAAGGATTCCGTCAATCAGGCCATGGTGGCCGCCGTCATAAAGCTCGCGAGCACACTTGGGATTCACGTCATCGCGGAGCAGATCGAGGATGCCAGATCGCTTGCTACAGTACGCGACATGGGCGCACATTTTGCCCAGGGGTTCGTGCTTGGGCGGCCGCAACCGTTGCAAGCTTTGCAGTAGATGCCATTCTTGCAGGCGCTCGGCGCTAGATATGCCGCCAAACAAAAAGGGACCGCGTTGCGGTCCCCTTACCCCTAGGGTCTGAGGCCTATGGCCTAGAGCCTCGATTGTTCCGCTCAGAGTATCGGAACGATCAGGAGTGCCACTATGTTGATGATCTTGATCAGCGGATTGATTGCCGGGCCGGCTGTGTCCTTATAGGGATCACCGACCATGTCGCCCGTGATTGCGGCATGGTGCGCAGCGGAACCCTTGCCACCGAAGTTTCCATCCTCGATATACTTCTTTGCGTTGTCCCAGGCGCCGCCACCGACCGTCATCGATATGGCGACAAAGATACCGGTGATGATAGTGCCCACGAGGACGCCGCCGAGGGCCTTGGGCCCGAGCAACAATCCGACGACTACCGGTACCGCCACCGGTAACAATGATGGTACGACCATTTCCCGGATAGCGGCGCGAGTAAGCAGATCGACGGCCCGCGAATAATCGGGTCGCGCCGTGCCTTCCATGATGCCGTCGATTTCCCGAAACTGTCGACGGACCTCGTTTACTACGGCGCCGGCCGCACGTCCTACGGCTTCCATAGCCAGCGCGGCAAACAGATAGGGCACAAGTCCGCCGATAAAAAGCCCGATGATGACCATGTGATCCTCGAGCAGGAACTCGATGACGTGACCCGCGCTCTCGAGTGCATGGGTGTAGTCAGCGAAAAGTACGAGCGCCGCGAGTCCGGCTGAGCCGATGGCATAGCCTTTTGTCACAGCCTTGGTCGTGTTGCCAACCGCATCGAGCGCGTCGGTGATGTTTCGAATATCGGCGGGCAGTTCGGCCATCTCGGCGATGCCGCCTGCATTGTCGGTAATCGGGCCATATGCATCCAGTGCCACGATCATGCCTGTCATAGACAACATGGTGGTTGCACTGATAGCAATTCCGTACAGGCCGGCGAACTCGTATGCGCCCCATATACTCAGGCACACGGCAATGACCGGCAACGCCGTGGATTTCATCGAAACGCCAAGACCGGCGATGATGTTGGTCGCGTGACCGGTCAGTGATGCTTCGGCAATCTTGCGGACAGGCTTGAAATCGGTACCGGTGTAGTACTCGGTGATAATGACCATGGCTGCTGTCAGCCCGAGCCCGATCAGCGAAGCGCCCCATAACATCATCGTATTGATACCGTCGATACCGCTCATCAGTGAGTCGGTAATAAAGTAGAAGGCAACACCGGCCAGCACACCGGAAACGATGACGCCCTTGTACAGAGCGCTCATTATTTTGCGGCCTTCTCCGGCACGGACGAAAAACGTACCGATAATCGAAGCGATAATGGACGCACCGCCGAGCACGAGCGGATATAGCACGGCCTGATCGGCCGCCTCCGCAAACAACAGTCCGCCCAAAAGCATCGTGGCAATGATCGTCACGGCGTAGGTTTCAAACAGATCCGCCGCCATGCCTGCACAATCACCGACGTTGTCGCCGACATTGTCAGCGATCACGGCCGGATTTCTGGGATCGTCTTCCGGGATACCCGCCTCGATCTTGCCAACCAGATCGGCACCGACATCGGCGCCCTTGGTGAAAATGCCGCCACCCAGCCGGGCGAATATCGAGATCAGCGAACCGCCAAAGGCCAGCCCCACAAGTGCTTGAACTGCGTGTCCTTCGGGACCGTAAATCCTCAGCAGCCAGAAATACCCGGCAACGCCGATCAATGCCAGGCCAACGACCAGCATGCCGGTAATCGCTCCGCCCCGGAACGCTACCGCCAGCGCAGCATTGATGCCACCACTGGCTGCCTCAGCGGTACGGACATTGGCACGAACCGAGATCAGCATCCCGAAATAGCCGGTCATCCCTGACAGCACCGCGCCGATAGCAAAGCCTATCGCGGTCCACCAGTCATGCAGCGCAATGCCGAGGACGATGAAGAGGACCAGACCGACGACGGTGATCGCCATGTACTGCCGGTTCAAATAGGCTCTCGCCCCTTCCTGAATCGCGAGTGCGATCGTCCGCATGCGTTCATTCCCGGTAGGGCGTGACAGTACCCAGCGGACCGAAAATACGGCGTAAAGGACCGCGAGCACACCGGCCGCCAGGGAGAACAACAAACCGTTATCCATAGACATGTAGTCGGACCTCCAAATCCTGTATTCGGCGTCGCCAGACCCGTGCGGGCCCGGACAGAATAATCAGTCCAGGATTTGTTTCGGGATCTGCGATCGCCTGCCGCTGTTGCCTGTTTGTCCCTTTTGTTATCAGACAATTAGCAAGCCGGGCCAAAGGCTAAAGCGCCCCTGGCCCGCGAGGCGCGCAATCATAGCACAAAATCGGTGTTTAGCTTTCGCTTAACGGGTGCGTTTCTGAGCTCCGCATACACCGGCAGACCGTCATGATAGGGCGGATAGTCTTCACCACGAATCAGAGGTTGCAGATACCGCCGGCAGGAGGCGGTGATGCCAAAACCGTCACGGCGGATGTAGCGAGCGGGCATCATCTTTTCCCGGTTGGCCACTTTCGCCAAACTGACAGCAGCGATCTTCCAGCGGTACGGCTTATCAGACACGCGTACGATTGCTGGCATCACCGCATTGCAACCGCGCACGGCATACTCGACTGCGGCCCGGCCGACAGCGTAGGCTTGTTTGACATCGACGGCAGAGGCGATGTGTCGGGCTGATCTTTGCAGGTAGTCTGCGACTGCCCAGTGATACTTGTACCCGAGGCTCTGTTTGATCATGTTTGCGACAACCGGTCCGACGCCGCCGAGTTGAACGTGACCGAAAGCATCCCGGCTGCCTGCATCGGCAAGAAACTTTCCGTTGCGGTACCGGGCACCCTCCGATACGACGATGACGCAATACTCGTAGCGCTCGACACAGTCGCGGACGCGGGCCAGGAATTGCCTGCGATTGAAAGGGACTTCGGGAAACAGAATAAGATGTGGCGGCTCCGCAGGCCGGGTGCCGGCGAGCCCGGCTGCCGCCGCAATCCAGCCCGCATGTCGGCCCATGACTTCGAGAACAAACACTTTGGTCGACGTACGTGCCATGGATCGTACGTCCAATGCCGCTTCACGGGTGGATACTGCGATGTACTTGGCTACGGAACCAAAACCGGGACAGTTATCGGTCACAGGCAGGTCGTTGTCGACAGTTTTCGGGATCCCGACGCAGGTCATCGGATAGTCCATGCGCTGGCTGAGCTGCGATACTTTGTGTGCCGTGTCCATCGAGTCGCCGCCACCGTTGTAGAAAAAATATCCAATATCGTGCGCCCTCAGGACTTCGATGAGGCGCTCGTACTCGGCCCGGTTTTCATCCAGCCCCTTGAGTTTGTAACGTGCCGTTCCGAAAGCACCGCCGGGCGTATGTTTCAGTGCGGCGATGGAACGTGCACTCTCCTTGCCGGTATCAATGAGGTCTTCCGTCAGGGCACCGATAATGCCATTGCGACCCGCATAGACATTGCGAATCTGCTTTCGATGTTTGCGAGCGGTCTCGATCACACCGCAGGCTGTCGTATTTATGACGGCGGTTACTCCGCCCGACTGAGCATAAAACGCATTTCGTCCTGTCATCGAGAGCTCCCTCAACTCGCGGCGGGTGAGGATATCGTATCTGCCTGACTGCTGCATGTACGTTGACGACAGGCCGGACGGACAGTAGCGTAGTCGTCCATGTCCGGGCAGCGGCGCAATTGCGGCGGCAAAGGAAACAACAATGCGACTGGTATTGCTGGGTGCCCCCGGCTCGGGAAAGGGAACACAGGCTCAGAAACTTGTATCGGACCGGGGGATACCGCAGATCTCTACCGGCGATCTCCTGCGGGGGGCGGTCGCCTCGGGTTCTGAGCTGGGAGCGAGAGCAAAATCAGTCATGGCGGCCGGTGAACTCGTTGCCGATGACATCGTGCTTGGAATCATTCGCGAGCGTCTGACGCGACCGGACACCGCAGGCGGATTCATTCTTGACGGGTTTCCGCGCAACACCGCACAGGCAGAAGCGTTATCCCTGTTGCTGGCTGAAATCCAACAGCCGTTGGATGCTGCCGTCCTTTTGCATGTCGATCAGGAGGTTCTGTTCCGACGACTGACTGGTCGCCGCACCTGTGACCGATGTGGTCATGTATGCAACGTGTATTTCTCACCCCCCTCTGAAGACGGTGTTTGCGATCAGTGTAGCGGCAAGCTCATCCAGCGTGCGGATGACAACGAGGATACCATTCAGAATCGTCTCGAAGTCTATCGCTCGCAAACCGAACCGTTGATTCACTATTACGATGCGGCCGGACTGCTTCGCAGAATCGATGCTGACGGTACAGTCGGTGAAGTTTATAGACGACTGAGCGCTGTACTTGAGGCGCCCCGGTGAACAAGCTGTTCGCTACGTGGTATCAGAGCTGACACGCTGCAGCAGCTGGTTTCCCAGCACACGAAAACGCCAGCCTGAGACCAGCAGACAATCAGGATCGTTACGTAACAAACGCTTGAGTTCGCTCCGTGGTGCCAGTATCGACGGATCAATACCCAGCTCCGCTGCTCGCCTTCTGACTTCGCGTCGCAGACAGCCCATTGTCGTCTGGTTCACCGGATCAGGTGGTGTTTGCGTGTCTGTTGGAACTGTCTGAGGGATCGATGCTGACCGATTCAGTATCTCAAGGATCACCGTGCTATACCGTTGCACGGCCGATTTCCTGAGGTCTTTTATTTTTTCCAATTCCAGTCCGGACCCGGGTCTGCATTTCGCGAGACGTACGAGCACCGCATCGGACAGGATCCACTGGCGCGGCCGGTCGCGCTCCATTGCCTCGAGTTCCCGCCAGGCCGACAGACATTTTAGTGCTGTCAGACCTTCAGGGTCCAGCGATCCCGTGCCCCGAATTCGTTGCCAGCTTGCTTCGGGTTGAGGTTCATAAAGATCGGTACGCGCTAGCAGGTCGCAGTCTTCCCGATGCCAGTCGAGCCGGCCACGGGACTCGAGGTTTTCGCGCACACACGGATAGGCGCGCGCGAGATACTCGACGTCGTCGAGCGCATATCGGAGTTGTGACGGTGTCAATGGCCGGCGTGTCCAGTCGGTCCGGGTGTGGGATTTGTCGAGAGATCTGCCGAACAGTTTGTGCACCATTGCGGAATAACTGATCTGCGGTTCGACGCCGAGGAGTCCCATGGCAATCTGTGTGTCGAAGGCCGGTGCAGGAACGCGTCCGGTCAGATGAAACAGCAACTCCAGATCCTGACGACCGCTGTGCAGGACCTTGACGATGTTTTTGTCAAATAATTTTTCCAGGAGCGGTGAAATATCTCCAAGTTTCCAGACGTCGACACAAACTGCACTATCCGGAGTCGCCAGTTGCAGCAGGCAGAGCTTCGGGAAATAGGTTCGTTCCCTGACGAACTCGGTGTCCAAGGCGACAAACTCGGCGTTATCCAACTGACGCGATAGTTGAACCAGCGTTGCGGGACGGTCGACCAAAACTGACTTATTGCCGAGATTCAAAGCAGTCTCATTACCCTGATGCCTGGCGCAGGTTATCATGCATGTATGAGTGCGGCCCACGCCTTGCCCCGCTGATCATGCCTGGTTTGCTGCAGGCATACATGGATATTGCGTTCATGCGGCAGGGGCCGCAGGATCTGCCTGCCTCGTCGTTTTTGTTCCTGCTTACGCTGATCACCAACATCACGATCAGTATTTTGCAATCGTTTGTGAACAGCGCCGGCGGTGGGGATGGCGAACTCGTTCAGATATTCCTGAGCACACTTTGGTTGCTGCTTTTTGTCTGGCTGGTTTTGTCAATGTACGGTCGGCGGAAGCGGTTTCTGCAAAGTGGCACAGCACTGCTGGGCGCAGACGCGTTTCTGTCGCTGCTGCAACTGCCGTTGCTGGCCTGGCGTAACCTTCTCAATGTCGAGCCACTGACTCTTGCTGCACCCGACCCTTTTATCCTCGGCCTGTATTTCTGGTTCCTTGTCATTGTCGCGCATGTTTTTCGGCACGCTCTGGAAATTCCGCTTGCCGGGGCGACAGCAATTGCTGTCATATACTTTGCTACAGTAATCGGTCTCGCCAATCTGATGCTGGTCGGCACCACGTAATGCACCTGCACATACTTGGAATCTGCGGAACGTTTATGGGGGGAGTTGCTGCCCTTGCCCGCGAATCCGGTCATCGGGTGACGGGGTCGGATCAGGGTATATATCCGCCAATGAGCGACGCACTCGCGGAACTCGGCATCGAAATAATGCCGGGGTACGATCCCCGGCATCTGCAACCCGCGCCCGACTACGTTCTGATCGGCAATGCCCTGAGCCGGGGCAACCCGACAGTCGAGTATGTGCTCGACAACAAAATACCTTATACATCGGGCCCGGCTTGGCTGTCGGAAAACGTGCTGCATGACCGATGGGTGCTTGCGGTGGCCGGAACCCATGGCAAGACCACCGGAGCTAGCCTGTTGTCCTGGATTCTCGATCAGGCCGGACATGATCCGGGCTTCCTGATTGGCGGCATCCCTAAGGACTTCGGTGTCTCGGCGCGTCTCGGGACCGGGCCGCACTTTGTTGTTGAGGCCGATGAGTACGACACCGCGTTCTTTGACAAACGTTCAAAATTTCTACACTACCGGCCAAAAACGCTGGTATTGAACAATCTCGAGTTTGATCATGCGGATATCTTCGACGATCTCGATGCGATCAAGACTCAGTTTCACCACCTGATCCGCACTATTCCTGCCAACGGCCGCATCATCGTGAATGCAGGGGATGATCATCTTGTCGATGTACTTAGTCGCGGCTGCTGGTCTGAGACCGAGGAATTTTCTATCCAGTCCGGGGTGGCATACCCCTGGCTTGCGGCAGCCGGATCATCGAACAGCCGGTTCGAAGTTCTGCACAACGGTCTTGCGGCCGGCAGGGTCGAGTGGGGACTCACTGGAAGTCACAACATCGAGAACGGTTTAGCAGCGATCGCGGCTGCCTATCATGCGGGCGTCGAGGCTGCGCATGCAGCAGAGTCGTTAAGGAATTTTAGTGGCATTCGCCGGCGGCTGGAGGTGCGTGGTGTAACTGGTGGCGTAACCGTCTATGACGATTTCGCACATCATCCGACCGAAATCGGAAGTACACTTGCGGCAATGCGGGAGATCGCTGGCCCGGATCGGGTCATTGCCGTGCTCGAACCACGGTCGCATACGATGAAGCTCGGTGTACATCGATCGCGGCTACCCGACGCTCTGAACGCCGCGGCCAGGGTATTTATTTATCGACCGGAAGGACTGCAATGGGATCCTGCGGAGACTGTGGCCGGGCTGGGTAACAAGGCTGTCGTTACGGACTCGACCGATGATCTTCTCGCCGCGCTGGTCGCCGAGGTAACGGCCGGTGATCACGTCGTTATTATGAGCAACGGCAGTTTCGATGGAATCCACGATCGCTTGCTCAAATCCCTTGCGGCGCTGACAGCAACAGAGTCCGCCACCGGCCGGTGAAGGCCCGGGCGCGGTCTCATGATGACTACCCTCGACATACCGCTGTTTCCTCTGCAGGCTGTGCTGTTTCCCGGCGGTCCGATGCCGCTGAAGATATTCGAACCACGATATCTGCGGATGATCAGCCAGTGCCTGAAGGAGGGCAGCGGCTTTGGCGTGATTCTGATACGTGAAGGAGCCGAAATCGGCCCCGCGACGACTTACGAGGTCGGAACGCTGGCCCGCGTTTGCGATTGGTTCCAGGGCGACGACAGCGTGCTGAGAATCAACGTAAACGGCGAGGAACGATTTCTGGTGACCGAGGCGCGTACAGAAGCTGATGGTCTGCATGCCGCCAAAGTTGAATTGTTTCCTGTCGAACCAAAAACATCGTTGCCGGATGATTACGCGATACTCGCCGAAGTGCTCGAGGATCTTATGAATCAGGTCGGTGGATTTTACGAAAAGGTCGAACGCCATTTTACCGATGCGTCGTGGGTTGGCTATCGTCTCGCTGAAATCATTCCGGCCAGTCTCGAGCAGCGGCAGCACTGTCTTGAAATCACGGATCCCCTGGGGCGCCTCAAGCTTCTCAAATCAATGATTAAAACGATCGGCGCTGTAGACTGAGCGTTCGATTACCGGGCGCATGACAACCACAAGCCGGCCGGGAGGTGGTATGAGCTGGATCAGGTCAATAAGCTACGAAGAATCCGCTGGCGTCCTGCGCGACGTCTACGATCGCATCCGGGGCAAGGACAATTATCTCGACAACATCGTGACCGTTCATGGCTTGAGGCCACATACGCTAAACGGTCACATGGAGCTCTACAAAAGCGTGCTGCACCACACTGCAAACCAGTTGCCGGAGTGGTTGCTGGAGGCGGTCGGGGTCGTTGTAAGCCGCCTGAACGAGTGCGATTACTGTGTACAGCATCATAGTCAGGGCCTCCGTCGATTGCTTGGAGATCAGTCTCACGCGGAATCCATCATAAGTGCCCTTGAAGGTTCCGGTCCTCACGATGTTCTTGATGATAGGGTGCGTGCGATGATCCATTATGCCGAAGTGCTTACGCTGAATCCGCAAATGATCGAACCGGCGCGGATCGATGAACTGCGGGCTGTCGGGCTTGACGATGGTGATATTCTCGAACTCAACCAGGTCATCAGTTATTTTGCTTACGCGAATCGAACCGTCCTTGGTCTCGGTGTTATAACGGAAGGCGACCGCATTGGATTGTCGCCAGGGAATCAGGACGATCCGGATGACTGGCGTCATGCCTGATTTGCCATGACAAGGATCCTCTTTATCTGTACGCAGAATATGCTACGCAGCCCAACGGGCGAACAAATCTATACCGGTCGCCAGGGCGTGGAAGCGCGCTCGGCCGGCATCTCCAGTGGCGCGATCGAGGTGGTCAGTGAAAAGCAACTGCTTTGGGCCGACAAAATATTTGTGATGGAGGACCGACACCACAGATTCCTTGAGAAGTCCTTTGCAACCGTCATACATGACAAAGAAATTGTTTGTCTCAACATTCCGGATATATTTGATTACATGGATCCGGCGCTGATCCGGCTGCTTCGCGAAGGGGTTGAACCGCACCTGGAAGGAGAATAGACGTTGCATCGTGTCGGATTGTTGCAGTCGGAGACGACAACACTCCAAGTCGATGCGATTGTCAATGCAGCCAATTGCTCCTTTTAGAGCAGAGTAAATACTTCCTGCGCGGCAGCAAGTGTTTCTGAAATGTCCACGGCATCATGCGCTATAGAAACGAAGCCGGCCTCGAATGCGCTTGGTGCAAAATATATGCCGCGATCGAGCATCAGGTGGAAAAATCTGCGGAATCGATCCTGATCGCATGCCACGACCTGACTGTAAGACCGTACCTCTGGTTCGTCGGTGAAAAAGAATCCAAACATCCCGCCAATCTGATTGACCGACAACGCAACAGCGGCGGATTCTGCCGCACCTGCCAAACCGTTTGCGAGCGTTGATGTTCGGTCTGACAGGTCCGCGTAGAAGCCCGGAGTACTCACGATCTCGAGCGTCGCCAATCCGGCAGCCATGGCCACCGGATTGCCCGACAGAGTGCCTGCCTGGTAGACCGGACCCTCCGGCGCTATCGATGACATGATGTCCTTGCGCCCGCCGAAGGCTGCAACCGGCATGCCGCCACCAAGGACTTTCCCCAGCGTCGTTATGTCCGGCCGAATATTGAATAGGGACTGAGCACCGCCTAGGGCAACGCGGAAGCCGGTCATGACCTCATCGAAAATTAACAGGCTGCCGTATTGGTCGCAAAGACCGCGCAGCCCTTCGAGAAACCCGGGCACCGGAGGAATACAGTTCATGTTACCGGCCACCGGTTCTACTATGATGCCGGCGATCTTGTCGCCGTCTTGCGCAAAGGCTTCGTGGACGGAATCGAGATCGTTGAACGTCAGACAGAGGGTGTCTTTTGTGAATGCAGCCGGGACACCGGCTGACGTCGGTACTCCGAGGGTAAGCGCGCCAGATCCTGCTTTGACCAGCAGGGCATCCGAGTGACCGTGATAGCATCCTTCAAACTTTGCAATCTTGTCGCGTCCCGTATAACCGCGCGCAAGACGGATTGCCGACATTGTTGCTTCGGTTCCCGAACTCACCACACGTACCCGTTCAATCGTCGGCATCAGATCACAGACTTTCTCGGCGAGGCCGGTTTCCGCTTCCGTTGGGGCCCCGAAGCTGAGGCCATTTTCGGCCGCGCGGGAAACGGCCGCCACGACATCCGGATGCGCATGGCCAACAATCGCCGGGCCCCACGATCCGACGTAATCGATCAGCTCCCGGTTGTCGGGAGTGGTCAGTCGTGAGCCGCGGGCGCTTGCAATAAAAACCGGATCGCCACCGACAGCGCCGAAAGCCCGGACCGGGGAATTTACGCCGCCGGGAATGTATTGCTTTGCTTCCTCAAACAAGCTCATCGCGAGACTTCCTTGCCTGTGATAGGGGCCGCAGTAATCCTAACTCAATCCAATCCTCAGTTATGTCAGACGTCCACAAAGACATCGGCGATTAGTCGGGCCGCCCTGGAGACATCCTTGGTCCGAAACAGTGCACTGATCACCGCGATCATATCCGCGCCGGCACGGACGACGTCTTGCGCGTTTTCGTGTGTAATGCCGCCAATGCATGCGATCGGAATATCCAACTCGTCCCGGGCAGCGGATACCGTTTCAAGCGATACGCGGCACGCGTCCGGTTTTGTCGGCGAAGAGAATACACGGCCAAAGGCCACGTAGTTCGCGCCATCCGCTGCAGCGGTCCGGGCACGCTGCAGAGAGTCATAGCACGAAACACCGACGATCGCGTCACCGCCGAGTAAGCAGCGGGCTTCCGATACGGGGCAATCATGTCTACCGACATGTACGCCGGCGGCCCCGGTCTCGCGTGCCAGCTCAACGTCGTCATTGATCAGGAACAGTACACCGTGTTCGTGGCACAGCGCGGCGAGTAGCAGCGCCTGGTGGGTGCGGCGAGCGGGCTGATCGGACTTGTCACGATACTGCACGATTCGGGCGCCGCCTTCGATTGCCGCCTCGACACAGGAATACAGCTTCTCACCGTCTATGACCTGTGTGTCGGCCACGGCATAGAGGCCTCGCAGCATCTGACCGGTCATGAGATCAATCCGAACGCGCGCCGGGCCGGATCCGCTTGGGTATTCGCTGACCACCACCAATCGTCAGCGCTGCGGATAAGGCCTTAAACGTATAATCCTGCGCGTCCTGGACTGCGTCGCCGAGATCGTGCCCAAGGGCCAGTCGAGCGGCGATTGCCGCTGCCAGCGTGCAACCCGAACCGTGATACTCATGTGGCAACCGGGGAAAGGTGTACCGCGCCCGTTCGCCATCCTGTCCGAACAGGATATTGACTACCCTGGGAGTATCTTCATCTCCTCCTTTGACGAGAACATAGTCAGCACCCTGCTCGACAAGATGCATGGCTCGCAAGTGGTTGGTATCGAGATCAGGCGCCAGTGCCCGGATTTCACTGGCATTGGGTGTAACAATCGTGGTGCACGGCAGCAGCTCGCGCCGCAGCGATTCCCTGAGACCCGCTTTCCCCAGCCGGGCGCCGCCTGCAGCAACCAGAACAGGGTCGAGAATAACCGGGATACTGGCATGTTGCCGGAGCAGATATGCGACGCGGTTCGCGATCTCTGGTGTGCCCAGCAGGCCGAGCTTGATGGCCCTGACCGCGAGATCCTTAAGCACCGTTTCCGCCTGCGCGAAAACCAGCCCGGCATCAACCGGCTGCACGTCGTATGCGTTGCGGGTGTCCTGTACGGTGAGGGCGGTGATGACCGGGGCCGGATGGACGCCGGCATCGCTGATAGCCTGGATGTCAGCCTGAATACCGGCGCCGCCCGATGGATCATTGCCGGCAATGATCAGTACGCTGGGGCTTTTGTCACTCACGGTCACGGGACTTAAAAATGCCTGAACGGGATTCTATGCCCGTCACGGTCGTGGGAGAATATGCACTTGGGCTTTCAGTTTCGGGTGCCACTGCAATCGTTTGGACATGAAGACCTATATGTGTGTCATCTGCGGATTTCTCTATCATGAGGCCGAGGGTGATCCGGAATCCGGAATTGTTCCCGGCACACGGTGGGAAGATGTGCCGATCGCCTGGCGCTGCCCGGATTGCGGTGCCGGCAAGGAAGATTTCGAGATGGTGGAGATCTGAACGTGCTCAGTGGAGCATGCGCGATATGTGGTACCCGTCTTCTCTGAGCATGTTGATCAGGCCATCGTTGCCGACCAGATGCAGCGCACCTACAATAACAAGGTAGTTATCAGTCTCGACGGCCAGTTCTTCTACATACTTCTGCCACGCCCGGTTACGATCCACCACGAGTTTTCGATATACCGAAGGAACTGATTCGAAATCACTGATCAGTTCGCGTTCGAGAGTTTTCGCATCGCCTTTTTTCCAGGCGTCGATCAGATGACTCATATCTCCGGCCATTTGATCAGCCTCCTCGAGAGAAAGGAGCAGAAACCGACTCTGAGTCCCGGGATCCATGCCATCAAAAATGGCGAGTTGTTGCTCGAGGCTTTCCAGTCCGGCGATTTCCTTGCCGTCATTGATCGCCTGTATGGTAAACCATGATTCCACTCCGTACTCAACATCGAAACCCAACCGAATGAACTGCAGATTGATAATTGTCAGAGCGGCAAACCAGGGTTTCGCCTGATCCAGAAACGGAACCGCCAGACCGAGATCGTCAATCATCCGGCGCGCACGGGCGTAATCATCCTCACCCATGATTCTTTTAAGGTTATCTGCATGCATTGACAGACCGCGACTCAACATGATTTGTTGTGTCTCCAGCGGGTCCAGATCGTCCATGTCGAGTTCCATTACGAGTGCATCTGCGTCGCGGTAAACAGACTCGAACGTTGCGGGCAGCGGATGATCTTCCTCCCGCAGCAAATGAATCGAGCCCAGCAGGTAGATGACGTTGTCGTTACCCTCCATGCGGTAAACCAGCCCGGGTTCCTGAGTTGCTGCACCGGCCTGAGTAACGGCGATGCAGGCTACGACGACCGTAGTCAGGCAAACAGACCTGATTCTGCAACGCCGGCGACGATTTGACTGCCGCACCGGCGTACTTACATCTAGTTGATAGTCCTTCATTCGCAGCTATCGGGCAGTGCCCGGGTTATGAATCCTGTACGGCGGTTAATCGTCGATCCAGCGTACAGCAGTTTCGATCGTACCGTCCGGATGCAGTTCAAGCCACCGATATCCGGGCGGCCTGCTGTCGATTGCAAAATCCTGCACCCGTGGCAGAAACTGGAAACATGTGGACGGCGACGCCATAAAACGAATGCCATCGACAATTTCGTCGAACTCCTGATGAACGTGGCCCCACAGTACACCACGGACATTGCCGGAGGAGTGAACGAGATCGAGAAACTCACCGGATTCTTCCAGCCCCACAGTGTCAAGCCAGCGACTGTGCATCTTAATCGGGTGATGGTGCAGACAGATGAGTACGTGTTCAGATGCCGAGGTCGCCAGATCCTGGCGTAGCGTCGCCAGCGTTGATGATTGCAGCCTTCCACCGGCACGATGAGCGAGAAAACTGTCGAGCATCGGCACACGCCAGCCGTCTAACTTCTGCGTTCTGCAGTAATTGAACGGGGTCTCGTTGAGCAGGTTTTGCATTACGGCGGGATCGTCGTGGTTGCCGGGCAGGCAGTAGACCGGTATGCCGAGCTGACCGACCAGTCGACGCAATCGCTTATAGGAAGCCGACGAGCCGTCCTGTGACAAATCACCGGTCGCAAGTACGCCGTCAGGCGACCAGTCGGGGTTGCCGACAGCGGCAAGAACCTTTTCCAGGGCCGCCTCCGTATTGACGCCGTGCATCGTCCCGGACTCATCTGAAAACAAATGGGTGTCCGTCAACTGCAACAGGCGTACGGGTGCCGAATTGCGCATGAGACAGGGTTTCGCAAGCTAGAATCAGCCGAGTTGTGCCATGATACTCCTCAGGCGCACGTCGAAAAACAATGGGGATTTTTAATGTCCTTGCGAACGATCACTTTGGACGACCGGCTTTACGCGTACCTTATCGACACGTCCTCGCGGGAGACACCCTTGCTGGCAGAGTTACGTGAGGAAACGGCGGCACTGTCTGCTGCAGCGATGCAGATTTCACCGGAGCAGGGCCAGTTTATGGCGCTGATAGCGCGTACCCTGCGCGCACGCCGATACCTCGAAATCGGTGTATTCACTGGCTACAGTTGCCTGGTCGTTGCACAGGCATTGCCACCGGAGGGCCATGTGGTGGCACTCGATGTCAGTGAGGAGTGGACGAGCATCGCACGGCGATACTGGGAACGTGCCGGTATAAGCGATCGAGTCGAGCTTCGTCTGCAGCCGGCGCTGGTATCACTTGATGAACTGTTGACCAACAAAGCGGCAGAGTCGTTTGATCTCGCTTTCATTGATGCCGACAAGGTCAACTATGTTGAATACTATGAGCGCACCCTCCGGTTGCTCCGGCCCGGCGGCGTGGTGATGATCGATAATACGCTATGGTCGGGATCGGTGGCGGATCAACGCATTACCGACGACGATACGGTGGCGATCAGACAATTCAATTCCCATGTGCACGAGGACCAGCGTGTCGATTTAAGCCTAGTGCCCATCGGTGATGGCCTGACTATCGCGCGCAAGCGACAGGGTTGTGAGTTAACAATGAACAGTGAACAGTGAAGAGCAGAGCCGGCGCATTGGCGCCGCCTGCTCAGGACTTGGGACTCAGGACTCAGGATTGAGGCGTGTGGCCTCAATAACGGTAGTAGTCCGGCTTAAACGGACCTTCGACCGCGACGCCGATGTACTCTGCCTGCTTGCCGGATAGTAGCGTAAGTTGCGCACCAATCTTGTCGAGATGCAGTCTTGCGACTTTCTCATCGAGGTGTTTGGGTAGCACATACACCTGCCGATCGTACTTTTTCGGATGCTGCCAGAGGTCGATTTGAGCGAGAACCTGATTACAGAATGAGTTTGACATTACAAAGCTGGGGTGACCCGTTGCACACCCCAGATTCACGAGCCGGCCCTCCGCCAGCAGAATAATGCGCTTGCCATCCGGGAAGATGACATGATCAACCTGTGGCTTGATCGTGTCCCACTCGAGCTGGCGTAGCGAGGCGACATCAATTTCATCGTCGAAATGCCCGATATTGCAGACGATGGCCTGGTTTTTCATCTTTTGCATGTGTTCAAGCGTTATGACGTGATAATTGCCGGTTGCCGTGACAAAAATATCGGCTTTATCGCAAGCCGCGTCGACTGTAACGACGCGATATCCTTCCATCGCCGCCTGCAGGGCGCAAATCGGGTCGATCTCGGTCACCCATACGGTGGCTCCGAGGCCGCTCAATGACTGGACGCAACCTTTACCAACGTCACCGTAGCCACAGACAACGGCAATCTTGCCCGCGATCATTACATCGGTTGCACGTTTGATCCCGTCGACAAGCGATTCGCGGCAACCATACAGGTTGTCGAATTTTGACTTGGTGACAGAGTCGTTTACATTTATTGCTGCAGCGCCGAGTGTGCCCTTGCGCGCCATCTCATAGAGTCGCTGCACACCCGTCGTCGTTTCTTCCGAAATCCCGCGGACGTTCTCGAGCAACTCCGGGTATTTTTCGTGCATGGCCAGGGTGAGGTCACCGCCGTCGTCCAGGAGCATATTCGGCCTCCAGCCGCCCGGGCCGTGTATCGTTTGATCGATGCACCACCAGTACTCGTCCTCAGTTTCTCCTTTCCAGGCAAAAACCGGTATGCCTGCGGCAGCGATCGCGGCAGCCGCATGATCCTGTGTTGAAAATATGTTGCAGGAACTCCAGCGAATTTCCGCACCGAGCTCAAGCAGAGTTTCGATCAGAACGGCAGTCTGAATAGTCATGTGCAGGCAGCCGGCAATTCGCGCGCCGGCAAGCGGTTTGCTGTCCGCGAACTCGGCACGAAGCGCCATGAGTCCGGGCATCTCAGTTTCAGCGATCGCAATCTCCTTGCGACCCCAGTCCGCCTTTGTGAGGTCGGCTACTTTGTTGTCCCTTATTTCGGCCATCGCGGCTTCGGTGCTCATCTTGTTACTCCACAATCTATTCCAACACAGACCATCGGCATGCCTCAGGCGGCACAGGCGGCTGTCAGTGCGTCAACCTTGTCCGTCCGTTCCCAGGTGAATTCAGGTTCTTCGCGACCAAAGTGTCCATACGCTGCAGTTCCGCGGTAAATAGGTCGTACGAGGTCAAGCATTTCCAGGATACCGTAGGGTGTCAGGTCAAATTGTTGGCGCACCAGCCGGGCAAGCTGTACTGCCGAGCATTTTCCGGTTCCAAATGTTTCCACGTGCACGGAAGTGGGTTCAGCCACGCCAATCGCGTATGAAACCTGGACCTCGCATCGGTCCGCGAGTCCGGCGGCAACGATATTCTTTGCTACATAGCGGCATGCGTAAGCCGCGGATCGATCGACTTTTGACGGGTCCTTGCCGGAGAAAGCGCCGCCGCCATGTCGGGCCATGCCGCCGTAGGTATCGACAATGATCTTGCGGCCAGTCAGACCGCAATCGCCAGCCGGACCGCCGACGACGAACCGGCCGGTCGGGTTGATGTGATAACGGGTTTTCCGATGCAGCCACTCTGCCGGCAATACGTGCTTGACGATCGCATCCATGACACCTTCTTCCAGCGCTTTGCGACCCACATCTTCAGAGTGCTGCGTAGACAACACGACGGCATCAACGGCAACCGGCCGGTTGTTTTCATAGCGAACCGTGATCTGACTCTTCGCATCCGGCCCGAGCCATTCGATTTCGCCCGACTTGCGAACCTCCGCCTGCCTTGCAACCAGCCGGTGGGCATAGGTGATGGGTGCCGGCATCAAAACCTTGGTTTCATTGGTAGCGTAGCCGAACATCATGCCCTGATCGCCCGCACCCTGTGATCGGGCCGCCTCCCGGTCAACACCCATGGCGATATCCGGCGACTGTTTCCCAATTGCGGAGATAACCGCACAGGTGTTGCCGTCAAAACCGAGTTGTGAGCTGTCGTATCCGATCTCGAGGATGGTCTTACGAGTTATTTCTTCGATGTCTACCCAGGCCGACGATGTGATTTCTCCAGCGACTATAACCATGCCGGTCTTGACTAGAGTCTCGCAGGCCACGCGGGCGCCCGTGTCTTTTTCCAGTATGGCATCGAGGACGGCATCCGAAATCTGGTCGGCTATCTTGTCAGGGTGTCCTTCCGATACCGACTCTGATGTAAAAACATGATTCTGGGACATCATTGTTTGTTCCGGTGCTTTCTTCGCGTCAAAACAGCTTAGTATAACGAGTCGGTGCTGGCCTTTCACTTGGGTCGACAGAGAGTTCCCATCGAATGCCGATGTCGTAGTCGGAGATGTTTGACGACATAATGTAGACGCTATGCAGCTTGACGTATTACCGTGGTAGCTACCGAAACACCGCCGGGTCAGTATGGCGCGATTGCAGCGGATTTCTCGCTGCCCGATCCGGCCGGCCGAGTCTGGACTCTGGATGAGATCCGGGGTGCGCAGGCCACGCTCATCATGTTTATCTGCAATCACTGCCCGTTCGTGCAGGCGGTGGCTGATCGAATAGTCAGGGACACAGACGAGTTGCGGCGGTTCGGAATCGGTGTTGCTGCGATCATGCCCAACGACATCGAACATATTCCGGCGGATGCCCCGGAATACATGGCACGATGGTCGAGCGAGCTTGGTTTCACCTTTCCTTACCTCTACGATGAATTCCAGGCGGCGGCCAGAGAGTACGGCGCTGTTTGCACGCCTGATTTTTTTGGCTATGACGCCGCTCTCAGACTCAGGTACCGTGGGCGGCTCGATGGCAGCGGCCGCGAGTCGGCACCAGAAGGCGCGCCCCGCGAACTATTTGACGCGATGCGGCAGATCGCCCGGACAGGTGACGGCCCGGAAACTCAGCACGCCAGCATCGGGTGCTCCATCAAATGGCGCTGAGCGCGTAATCCGATCACTACCCGGCAGTCGGGTCTGGCAGCGACGTTAATCAAGCTCTTTAGAAAATCACCGAAAGCCCTTCATGCAAAAAAGCAACGCCGCCAAACCCCGGTGTGTCCTGTCTATCACCGGCAACCCGTCCAGTTGCCCGCGGCCGGGCAGTTAAGCGACAATGCGCGCCCGCAACTTTTCACAGACTTTCATGCCAGCCCGACGAGATCTCGCAAACGCCATCCGTGCCCTGTCGATGGACGCGGTTCAAAAAGCAAATTCGGGTCATCCCGGTGCACCCATGGGAATGGCGGATATCGCCGAAGTCCTCTGGAACGATTTTTTGCGTCACAACCCGGCCAACCCGCGATGGTATGACCGCGATCGATTTGTCCTGTCGAACGGCCATGGTTCAATGCTTTTGTATTCGCTGTTGTATCTGACCGGCTACCCGCTGTCGATGGCTGAAATCAAAAACTTCCGCCAGCTCGGACACGTGACCGCAGGTCATCCCGAATACGCGCCGGATCTTGGTATCGAAACGACAACAGGACCATTGGGGCAGGGTCTGACGAATGCAGTTGGCATGGCCCTGGCGGAAAAAATGCTGGCTGCGCAATTCAACCGCCCCGATTTCGAAATTGTCGATCATTGGACCTATGTGTTTATGGGCGACGGTTGCCTCATGGAAGGCATATCGCACGAAGCCTGTTCACTGGCCGGTACGCTCGGGCTGGGCAAGCTGATCTGTTTTTATGATGACAACGGAATTTCCATCGACGGACCGGTCGCCGGCTGGTTCACGGATGACACGGCTACACGGTTTGACGCCTACGGTTGGCATGTCGTGCGGGATGTTGACGGCCATGACTGGCAATCCGTGAAAGCCGCAATCGAAGAGGCCCGGGTGGCGACCGACCAGCCGTCGATTATCTGCTGCCGAACAATAATTGGCTGGGGTGCGCCAAACAAACAGGGTACTGAGGCGACTCACGGGGCGCCGCTCGGAGAGGACGAAGTTGCGCTTGCGAGGAAGGAAATCGGCTGGGTTCATCCGCCGTTTTCTATACCGGGCAATTTGATGGATGCCTGGAACGCGCGGAAACGCGGACGCGCGGCTGAGGCAAGCTGGTGCACGATGTTTGAACGCTATTCCGCGACACATCCGGAGCTTGCGGCTGAGTTCAGCCGGCGCATGGCGTGTCAGCTTCCTGACTCATGGTCCGATCACGCGGCGGAGTTTATTACCTCCGTTCAAAATGAGGGTACGGATCAGGCGACACGCAAAGCATCGCTGGGTGCTCTGAACGGGTACGGACCGGTGCTGCCGGAACTCGTAGGCGGATCGGCGGACTTGACCGGGTCCAACAATACCCTGTGGTCCGGCTCAAAGACGATTACGGCTGCGGACGCGTCCGGAAACTATGTCTACTTTGGCGTGCGTGAGTTTGCGATGACCGCAATGCTGAGCGGACTCGCTCTGCACGGCGGCTTTATTCCGTACGGCGGAACATTTCTTACCTTCTCGGACTATGCTCGCAATGCCGTGCGCATGAGCGCACTCATGGGACTGAGGACGATACTCGTATACACACACGATTCGATCGGGCTTGGCGAAGACGGTCCGACACATCAGCCGATTGAGCATGTTGCCAGTTTGCGGCTGATGCCGAACATGGCGGTGTGGCGGCCCTGCGACGACGTAGAAACCGCCGTCGCCTGGCAACAAGCCGTGGAACGCCGCGACGGACCGACCAGCCTGATACTTACCCGCCAGACGACAGTGCACCAGGAACGATCGCCGGAACAGATTGCGGGAATCGCGCGCGGTGCCTATGTACTCAGGGATTGCGATGGCGATCCGGAGGCCATACTGATCGCGACAGGTTCCGAGGTCGGGCTCGCATGCGCAGCGGCGGATATCCTTGCTAACGAGGGCAGACAGGTGCGGGTGGTTTCGATGCCCTCAACGGATACGTTCGACGCGCAGGACAACGCCTATCGCGAGTCGGTACTACCGCCGTCCATTTCGCGGCGCGTTGCTGTCGAGGCGGGTGTTACTGAGTACTGGCACCGTTATGTCGGGCCCGACGGCGCGATTGTCGGAATCGATCAGTTTGGGGCTTCCGCACCGGCCGGTCAGCTTTTTGAAAAATTCGGGTTTACTGCTGACAACGTCGCCGAGGTGACAGCCAACCTGCTGTCGGGGCGCAAGAGGTTCAAAGCAGTTTGAGTTCGTGAGGAGCGCATATGCCAGTCAAAGTAGCCATAAACGGGTATGGAAGAATCGGACGCAATATTTTGCGATCTCTGTACGAGGCGGGTCGTACTGACGAAATACAGATTGTTGCCGTCAATGACTTAGGTGACGCCGAATCCAACGCCCACCTGACACGGTATGACACCGCACACGGGCCGTTTCCCGGGGAAATCGTGGTTGATGACGATTATCTGGTCGTCGATGGAGATCGCATTCGCGTGATTGCCGAGAGGGACCCGGCCCGGCTGCCGTGGAAGGAACTGGGCGTCGAGATAGTGCTGGAATGCACCGGTCTCTTTAGTTCGAAGGAGCAAGCCTCAAAACACATCGAGGCCGGTGCCGGCAAAGTCATCATTTCCGCTCCGGCCGGCGAAGGCGTGGACGCGACCGTAGTTTATGGTGTAAACCACAATATCCTGACGGCCGCACACTCAGTGATTTCAAACGCCTCGTGCACGACAAACTGTCTGGCGCCGTTGGCAAAGGTCATGCACGAGGGCATCGGTATCGTTCACGGCCTGATGACTACGATTCACTCCTATACCAACGATCAGGTATTGACCGATGTGTATCATAAGGACCTGCGCCGTGCCCGGTCAGCGACCATGTCGATGATCCCGACCAAGACAGGGGCCGCCGTTGCGGTTGGTCTGGTCTTGCCCGAACTGGCGGGCAAACTGGATGGTTTTGCAATTCGCGTACCAACGATCAATGTCTCCATTGTCGACCTTACGTTCTCAGCCGCGCGTGACACCAGCGTTGATGAAATCAATTCCCTGGCTCGTGAAGCGGCAGGCGGGGCGATGAGTGGTGTGCTTACATACATGGACGGGCCGCTGGTATCTATCGATTTCAATCACAATCCGGCGTCATCGATCTTTGATGCGACGCTGACCCGGCAGTTAGACAACAGGCTCGTTAAGGTATGCGCCTGGTATGACAACGAATGGGGTTTTTCAAACCGCATGCTCGATACCACGCTGGCATTGGCAAACGCAGGTTGATCCGCCGGATTGATTAGTTCATGCACCGGGATCGGCCGGTGCCGGCGAACCCAGGAAGCGCGTTGCTCAATATTCTGGTGATGACCGAACTGGACCTCGCAGGAAAGCGGGTCCTGATACGCGAGGATCTCAATGTGCCGCTGGAAGGGGGCAGCGTTGCCAGCGACGCCCGTATCCGCGCCGCGTTACCGACAATTCGTCAGGCGCTCGAGAAGAATGCCGCTGTTATCCTTTTGTCGCATCTGGGTCGCCCGACGGAAGGTGAAACAGACGCCGCATTTTCGCTGGCCCCGGTGGCCGAGAGACTGACTCAACTCCTCGGGCACAAAGTTCCGCTGGTGCGCAATTGGCTGGATGGTGTCAACGTAGAAGCGGGTAACCTGGTCTTGTGTGAGAACGTACGGTTCAATGCCGGTGAAAAATCCAACGACGAGATGTTGTCCAGGAAAATCGCGGCACTGTGTGACATTTTTGTAATGGATGCCTTTGGTACGGCGCATCGGACTCATGCCAGCACTCATGGTGTAGCACGATTCGCTGCGGTCGCGTGTGCGGGGCCATTGCTGGTCAGTGAACTGATGGCACTGACGCGCGCCCTCGATGATCCGAAACGACCGTTGGTGGCGATCGTTGGCGGCGCAAAAGTGTCGACCAAACTTGAAGTATTGACCACCCTGGTTGAAAAAGTAGATCGTCTTATCGTTGGCGGGGGAATTGCCAACACCTTTATCGCGGCGGCGGGTCATCAGGTCGGGAATTCCTTGTATGAACCGGATCTGGTGGACACCGCGCGGCACCTCCTCGAGCGAGCCTCAGAGCGTGGGGCCGAGATACCGTTGCCGCCCGACGTTGTGGTTGCGACCGAATTTGCGGCAACCGCCGAGGCCGATTTACGGGCGGTGGAGGACATTGGCGAGGCAGAGATGATCATGGATATCGGACCGGATGCCAGCGAGGCTAACGCGGTGGTGATGGCCGATGCCGGAACTATAGTGTGGAACGGGCCGCTCGGCGTATTTGAATTCGATCAATTTAGCCAGGGCACCCGCACCCTGGTGAATGCAATTGCGGAAAGCTCGGCATTTTCCCTTGCCGGTGGCGGTGATACTCTGGCAGCGATAGACCGTTACGGAGTACGCGATCGTATCTCCTACATCTCGACCGGCGGCGGGGCCTTTCTGGAATTCCTCGAGGGCAAAAACCTGCCGGCCGTTACTGTCCTCGAACAGCGAGCAGCGAATCGACAATGAATAGTCGCACCGAAACGTCCGGGATACGGGCATGAAACTCAGACGGACCAAGATTGTAGCGACACTGGGACCGGCCACCGACGATGATGCCGTGCTTACCCGAATGATCGAAGCCGGAGTCGACGTCGCTCGACTGAATTTCTCGCATGGTACGCATGAAAAACAAGCTGCAAGGATCAAACAGGTACATCGCATTGCTGCCGCAGTTGGCCGCGAAGTGGGTTTGGTCGGAGACCTGGGCGGGTCAAAGATTCGCGTCGAGTCTTTTGTCGGTGGCAAGGCGGTTCTTCAGGACGGATCCCAGTTCATTCTCGATACCGGAGGGGATAAAAAGGCTGGCTCCGCCGATTCGATTGCTGTGTCACACCCGGAACTCACTGCGGATTTGAAACCCGGTGATGTTCTCCTACTGGGCGACGGTCATATTATCCTGAAGGTTGAGAAAATTGATGACCACCGCGTCATATGCCAGGTCGAGGCGGGCGGCGTGGTTTCCAACCATCAGGGCATCAACCGGCGAGGGGGGGGTCTTTCGGCTGGCGCGCTTACCGAAAAAGACCGCAAAGACATCGCCTTTGCGGCGAAGCAGAAACTCGATTATGTCGCCGTATCGTTTGTTCGCAGTGCCGAGGACGTAGAAACTGCGCGGCGACTCCTGGAGCATGCCGGAAGTGATGCGAATATCGTGGCCAAGATTGAACGTGTGGAAGCGGTAGATCATATCGAGGAAATTGTCGACGTCAGCGAAGCAATCATGGTTGCCCGCGGTGACCTGGGTGTCGAGATGGGATATGCGGAGCTTACGGGATTGCAGAAACGATTGATCCGCCTGACGCGAACGCGCAACCGTATTGTGATCACCGCGACGCAGATGATGGAATCGATGATTCACAATCCGGTGCCAACGCGTGCCGAAGTTTCTGACGTGGCGAACGCGGTTATGGATGGCTCAGATGCCCTGATGCTGTCAGCCGAGTCGGCTGTCGGAGAACATCCTGTCAAGGCTGTGCAGGCAATGTCCGAAATAATCGTCGGCGCCGAAAAACACCAGCTGCCGCAAAGTCCATCACGTCACCGGATGAACTCCTATTTCGAGCGAACGGACGAAGCGATTGCCATGGCCGTCATGTATACAGCCAATCATCTCAATGTGAGGGCAATTATCGCCCTTACCGAGTCGGGCGCAACGACGCAATGGATGTCGCGTATCCGGTCCGATATCCCCATCTTTGCATTGACCCGACACGCAGCAACACGTCGGCGTGTAACCTTGTACCGCGGTGTGCATCCGGTTCCGTTCGATATTCTCAAGGTCAAACCGACTGACGTGTTCAGCAAAGTTTCAGAAGAACTGATCCATCGCGGCATTGTCGATGACGGTGATCTGGTCGTGTTTACCCGGGGCGATCTGTCCGGAATATCCGGCGCGACAAATACGATGAAAATAATGCGCGTCGGCAACAACTGAGTTCCAGAGCGACGACCGCGAATACGGGCCGGTTTGAGCAGATGAAGCACATCGTAAAATGGGTGTTGTCGCTGCTTTTTTTCGGATTGGTTGCGCTGATGTTGGCGGTGACCATCATAGTTCGCGGCAGCCTCCCGCAACTTGACGGGTCAATAGTTCTGGCGGGACTGCAAGGTTCGATTACGATCGAACGCGACGATCGCGGTGTTCCGACTGCAACCGCCGGTTCGCGCCGCGACCTGGCGTTTGCGACCGGGTTTCTGCACGCGCAGGACCGTTTTTTCCAGATGGACCTGTTGCGGCGAAGCGCGGCCGGAGAACTTTCTGAACTGTTTGGGGCCATTGCCGTTTCGCGCGACCGCTCTGTCCGCTTGTATCGTTTCCGTCACGTCGCTGGTCAAGTTCTCGCACTCGTCGAGGCTGAGAACCGGCTGCTTATCGAAGCTTACGTTGCCGGCGTCAATGCCGGTCTCGACCAGCTTGGTTTTGCTCCGTTCGAATATTTCCTGCTCGGAAACAAGCCGGAGCGGTGGCGCGAAGAAGATTCGATTCTGGTCGTGTTCGCTATGTACTTGGATCTTCAGGATGAGACAGCCAGCCGGGAGGCCGGGCTTGCGGTGTTGCAGGAGACGCTGCCGGAGCCGGTATTTGGCTTCCTCGCGGGACCGGGGACAAGGTGGGATACACCCGTTGAGGGCGCGCCTCTGCTTGGGGGTCCTGTACCGGGGCCGGAGGTTTTTGATGTCAGGGGCTTGCAGGCGGCCGTGCCGGATGCTGCATTGGCAGCGTCAGCCGACGCCGTTGATGCGATGGATGCAGCGCCCGGCAGCAACAATTGGGCCGTGCACGCCGAGCGCAGTGCGACGGGCCATGCGATGGTGGCAAACGATATGCACCTCGATCTCAATGTGCCCAACGTCTTTTACTGGCTGCGTCTGATCAGCGACAGCCCCGATGTGCCGCTGGACATTACGGGCACTACCTTGCCTGGTGGTCTGCCCATTGTTACCGGCAGTAACGGACACATTGCCTGGGGCTATACCAACAGTTACGGCGATTGGTCCGACCTGGTTATCGTCGAGCCCGACCCGCGGAATCCAAGTCGTTACCTGACGGCGGATGGCTTCCGAGAATTCGTTGACCACGTTGAAATAATCCACGTGCGCGGGAGTGACGATATCGAAATGACGGTGCGGTCGACTGTCTGGGGACCGTTACTGGACGAGGATCATCATGGTCGGCGGCGGGCGATCAGCTGGCTGCCGCTCAAGCCGGAAGCCAGCAACCTGGGTCTGTTGCGAATGGAGACGGCCCGGACCGTAACCGAAGCCGTGAGTATTGCGCACCAAACGGGGATTCCGGCTCAGAACCTCGTAGTCGCGGATGCCGACGGCAACATCGCCTGGACGATTATCGGGCAAATCCCGAAACGCAGTGGTTACGATCCGATGTTGCCGGCCAGCTGGGCCGACGCCGGTGTCGGCTGGACTGGCTGGGTAGAAAGCGATGCCTATCCGACTATTATCAACCCCGAAGGTGGCCTGCTCTGGACAGCGAATAGCCGTGTCGTCGGTACCCCCGGCGTTGCAGTAATCGGAGACGGTGGGTTTGTCGTGGGGTCCCGGGCGCGGCAGATCCGCGACGGCCTGACGCGACGGGACCGTGTTTCTATCGATGACATGCTCACCATTCAACTGGATGATCGCGCGGCGTTTTACGAGCCCTGGCGCGTAATTGCACTGCGCTACCTCGACGACGCTGCGGTCATGGATCGCCCCGATCGGCAGGAATTCCGTGGGCACCTGGTCGCGTGGGACGGCCATGCGCGGCCGGACGCCGTCGGTTTTCGCCTGATTCGCGCCTTCAGAAACCGGATGCGGGTAGCGGTATTGAACCCGATTTCCGCGCTGGCACGACAAACCGATCCGGGATTTGAGTTTCCGCGTGTTCCCAACTCCGAGGAGGCCGTGCTGCGCATTCTGGAAAATGAACCGTTGCATTTTCTCGATCCGGCGTTTGATCGGTGGAGTCACCTCACCCTCGCGGTGATCGATGAGTTACTGGATTACTATCGCGACAACTACCCCGACGATCTCGCTAACAGAACCTGGGGTGAGATCAACCGGGTCCGGATTTCTCATCCAATGAGTGCTGCGCTGCCGTTTCTGTCGAGTTGGCTGGACATGCCGCCAATGGAAATGTCAGGTGCGTGGTACATGCCACGCGTACAGGAAGGCGGGTTTGGCGCCAGCGAACGCATGGCTGTCTCACCGGGTAAGGAATCCGACGGATATTTCCACATGCCCGGCGGGCAGAGCGGTCACCCGTTGTCGCCTTTTTATCGTGCGGGTCATGATGACTGGGCCCGCGGGCGGCGAGGTTCGTTTCTGCCCGGGGCGACCCGGCACCGGCTGGTGCTTCAGCCGGACGGCTGATCGCTGTCCGCCATCAGCGATTGGAGGTCTTTGAGCACTTCGGCGCTGTGAGTTTCCGGATCGACCTTGGGGTAATGTTTTGCGATACGGCCCTGCGGGTCGATGAGGTAAGACTGACGGCTCGCATATTGCACCGGACCGCGTTTGGTCAGCACGCCGTAATCCGTCGCAACTGCGGCATCGGTATCCGCTAGCAAAGAAAACGGCAGCTGATATTTTTCGGCAAACTCCTGGTGCGATTCCACGGCATCAAGACTAACGCCCAGTATTTCGACCCCGATATCGCGAAACGCGAAAATATTGTCACGAAATGCGCAGGCCTCTTTTGTGCAGCCCGGCGTGTCGTCCTTGGGATAAAAGTACAGCGCGATCCACTGCCCTTCGTAGTCTGAAAGGCTGTGCCAGTCGCCGTTCTGATCCATGAGTTTGAAATCCGGCGCGGGTTCTCCAACAGCCGGCGACGCGAGGGCCGGGCTGCGGAAAAATACGAAATACACCACAACCGCCAGTCCCAGGCCGATCAATACCAGTTGTTTCATCAAAATCACCTCGCAGCCTGAAACGGTGTGCCCGATAATTCGCTGTCGGGCCGGTACATATTAGTATTGTACATGGGCCGGCCCTGATCCGGGGTCACCCGGAACGGAATATCCGCTATGCCTGCTATGAAAAAGTTTCTGTCTTCGTTGTGGCCGCGAAGCAAAGGACACGCCCAACGCCCGGCGTACCGCGTAGGCCTGATACTGCCGGGCGGCGGTGCACGCGCGGCCTATCAGGTCGGTGTTCTCAAGGCGATCTCAGACATGCTTCCCCGGGAAGTGGGCAACCCGTTTTCAATCTTGAGCGGAACCTCAGCGGGTGCAGTCAATGCCGCTGTTCTTGCCGCCAACGCGCCGAGGTTTCGTGCCGGCGTCGGTGAACTCGAACGGGTCTGGAGAAATTTTCGAGTCCACCAGGTCTACAAATCCGATCCGCTTACGATGCTCGGTGCCAGCCTGCGGTGGGTTTTTGCGCTGGTAAGCGGCGGACTGCTTGTCTCGTTTCCGCCCTCGCTGCTCGATAATCGTCCATTGCGCGAACTGTTGAAACGCAAAGTCCGGTTTGACAGGATCGAGGCAGCTGTAGCCAGTGGCTGTCTCGATGCATTGGCAATCACGGCAGCAGGTTATACCTCGGCACACTCGATCACTTTTTTCCAGGGTCATCGCGACCTGAAAAACTGGTCCCGTGCCCGTCGCGAAGGACACCGTACCGAAATAACTGTGGATCATCTGATGGCAAGCGTCGCGGCACCGTTTATTTTTCCGCCCGCGAAAATCGATCACGAATACTTCGGCGATGGCGCAATGCGACAGACGGCACCGTTAAGTGCTGCGATTCACCTTGGCGCTGAAAGGTTGCTGCTCATCGGCACGCGGCACGAAGACATTTCGGTGCCGGAAGCAGTCGAGGATCCTTTGCGCCCGACTTTCGGCGACATCGCGGGATATATGCTCGACAATCTTTTTATGGATGGTGTCTATGCCGACCTGGAGCGTTTGACGCGTCTCAACCTGATCATGGAGGAGGTACGGGACGGGGCGCTGACTGGTCCTGGGTCGATTCTGAAGCGAATTGAATGCCTGGTGATGGTGCCGAGCAGGGATATTCGTGGCATTGCCCGGAAGCATGCCCACACGCTGCCGCGTGCTGTACGTCTGCTGCTGAAAGGTCTCGGGGCATCAGACCAGGGGGGCAGCAGGCTGGTGAGCTTTCTCCTGTTTGAGCAGAGCTTCACCCGCGAACTGATCCGGTTGGGTTACGAGGACGCGATGGTCAGGCGGTCACACCTCGTGCCGTTTCTGGCCGGTGAACCGATGGATTTGCTCGATGCGCCGCCGGAAATCCGCCTTGACCTCTCAGGCGAGATAAAGGGCCCCCAAGCCTAGCAAGGCCATGAAGCCAACGACGTCGGTGATCGTGGTCAGGACGACGCCGCCTGCCAGTGCCGGATCTATGCGCAACCGCTTGAGAACCAGGGGTACGATCACCCCGGACATGGCAGCGAAGAACAGGGTTATGACCATCGCCGCGGCGATGACTGCAGCAACGTCCCAGGTCTTGAACCACAAGACCGTGGCCAGTGCGACGACCACCGCCCAGCCCAACCCATTGAGAATTCCCACGGCGATCTCTTTGAACAGGATCCAGCGCGCATTGGACGCTGCAATCTGTCCCAGCGCCAGACCACGCGTTACCAGGATCAATGTCTGGCTGCCGGCAATTCCGCCCATGCTGGCGACGATTGGCATGAGAACCGCCAGGACCACGACTTTCTCGATCGTTGCCTGAAACAGGCCGATAACCCAGGCGGCGATGAACGCTGTCGCCAGGTTTACCCCCAACCAGACGGCCCGACGCCGGGCACTCGTGACTACCGGTGCAAACATGTCGTCCTCTTCGTCGAGACCGGCCATGCTCATGATCGAGTGATCGGCTTCATCCCGTATAACGTCAACAACGTCATCGATGGTAATACGACCGAGCAGATGTTTTTCGTCGGTGACCACTGCGGCGGAGACAAGATCCCAGTCTTCGAACAGGCTGGCTACCTCCGAACAGGGCATCGTTGCGGGTATGCTCGGCGACTCCGTTTCCATGACCTCCGCCACGGTTTTTTCCTGGTCCTCGGTAAGCAGCTGATTCAGATAAAGGCGTCCGAGATACTCGTCATTTCGATTGACGACAAACAGCGAATCCGTGCTTTCGGGTATCTCGCCACGCAGGCGCAGATAGCGTAATACCACTTCAAGACTAACGTCCGGCCGTACAGTAATAGTATCCAGGTTCATGAGCCCGCCGGCCGTATCCTCCGAATAGGACAGCACGGTCTGCAGGCGATCGCGGTCCCTCTGGTCCATCGATCGAAGGACTTCGCGGTTGACGGTTTCCGGCAAGTCAGCAAAGAGGTCGGCCAGATCGTCCATGTCCAGTCCGTCAAGTGCTGCCACCAGTTCACGGTCGTCCATGCCACCGATGAGATTACTGCGAACCTCATCGTTGACCTCGACCAACACTTCACCCTCGTCCTTCGTATCAACCAGCTCCCACACGATGTCGCGTTCAGCTGGCGGAAGTGATTCCAGCAGATGCCCGATCTCGGCGGCGTGCAGCGAATTGATCATGCGTCGAACAGGATTAAGCGTCCCGCCTTCCAGAGCAGAGCGCAGCATTTGCAGGCGGGTCTCTTTTTCTTCAGTCAGTAGCGCGCTCATCTCAGATTGAATATTGTTGGTCAGGGTGTGTGACGGCGCGAGTTTAGCATGCGGCTGTATCCCGCCGAACGCAGAACCGTTGCGGTGATACGGATACACCGCCGCCAGTCGGGGATGACTTCAGGAACCGAGTTCGTTGTGTCGGATCAGGACGTGAGGGTGCTCGTCACGAAACCGGCTGGCGAGTTTTTCCACCATATATACGGACCGGTGGCGTCCACCGGTACAGCCGATCGCGACTGTAAGATAACTCCGGTTCGTGTCGCGATAGTCGGTGATCCAGTTGTCGAGAAAGCCTGCAATATCGTTGAACATCCGCGTGACGTTTGTCTGAGAATCGAGAAACCCGATGACGTCATCGTCGGTCCCGGTTTGAGGACGCAGTGATTGCTCCCAGTAGGGATTCGGCAGGCAGCGAACGTCAAATACAAGATCAGCGTCGGCCGGCACACCAGTCCGGTAGGCAAAGGATTGGAACAGTATTGACAGACGCTGCTCACTGCGCTGATCGATCCGATTGCGCACCGCCTCACGCAGCTGATGCACGCTGGTGTGACTTGTATCGATGATCAAGTCGGCGATATCGGTTATCGGAGTGAGCAGTCGTCGTTCCTCGGCGATGGCTTCTTTCAGACTAAGGCCGCGACTGCTCAAGGGATGCTTGCGCCGGCTTTCGCTGTAACGATTGAGGAGGATATCATTGGCTGCATGCAAGAAAATCAGCTCACACGGCAGACCTGATGACTGCAGCGATTGCAGCAGACCGGGAACGGTTTCAATATCCTGTGCCCGGTTCCGTGCATCAATCCCGACCGCGGTACGCCGATAGGCGGGGTCATCGCTGCCAACAGTTTGCTCGACGAGCGCGCTCAACATTCCTGCCGGTATATTGTCGGTACAGTAATAGCCCAAATCCTCGAGCATGTGCAGCGCTACAGATTTGCCCGCACCCGACAGGCCACTGATGAGGATCAGACGCTGACGGCGGGTGTCACAGTTAGAAACGTTTTGTTGATCCGGGTGGTTATTGGTTGGGGCCAAATCAGGAGTCATTATCGGCCTGTGCACCGACATGTGCGGTCAGCAGTTGATAGAGTGCCCGGCTGCTTTTCGTATCGCGTAACGTAGCGCAGAATCGGCTGTCGGCCAGCGTCGACACCAGGGTGGCGATTTCCGACTCCTGATCGGCGGCGCAGTTCGCGGGCACGATCAGGCCAAGAATCAGGTCAACCTGGCGGCCATCGGGCGTATCGTGGTCGATGGGCCGTACCAGCTTCAGAAACGCACCGATAGTGTCGCCGATACCGCGGATCCGCCCATGTGGCATTGCTACGCCGTCGGGCAGTCCCGTGCTGCCCAGTTTTTCACGCGCAACAAGAGCCTCGAAAATCTCGGCCTGCGAGAGATCCATGTCGGCATCGGAAAGTAACTTGCTCAATATCTCGAGTGCATGCTTACGGCTGCGTGCCTTTGCATTACAGATGACCCGACCGGGCTCCAGTAACTCATGCAGCAAGGCCACGCAAGCGCGGCTCCCGGGCTCACCGACGGAGCCGTCAGAACTGGTGCTTTTGCGCATCCCTCGCATGGTGGTCGCTTAGTTTTTCTTTGTGTTTTTTGATTTGACGATCGAGTTTGTCGATCAGGCAATCGATTGCAGCGTACATGTCTTCCTCCACGGCATCCGCATATATCCTGCCACCGCTGACGTGAACGGTAGCCTCTGCCTTGTGTCGAAGTTTTTCCACAGTCAGCACACAGTGCGTAGTCGTAACATGATCAAAATGTCGTTCCAGGCGTTCTAGTTTATTGTCCACGTAATCGCGAAGTGCAGGGGTAATTTCAATGTGATGACCAGTCAGGTTGAGCTGCATTGGGATCTCCTGAGTCTATTATTTTAGTATTTTTCTTGCTGGTTCTTAATATCTGCAGTTTCGGTGTCGGCACCTTACGATCGTATCCTGGCCAGCCGTTTGCGATCGCTGGACGACGGAATCCCGAGTGCCTCTCGGTATTTGGCAACGGTTCTCCTGGCGACCTGCACGCCATCTGCCGCGAGCATTTCCGCTATTTTATTATCACTTAACGGTTTTTTTGGATTTTCGTCCGCAATCAGCTTGCGAATTTTAGCTCGGATCGCGGTGGATGATTTGTCCTGACCATCGGTCGATTTCAAATGGCTGGAGAAGAAATGTCTGAATTCGAAGACGCCTCGCGGCGTATGCATGTACTTGTTGGCAGTGACACGGGAAATAGTCGATTCGTGCATTTCTACCTTTTCTGCGATATCCCGAAGGACCATCGGACGCATAGCTTCGTCACCGTGTTCGAGAAAGTCTCGCTGGTGTTCGACGATACACTTCGCTACTTTAAGCAGCGTATCGTTGCGGATTTCCAGGCTGCGAATCAACCAGCGCGCCTCTTGCAGCTGCAATCGCAGCGCGGCGTGATCGTGGTTGCGGCTGATGAGGCCGGCATAAGCCTGATTGACCCGGAGTCGGGGCGAATACGCCGTATTGATATCAACGATCCACCGGTTGTCCTGGCGCCGTAAGTATACGTCGGGAATGACATACTCTGTCGCCGAGGACGGCATTGCGGCGCCGGGTCGCGGGTGACACGCGCGTACGAGGCTCAGCGCCTCCTCGAGGCCAGCGTCTGTAACCTTGAATCGCCGCCGCAGCTGTGCGAACTGATGCTCCGCGACCAGGTCCAGACAATCCCGAGCCAGATTCATGGCAAGTGTCAGAGCTGGCGTCTCCGGGCTCAATTGCCCCAGTTGAATCATCACGCATTCACTGATCGAGCGTGCGCCGACACCGGGCGGGTCGAGTCGCTGAATAACAGCAACCATCCGTTCCATGTCGTCCGGATCCGCAACACAGTCCGGTTGCAACGACAGCCGAAGTATCTCAAGATCTTCTTCGATGTAGCCGTCTTCATTGATTGCATCCACGATCGCTTCGCCGACGCAATATTCCGTTTCGGTAAGATTCTCCAGTCCGAGTTGCCAAAGCAGGTGTTCCTTAAGGGTTTCACCGCTGCGGTCGGCAATGTCCGGGCTCGGTGGCGGCTCCGACGAACCGGATCTTGATGACGGCCCCGGCATTTCAGGCCTGAGCCACGTTTCATCGCCCGCCACGACTTCTGCCGTCGTGGTCGTGTCGGTGCCGTTGCCGCTGTCCTCGCTCTCATCTTCCGACTCCAGCATGATGTTGGATTCCAGGGCCTCGCGAATCTGCGTCTGGAGTTCGAGGATTGGCAATTGCAGCAGATGTATGGCCTGTTGCAGCTGAGGTGTCATCGTCAGCTGCTGGCTGATATTGAGCTGCAGTGTAGGTTTCAGCATTACGCATCCGGGCAAGGTTTCCCGGACCATGCCCGGGTGATGTAGCCTAACCTGGGGGGCGTGGGCCGGCCCGGAACCAAGTCTAAGTTATAGACGAAAATCCTCGCCCAGGTATACCTCGCGTACCTGTCGATTTGACAGAATCTCATCCGGGGCGCCCGCTGCGATGACTTCGCCTTCATTGAGGATATAGGCTCGGCTGCAAATGCTAAGCGCTTCGCGCACATTATGGTCTGTGATTAGCACTCCGATTTGTCGCTCCGAAAGATGCGTAATAATGCGTTGGATATCCAGGACTGATATCGGGTCGACGCCCGCAAACGGCTCATCAAGCAGGATAAATCCGGGTTCTGCTGCCAGCGCCCGTGCAATTTCGACGCGGCGCCGTTCACCACCGGACAGACTTATCCCCATATTGTTACGGATGTGGCTGATATGCAGTTCCTCGAGGAGCTCGTCGAGGATTCTCTCGCGCGCTGATCGATCCAGTTCTGACCGAGTCTGAAGAATGGCAAGAATGTTCTGACCGACGCTCAGGTGACGAAAGATTGAGGCTTCCTGTGGAAGGTATCCGACACCCATTCGAGCTCGCCGGTGTATGGCAAGCCGTGTCATGTCGAGGTCATCGAGGATGATATGACCTTTGTCGCACGGAATCAGTCCGACGATCATGTAAAACGCAGTCGTCTTGCCGGCGCCGTTTGGTCCCAGCAGGCCCACGACTTCCCCGCTGGATACTTCCAGCGAGACGTCGTTGACGACAACCCGGGATTTAAACTTTTTGACCAGATTCAGGGCGCGGAGGGTAGTCATTACTCGGGCTCGACGGAAATTTCCCTGTCTCCGTTCTCTTCCGGCGGTACAATTTTTATGTGCACCCGTTGCGTTCCATCATCGTCCGAGTCAGCGATAATGCGCCCCGCCTGCATTTCGTATCTCAGGACACTACCCGAGATTTCGTTTGCGCCATCATGCAACCAAGCCTCGGATTCGAGCTTGAGAACACTGTTGGCAACATCGAAATCGATGACACCGGCACGCCCGTTCGTCATCGTGGTTTTACCGTCAATCACAGTTTGCCGTTCAAATGTTGCAGGGTTGCCGGTGACAATGGCAGATACCAGCTCGTAGTTAATGAATCTGAGTCGGGCCTCGTCCGCGTCGATTCGCGTATCCTCGGTGCTGATCAGCACATTGCCGGTAAAGATCCACTTCGTGTCGGTAAATTCAAGTGAATCGGTATCCGCGCGATCGGCGCTGATGGCCAGATTGCCCTGTGTGACCCGAACGCCATAAAACGTAGCCAGCTGGTTCTTGCGATCAAGCTCGTAGGTATCAGCATCGACAGCAATCGGCAAGCTCGAATCGAACAGCGCCGATTGTGCGACAGACAACAGCGGGACTGTAGCCAGCGAAGCGCACGCCAGCAATGCAATCCGGTTACTGCGAAAAGCGGCCATAAACATTTGATAGTAACTCCAGCCTTTCCTCCTTCAAGTAGGCTTTCATGCCGATTCCGGCAAGAGTATGACTGCCCATCCGGATATCCACCGCTGCCTCGGTTGTCGCCAGATCTTCCTCAGGAAATATGTCGAGGCGTGTTGTCGACACTACTACCTGATCGGATTCGTCGTCCGGGTGGCTTACTACACGAACATTGCCACTCAGTTCAATTACATCCGTGCCGCCAGGCAGTCGCCCCGAATCGGACTGCAACGTCCAGGGAACGTTTCCCTCAGGATGATAGCGGAGGTGAACATCATGCAGTGTGACACTGTTGTCGTGAGGGTAGTGGAGTATCTTTCGTGCATTCAGTTCATAAAGTTTATCGCCGTTTTTCTGGGTACCGATCACGGTAGCGTGGAGCGCATAGTACCCGGTTTCACTTTCGGACTCCTGACCTTCTGCGCGTGTTAAATCCTGAGGCAACGGTTGTTGTACCAGCAACCAGCTTGCCGCCACTGCCGCAGCAAGAAGCAGCATGGAAAGAGGCATGCGCCAGTTCATTGAATTTCGCCGGGCTGTTGGCGTGCACGCAAAATCAGGTCACAAACTTCCCTGACTGCACCACGACCACCAACATTGTCGGTCGTCCAGGTTGCTCTTGCAATTACGTCTGTATGGGCATCGGCCACGCTTACGGCAAGTTCAGCGAATTCAAACATCGGCAGGTCGGGTGTGTCGTCGGCCACGCAGGCCACCTCCTTCTTTTCGACCCCAAGTTTGGTCATCAGTTCTCGTACTGCAGTAGCCTTGTCGTCACAGTTCTGAATTACGTTGCCAACGCCCAGTTCAGCCATTCTGGCGTCAACAGCGGCGGATTTTCGCCCTGAAATGATGGCGACCTCGACGCCCGCCTTACGTAGTGCCTTTATCCCGGCACCGTCGCGCACATGAAATGATTTGACCTCGGTGCCATCGGCCAGAAAATGCAGGCGACCATCCGTCAGCACGCCATCGACATCCAGGACGAGCAAACGAATGGCGGCAGCCTTGTCCGTGAGGTCGCTCATCACATGACACCCGCGCGAAACAGATCATGAATATTAAGAGCACCCGTGATCCGATCGTTGCCATCTACGACGAGCAGCTGAGTAATCTTGTGCTGTTCCAAATGCTGAACAGCCTCTGCAGCAAGCATATCTGCGCTGACCGTCTTGCAATCGGTGGTCATGATTTCGCTGATCTTCGTATCGTGTACGTTTACTCTTCCGTCGAGCGCGCGCCGAAGATCGCCATCAGTGAATATCCCGACGAGCTTTTGGTCGCTGTCGACCACGGCTGTCATCCCCAAGCCTTTTACATTCATTTCAATAAGCGCATCCCTCAGCAACGTGTCTGCCTGAACGAGGGGGACGTTGTCTCCGGTGCGCATCACGTCGGCGATGGTCAACAGCAGGCGGCGACCGAGGCTGCCCCCAGGATGTGATCGCGCAAAATCCTCTTCTGTAAAGCCGCGGGTCTCAAGCAATGCGATGGCCAGTGCATCTCCCATCGCGAGCGCGGCCGTTGTACTTGCAGTCGGCGCAAGATTGAGCGGGCAGGCTTCTTCACTGACGCTTATGTCAAGGTTGACTGTAGCAGCTTTGGCTAGCGTCGATGATGGATTGCCGGTAAGAGAAATAAGCGGGACACCAAGCCGTTTGATGACGGGCAACAGAATCCCGATTTCCGCAGTTTCGCCTGAGTTCGACATGGCGAGAACAATGTCCTGCCCGGTTATCATGCCCATGTCGCCGTGGCTTGCCTCACCGGCATGTACAAAAAAGGCTGGGGTTCCGGTGCTGGCGAACGTCGCCGCTATTTTTCCGCCGATGTGGCCCGACTTGCCCATGCCGGTTACGACAACACGGCCCTTGCAGGCGAGACAGATCTCAACCGCTTGGACAAACTCAGCTCCGATTCGTGGACCGAGTTCACTGACAGCCCGGGCCTCTGTATCGAGAACACGTCGACCCAGCGTCTTGATCCGCGATTCATCAAACTGAATCATTGTCCCGGCTCAGCTGACGGCCTGATGCTGAAGATACAGAAACCAATGATAGCCGGAAAATGCGGTCAGCAATGCAACGCCCTCGACGCGATTGATGCGCTCACCGCCGGTAAAGCTGTAGGTCATCGCGAACAGGGCCAGGGTGAAACCGGTCATTACCGGGAAGTGCAGCAAAAGAACTTCATTGACGACCGACGTGCTGTGTATCACGCCCGCAAGACCGATGACCGCTAGCAGGTTGAAGATATTCGATCCGATAATATTGCCGATCGCCAGGTCATATTCGCCGCGGATCGCACTGACGATGGACACGGCAAGCTCAGGCAGGCTGGTGCCGACGGCAACCATGGTCAGGCCAATGATCATATCGCTGACGTGGAGCTCTTCAGCCACGGCGTGCGCGCCGAAGACAAGAATCTTGGAACCCACCAGCATGACAATCAGCCCGACAGCCAGCCACACCGACGCCTGTAACATACTCAGGTCACTGCGTATCTCCGCATCGAATTCCTGCAGGATGGGATCCGTGGCCGGGGAACGGAAGCCTAAGCGGACAATCCAGAACATGACGAGTCCGAGACCGGCCAGGAGAATAATTCCGTCCAGGCGGCTCAGTTGATGGTCGTGGAACAGGGTAATGGTCAGCAGCGTAACGGCGAGCAGAATGGGGATCTCTCGCCGAACTGTCTCAGACCGGATAATCAGCGGTCGCACCAGGGCAGTTGCACCCAGCACCAGGCCGATGTTGGCGATGTTGGAACCCAGCCCGTTTCCGATCGCGAGCTCGGAATTGCCTTGTGAGGCAGCCACGATTGAAACGAGGATTTCCGGCGCGGACGTTGAAAAAGCGACAATCGTGAGACCGATCATCAAGGGCGAAATGCCCAGATTACGTGCGGTGGCACCGGCGCCCAATACAAAACGGTCTGCTCCCCAAACGAGCAGGACAATTCCGAGAGTCATTGCTGCTGTGTAATACAGCATTCGCTATTGAGTAATAATGAGGGGTAGCCTTGGTTAGTCTTGTATTGCGGCCAGCCGCAAAGGCGTCAAGGATAGCAAAAAATGAGGGCACACCGCCGTACCGGGTCTGCCCGATGGGCCATGAATCTCAGAGTCGGTACCTGACTGCGGTTGCACCGTTTTTTCCGCGGCCGCCGTTGGATTAAGATTCGCCTGACCAATGACTTGCCACCGATGTTGGGCCGCTGCCAGCGGTCCAGACATCCCTACCGAGAGAACCCTGATATGCAGCCTGAACACCTGACTGAATTGCTGGAAGCGGCTATGCCGGAGGCGAATGTGATCGTACGGAGTGAGGACGGGATTCATTTTCAGGCGGTGATCGTGACGCCGGCGTTTGCAGGCCTGGGACGGGTACGTCGTCATCAGCTCGTGTACGCAGCGCTCGGTTCAGCTATGGATGAGGATATTCATGCGCTGACCCTGCGTACAATGACGCCGCACGAATGGTCAGCGCAGCAGTCCTGATCCGGCCGACCGAGCTACAACACGGCATGGACAAACTGATGATAAAAGGTGGCACGACCCTTGAGGGCGAAATCGCAATCTCGGGCGCGAAAAATGCCACATTGCCAATATTGGCGGCAACATTGCTGGCAGATAGTCCAGTCACGGTCGGTAACGTGCCGCACCTCCAGGACGTCACGACCACCATCGAGCTTCTCGGGCGCATGGGCGTAAGCGTCACGATGGGTGACAAGATGCGGCTCGAGGTCGACCCGACCACCATAAAGGAATTCTTTGCCCCATATGAGCTGGTCAAAACGATGCGAGCATCGATCCTGGTGCTGGGCCCGTTACTGGCGCGATTCGGTCGTGCGGACGTGTCATTGCCGGGCGGCTGTGCCATCGGTTCACGGCCCGTTAATCTCCATATTGCCGGCCTCGAAGCGATGGGTGCCGACATTCGCGTCGACAACGGTTACATTCGGGCGCGCGCCGATCGGCTCACCGGCACAAACCTCGTGCTGGACCTCGTCACTGTGACCGGCACGGAGAATCTGATGATGGCCGCGACCCTCGCCGAGGGTGAAACCATTATCGAAAACGCGGCCCGCGAACCCGAAGTGGTGGATCTCGCAAATTTCCTGAATCGTATGGGCGCCAGGGTCCGAGGGGCCGGATCCGATACGCTGGTTATTCAGGGTGTGAGATCACTCGCGGGCACGGACTACGATGTCTTACCTGATCGGATCGAAACCGGCACCTATCTCGTTGCCGGCGCTATTACCGGTGGTCACATCCGGCTCAAGCGCACCCGCCCTGATCACCTCGATGCGGTGTTATCGAAACTGCGGGAAGCAGGCGCAACCGTCGAGTCAGGCGACGACTGGATAGAACTCGATATGCGCCGGCGTCGGGCCAAGGCAGTCGATGTAAAAACCGCACCCTATCCCGCATTTCCGACCGACATGCAGGCTCAGTTTGCTGCTCTGAATATCGTTGCAGATGGTGTCGGCACCATAACGGAGACGGTATTTGAGAACCGGTTCATGCACATTCTGGAGATGCAACGCATGGGGGCCGATATTCGGCTCGAAGGCAATACGGCGATCAGCCGGGGTGTGGCCAGCATCAAAGGTGCGCCGGTTATGGCGACGGATCTGCGGGCTTCAGCCAGCCTCGTGCTCGCCGGGCTGGTCGCAGATGGCGCGACCGAAATCGAGCGTATCTATCACATCGATCGCGGCTACGAATGTATCGAGGAAAAACTGCGACAGCTCGGGGCGCGGATTAAAAGGGTGCCCTCCTGAGCATTTGGTTCAGGATTGGCCGGCCGGTCGCTCACTGACTTCAACGTCGATGTCGAAATCCAGGCCATCGCGAATTCCTTGCAGATGAATCACCGTCCCGGGTAAGGCTCTCGCAATAAGATTCAGAGCATCCTGCCAGATCAATACCTCGTGCTCGTCGATATGGGTGATAACGTCAAGCGGTCGCAGTCCGGCATTTTCCGCCGGGCTGCCTGCCCGCACGTCGATGAGGAGAATACCGCTGGTGCCGGAGATACCCAATGTGGCGGCGTCCTGAGGTGTCAGCGTTTTGGGAATAACGCCGAGCCAGCCGCGTATGACGCGCCCGCTCTGGATCAGCTGGTTCATGACGCCCCGGACCAGGTTGACCGGGATGGCAAATCCGATACCGACCGGCGGTGCAGATCCCGTCTGAGCTGCGGCGGCAGTGTTTGAGAATACAGCCGTGTTGATCCCTATCAGCTCGCCGCGCGTATTAACCAGCGCGCCGCCTGAATTTCCGAGGTTGATCGGTGCGTCGGTCTGAATGAAGTTCTCGAACCGGCTCAGGCCCAGCTGGCCGCGCCCGGTCGCGCTGACAATGCCCTGGGTTACCGTCTGGCCGATTCCGAACGGGTTGCCGATAGCCAGTACGACGTCGCCCACTCTCAGGAGATCGGATCGTCCCAGTGACATGGCCGGCAGGTCTTGCAGACCAACTTTGAGCAGGGCCAGGTCGGTTTCCGGATCGGTGCCGACGAGCCGGGCATCTGCGGCGCGACCATCGGCAAACGCGATGTAGATGATGTCGGCATCGCGGATCAGATGGTGGTTGGTTACGATATAGCCGTCGTCGCTGACAACGACACCGGAGCCGAGGCTGCTTTCCAGCGGCTGCCGCGGGCCCGGTTCATCTTCCCCAAACACGAAGGAATAAAGCGGATGGTCACGCAGGCTCAGCGCCCGGTCGGGTGCCCGTGTACTGTAGATATTTACAACCGCCGGTGCTGCAATACTGACCGCATCCGCATACGACGCAATCTGAGAGTCAGGACCGCCGGTCGCGCCGTTGCGGCCGCCTGGCAACAAATCCGGCTTGAGATAAACGATGACAAATGCGGCAGCAAGTCCGACAATTACGGATCTGAACAAGAATGAAACAGTGCGGCCGAACTTAGACACGGCGTAGTCTGCGAGGCGAAAACCGGATACTAGTGTAGCAGCTGGCGCAAACTGGGGAGTTTGCGCGTGTGTATAATGGGCCGCTTTTTAGGGCCAGGGTGCGTGGCGCAGGCAGTAGCCCGGATCGTGGTCCAACCTGAGACGTTTGCGCGGGTTCCGGCTCGCTCTGGAGGTTTTTAGATGAGCGGGGAAGTCGACCACGGCCGACGGCACTTTCTTACCGTCGCCACCGTGGTAACCGGTGGAATCGGGGCAGTACTTGCCGCCACTCCGTTTGTTTTGTCATTTCGGCCGAGTGCACGTGCGCGCGCACTCGGTGCCGCCATACAAGTCGATATCAGTCGTCTCGAAACCGGAGCAATGATGACGGTTGAATGGCGCGGCAAACCTGTGTGGATCATTAGTCGGCCTGAATCGGTGCTGGCAGATTTGGGAAACGTGGAATCGCAACTGAGCGACCCGGATTCAGTAAAATCGGACCAGCCGGAATTCGCGAAAAATCAGTACCGCTCGTTGCGACCCGAGATCGCAATTCTTATCGGCGTATGTACCCATCTCGGCTGTGCACCGCTTTATCGTCCGGATGCCGGTTCGCCTGACATCGGCCCTGATTGGCCCGGTGGGTTTTATTGTCCGTGTCATGGCTCAAAGTTCGATATGGCCGGCCGTGTTTGGGCCGGTGTCCCGGCGCCGTTGAACCTGCCCGTACCATCCTATCGTTATGTGACGGATACAACCCTGATCATCGGTGATGACGCGGGGGGCACCGGATGAGACCGGTCCGATCCGGCCCATTCGCTGCAATCGCGCGGGAGGCAGCGGAGCTAGGTCACTGGATAGATGCCCGGATGGGGATCAGCCGGTTCTGGCGCAGCCAGGCGGCTGAGTATTACGCGCCAAAGAATCTGAATTTCTGGTACTTCTTTGGGTCGCTGGCATTGCTCGTGCTCGTGTTGCAGATCGTAACCGGCATTTTTCTGACGATGAACTACAAGCCGTCCGCCGAGCAGGCTTTTGCTTCAGTCGAATACATCATGCGCGACGTGTCATGGGGCTGGCTGATCCGGTACATGCACTCCACGGGCGCATCCGCGTTTTTTATCGTGATTTATTTGCACATGTTCCGTGGCCTGATGTACGGATCATATAAGGCGCCGCGTGAGTTGCTGTGGATCATCGGCATGCTTATCTATGTGTGCCTGATGGCCGAGGCGTTTTTTGGGTATCTGCTGCCGTGGGGGCAGATGTCTTACTGGGGGGCGCAGGTCATTACTTCGTTGTTTGGCGCCATACCTGTCGTCGGTGACACGCTCATGGAATGGCTGCGTGGCGATTTCTACGTCTCCGATATAACCCTCAACCGGTTTTTCGCCTTACACGTAATCGCGATTCCGCTTGTGCTCCTGGCCCTGGTCGTCGCGCATCTGGCGGCGCTGCACGAAGTCGGCTCTAATAATCCGGACGGTGTCGAGATCAAGAAGTACAAGGGACCTGACCATCACCCTGTCGACGGCATTCCTTTTCATCCTTATTACACGGTCAAAGACATCGTTGGCGTTGTTTTTTTCCTGACGTTGTTTGCAGCCGTGGTGTTTTTTGCGCCGGATTTTTATGGGTTGTTTCTCGAGCATGCGAATTTCGAACCAGCCGATCCGCTAAAGACGCCGGCGCATATCGCGCCGGTATGGTATTTCACTCCGTTTTACGCAATTCTGCGGGCGGTGCCGGACAAGCTCGGTGGCGTTTTGTTGATGGGGCTGGCGATCGTCGCCCTGTTCCTGTTGCCCTGGCTTGACCGCAGCCCGGTGAAATCAATTCGCTACCGGGGCCCGGTTTTCCGGCTGGCACTGATGCTGTTCGCAATCACCTTCATTATTCTCGGTTACCTGGGGATGAGGCCGGCGACGGGAGTCTATACGCTGCTCGCGCAAGTCTTCACGACGATATACTTTTTGTTTTTCGTGACAATGCCGTTTTTTACCCGGTATGAGAAAACGCGCCCGATTCCGGACAGGGTTACCTATCATGGCTAGCCGGCTCGCTGTATTCGTGTCGATGCTGGTCCCGACGGGGGTGCTGGCGGCGGGAGGTACAATTGAGCTGGAACAGGCGAACAATAATTTCAGCAACCTGAGTTCACTGCAGCGCGGTGCCAGTTACTTTACGAGCTATTGCTATGGTTGCCACTCCGCACGATATGTTCGTTTCAACCGGTTGCAGGCTGATCTGGACATTGGCGAGGAGCAGCTCAAACGCAATTTTATGTTCGCCGCTGACAAACCGCATGACACTATGACCACGGCCATGCCGGCCGACAAGGCTACGGTCTGGTTCGGGCAAAGTCCGCCCGATCTTTCACTCGCGGCCCGCAGCCGTGGAACCGATTGGATCTACACTTATCTTAAGAATTTCTATGTAGACGAGTCTCGGCCGCTTGGCGTCAATAACAGGTTGCTCCCAGGAGCCAGTATGCCGCATGCGCTGTGGGAACTTGAGGGACTGAAACGGGCCGTTTTTGCAGAACATGAGGATGCGGCAGGCAATGTCGTGAAGTTATTCGACCGCTATGAGACTGTTACGCCAGGCTTGATGTCCGGTGACGAATACGAGCAGACGCTACGGGATCTGGTCAACTTTCTCGAGTACATTTCCGAACCCGTCAAAATTCAGAGGCAGCGTCTGGGTTTGAAAGTCATCCTGTTTCTGGTCTTCTTTCTTGTCCTGACCTATTTCCTGAAACGTGAATACTGGAAGGACGTGAATTGATCCGGGTGCGACGGTGGTGTTTTTCCACAGACAGCCCGGCCTCATGGACTTTCTCAAATCGACAAAACCGCAGGAGTAATCAAAGTATGGCTGTTGTTGCCAGCAGACGATCAGTAATGACCTTGTTTTCCAGACCGGCGTGTCCGCACAGTCACCGGACAAGAATCGTACTGGCTGAAAAAAGCATAAATGTCGATATCGTCAACGTTGAAGGATCGCACCTTCCGGAGGATCTGCTGGACTTGAATCCATATAACAGCGTACCGACACTCGTCGATCGCGATCTGGTGTTGTACGACTCGCGCGTGATCATCGAGTACCTGGATGAACGATTCCCGCATCCCCCGCTGATGCCGGTGGACCCGGTGACACGCGCCCAATTTCGACTGGCTCTGTTTCGCATCGAGAAAGACTGGTACACGCTGGCCGACCAGATCGAAGATGCGGTAGAGCGCAAGCGATCGACCAAGGCTCGGAAGATACTGCGCGAAAGCATATTGTCGAGCGCGGATGTATTTCGCGCCAAGCCGTATTTCCTGAGCGAGGAGTTTTCACTCGTCGACTCCAGTATTGCGCCGATACTGTGGCGCCTGCCACATTATGGCGTCGAACTACCGTCGCAGGCCAAACCCATCCAGGAGTACATGGACAGAGTATTTGTCCGGCCTACTTTTGATGCCAGCCTCACAGAAATCGAGCGCGAGATCAGGTTCTGAGCTGACACTTCATGGCACGGATACAGACATCATCACGCCGGCCTTATTTTATCCGGGCGATGCACGAGTGGATGTCCGACAACGGAGAGACGCCTCACATCGTTGTCGACTGCGACAACGGTCATGTCGATGTACCGGAACAATACATCCGGGACGGCAGAATAGTGCTCAACCTGAGTTACAGTGCGGCAGCAGGCCTGACCATTGGCAACGAGCAGATTTGTTTTGACGCTCGTTTTGGGGGCGCTTCCCGCCACATTGCGATTCCCGTCACATCCGTCCTAGGCATCTACTCGAGAGAATCCGGCGAGGGGATGCTCTTCGGTGACGACGATCCGGCGTCGAGTATTGCGGAACCGGCAACGGATGATGTTAGCAGTAACAAAAATGGGGCAAAGAAAAAGTCACACTTGAAAGTGATCAAATAACCGGTCACCGGTAACGCCAAGACTCCGCCTGGAATGCGTCCTGTATCCACTCTGCCAGCAGTCGTTCTTTCTTACGACTGACGGCGATAACATCAAAGCGAATCGGCGCATCGCGAAATTCCTCGCGCGTGACGGTGAAATGTCGGGTCGCATCAATTATTCTGCGCCGTTTTGCCGCGGTGACAGACTCGGCGGCATCCCCAAACTGATCTGTGCTGCGCAGACGGACTTCTGCGACGACCAGTTCCAAACCCTGGGTGAGTATCAGGTCGATTTCACCGGCGCGGCATCGATAATTTCGAGTGACGTATTCGAGCCCTTGCGCTAGGAGATACTCGAGCGCGTAGTCCTCAGCGAGGCGGCCCTGACTCAGAGTGCCACGAGTCATTCGGGTTCCAAAACATCGAACACCACGGTGGTTTCAGAAGGAATTATCACCGGCACGCCGCGTTCGAACTTTGCCCAGACAAGACGCCGGTGAATGCGTTGACCGCTGTCGATCGAAAGCTCGCCTGTCATCCCGGAAACTGGGCGGCCGGAACCGATTTCGCTGTTGTGCAATAAAGGCACGAGGCGATACGCATCGAATCCCATCGCATACAGTCGTGAACGGCGGTCAGCACGCGCCGGCCAATAGCGGCCGATGATGTCACGAATCGCTGCGGCCGTCGGGTCTGGTGTGAGGAGCCAGGGAATGTCGACAAAAGCTATGCCGTTCAGGTCTGAATTGTGTGCCGAATCTTCCTGGTAAATCGACGAGGTGGAATAAACCGGGACCGGCGATTCCGGCGCGTAGTGCAACTCGAGAAGCGGCTTGATCATTCGTCCCTGGCTTGGTTGACCGGCCAGAAAGATGAATTCTGCATCACCTCTTTGCCGTGGGTCATAGTCGAGCCCGGCGCCCAAGTCGCTGGCAAGCCGTTTTTGCCGTGTATTGCTGTAATTAATGTGGAGCAGATCGGTTACGGGACCGGATACGTCGCGACTGCGGGTATCGTAGACCTTGAATGCAAGCAAAGTTCCGCCGTTGCCCCGCAAGCTGTCGCCGAAGCTTTTGAGCTGACGAAGTCCCCATTCATTGTCGGGCACCAGTGCTATGCCTCGTGTGTGCCCGTCGGCAATAACTCGGTCCGCGACCTGGCGTGCTTCATCCTCGGGCGCCAGCGAAAATTGGAAAAAGGCCGGCGGCGGCGTCACCTGGTCTGACAGAAAGTTTAGCGCCAGTGTCGGAATGTGGCCGCGTGCCACCCGAGCAACCGCAGCAACTTCGTCTTTCGTCAACGGGCCAACGACAAAGTCGGCGCCGTCAATGGCAGCGCGCCGGTAGGCTTCAGCCGCGCCGAACTCCACGGTGTCATAAAGGTGAACAGCGGGTACTTCGGAATCGCCCGAATGTTCAAAACGAGCGGCGAGAAAACCGTCGCGTAAGGCGACTGCGGCACCCCGCTGCCGCCCGCTCAGCGGCAACAGCAATGCGACCTGTTGCGGATACCCGAGTTCAGCTCGGTATTCGACCAGCAAACGGTCGACGAACTCGCTGCTGGCAGGATGGTACGGATTTTCACGTCGCCATTCGATCAGGCGCGTCTTGAACACAAATGGATTTCGTTCGGATTCGGCGCCGATCTGACCGAGCAGTAACCAGGCGGACAGGATGGGCTCCGCGTCATCAGGAATGACGATGGCACTGCCGTTGGCCCCGGCCGCGGCCATCCCGGCCCAGATGCTGGCGTGATTGTCGATGATGGATGGCGCATCCGCCAACCAGATCTCTCTTTCGACGAGCGCCCGAACCGCCTCAGCAACGTCACCCAATTCAAAAAGCGCATCCGCGCGGACATTGAGAATCTCTGCGGCGAGTTGACTCGACGCAGGGCGCCCGAGGGCCCGCAGCCGATTGAGCGCCTGTTGTGCGCTGCCATCCAGAATATCCAGGCGGGCATAAAGAATTATCCGGCTCTGAGCTACGGCGACCGGCAGGTCGCCTCCCGCCGCATCCAGAGAGGTGCGGGCGCGCTTCGGTCGGCCACCCTGGTACCACTGTTCCGCGGCTTCGAGTCTGAAACCGGCGCGGGCCGTGCCGGTCTTGAGTGCGGCCAGTTGATCGAAATGGCGCGCTGCGGTCAGATAGTCACCACTGGCCACTTCGCTTCGCGCCATCGCTTCGAGCTGATCAGGGTCCGGTCGTGCATCAGGTCGAACGGGGATTTCGCAGGCAGACATCATCAGGGTTGCCAGAACTGGCAGCCACAAGCCCGATCGAATTTTTACCGGCATAATGCTTGAAAACCCGGCCGCAGTCCGGGGATGGTCCCGACCGAACGGTCATCCTGTTGCAACGAAAGATGTCGAACGACAGCGGAATACTTTACGTGGTCGCCACGCCGATTGGAAATCGGTCGGACCTCAGTGATCGGGCCCGCGAGCTGCTGGGGTCTGTCGATCTCATCGCCGCGGAGGACACAAGGCATACCGGCCGATTGCTGCAATATTTGGGGATCGACCAACCCATGCTGTCCCTCCACGAACACAATGAGCGGGCCCGGGTGCCCGGTCTTATCTCGAGGCTTGGTCAAGGTGAATCGATTGCACTCGTGGCTGACGCCGGTACGCCTCTGATAAGCGACCCGGGTTACCGCCTTGTCTGCGCCGCGCGCGATGCCGGGGTGACGGTAAGCCCCGTTCCGGGTCCGTGTGCGGCAGTTGCGGCGCTGAGTGTCGCAGGCCTACCGACGAACAGGTTCGCTTTTGAAGGATTCCTGCCCGCGCGGGCGGCAGCCCGTCGCCAGCGCCTGCAGGGTCTTCGCAAAGAGCCGCGTACCCTGATCCTGTATGAATCCATCGGCCGGCTCGAGGCGCTGCTGACCGACCTTGCGGATGCCTTTGGGCCTGACCGGGGGGCCACCGTAGCCCGGGAGATGACCAAACTGCATGAGCAAATCGTGTGCGGGAGCCTGTCGGAACTCCGCTCGTGGTGCGGTCGGGGTGATCTGCCTCGTCGGGGCGAAGTCGTAGTGATCGTGGCAGGGTCACCGGATGATCCGACCGACAGAGCCGCTTCGATTGCCCCTGACGACCTGCTCGCGGTGCTGCTGAAGGAATTGCCGCCAGGACGGGCGGCGGCCGTGGTCGCGCGGCTGACTGGTCAGTCACGGGACGAGGTCTATCGTGCGGCTCTTGCCATGGGGTCCGACCGGCCGGAATCTTGAGGCCGGCGCCGCAATGGCTTATCTTGGGACTCGGAGCCGGTCAGGCAATCGCCCTCGGCCCAGACGGGGACAGAACCGAAGTACCGGGTCTGTCCCCGTCTGGGCCTTGGGAGGAAAGTCCGGGCTTCACAGGGCAGGGTGCCAGGTAACACCTGGGGGGCGAAAGACCACGGAAAGTGCCACAGAAAACAGACTGCCGATCCTCAGCACCCCGCACCT